>CAYMHO010000004.1:0-43489 GCA_964390195.1 uncultured Fimbriiglobus sp. | reverse complement strand
TGGGGGGGGTGGGGGGGGTTGTGGGGGGGGGGGGGGGGGGGGGGGGGGGGGGCCGGGGGGGGGCGGGCCCCCCCCGCCGGGGGGGGGGGGGGGGCCGCGCCTCCCGGCTAAACGATCCCGACTTACGGACTGCCCTCCCCCTTCTCCTCGTCGGCCTGGTGCCAGTACTCGGGGGCGACAAGGCCTGCCAGCGTCACCATCTCTATGTCGCCCGGCGACCGCGGCACGCTCAGGTTAACCGCCACGCACTCGCCCGCCCAGGCGTGGTGCCGGGCCTCAGCGATCGTCTCGCAGAAGTGAACGTTCTTCTGGCACGCCCCGCAGTGCCGCACCTTCTCGTCGTCGGTCGGTGTCATCCCTGCCCAGTCCTTCGGGCACTCGTAGGCGAACTCGATGGTGTCGAGCGACCGCCTCAACCGCCAGTCGGCCACCATCGACCCACCAGCTTCGCAGTTCTCCACCGCCACATGGGCCACCGCGGCCAGCCACCCGACCGGCAGCACGGCGGACAACTCCCGGATGCGAACGCGGTTCCGCTTGTGCTGCTGCTCCTTGGCGTATCCCTTCCCGAGCGTGGCCTGAATGCGGATGAACTCGGCCTTCCGTGAAGCTTCCTCCGTCTGTTGTTCATCGAGCCAGTCGGCGTACACCAACCGCGGCAACTCGTCGGCCGGGTTCGCCAGAATCGCTTGCAGGAAGCTCCCCTCGTCGGCCATGATGTTCCTCCGGTGGTGGGTGACTGGTCGCGCGACATTCTCAACATTGCCAAGATTGCCAACCTGCGGCCCCATCCCCGGCCGGCGACTCGACCGCCCTACTCCTCTTTGGCTCGCTTCTTCGCTGCTCGTGCGGCTGATGTGTCGTCCGGTTGCAACAACTCCAGCAGTTGGCGGGGGTACGGCGCGAACCCGAGCGAGATCCGTGGGCTTTCCAGTTCCGGGTCCAAATCCCCATCCCGACGGATGACACCAACATCGACAGCGACGCACTCGCCCGCCCAGGCATGGCGGCGGGCGTCCATGATCGTGTCGCAATAGACCACTTCACGCTGACACTCACCGCAGTAGCGCCGATCGGTCGCTTCCAGCGGCGTCAGTTGCTCCCACCGCTTCGGACAATGAAACTCAAACTGCACCCCACAGTTCTCCAACTCCACCTTGCTCACCACCGCTAGCCAAGAGGTGTCCATTTCCGCAGCCAACACTTGGAGTCGCTGGCTTATCCGCTTTCGCATCTGTTTCGGTGGCGTCGATCGGGACAACTGGCTTTCCAACCGCAGGAACTCCGCTTTCCGCGACGCCACTTCTGATTGCTGCTCGTCCAGCCAGTCGGCGTACACCAACCGCGGCAAGTCGTCGGCCGGGTTCGCCAGAATCGCCCGCAGGAAACTCCCCTCGTCGGCCATGATGTTCCTCCGGTGGTGGGTGACTGGTCTCGCGACATTCTCAACATTGCCAAGATTGCCAACCTGCGGCCTCATCCCCCATCGCTGGCGGCTCGCGGCGGGGGTCGCCCGCCCTACCGCTTCGACTTTCGCCTTTCGCGCTCGGCAGAGATCCGCTGGGCGAGTTCACTGCGTCGTCGATCCTCACGCCACCGTTCCAATTGGGCGGTCCTCACTTTTCCCTTCCTCACGCGCCCCCTCTGCGGCTCTTCCAGATCGCCTTCCACAAGCGGGAGGGCGAGGTCTACCGCGATACAGTGCCCGTTCCGGGCGTACCGATGGACCTCTCCGATGGTGTCGCAGTAGTACACATGCCGCTTGCAGGACTCGCAGTGCCGCACGGCGGGGCTGTCTGTCGGAGTCATCGCCTCCCACTGATTCGGACACTCGAACTCGAACTCGACCTGTTGCAACGGCCGCCGAAGGGCGTTGCTTGTGACGGCACAGTTTTCGACCACCAACCGACTGACGACCGGCAGCCAATCGGTGGGCAGCGGGCGGGCCAGTTCCATCAGCCTCTGTTTCATCTCAAACCGGGTCGCCGCTTTCGTCTCCATCACCAACGCCGCTGTCAACCGCAGGAACTCCGCTTTCCTCGATGCCTCGTCCGTTTGCTGCTCGTCGAGCCAGTCGGCGTACACCAGTCGGGGCAGATCGTCGGCCGGGTTCGCCAGAATCGCCCGCAGGAAACTCCCCTCGTCGGGCATCAGTCGCTCCTTTCCGGGTGGGTACAATAGCCATCGTACCCCGGACACACGGATTCTCGCTCAGGTTCGACCATGCCCACAGACCCCTACACCGTCCTCGGCGTGTCGCGGTCGGCGTCCGCCGAGGAGATCACCAAGGCGTACCGCAAGCTGGCCCAGCAGTACCACCCGGACCGCAACGCCGGCGACAAGGCGGCGGAGGCGAAGTTCAAGGAGGTGAACAACGCCTACGAGATCCTGTCCGACCCGCAGAAGAAGCAGATGTACGACATGACCGGGCAGACCGGCGGGGCGGGCGGCTTCCCCGGCGGCGGGGCCGGCGGGTTCGAGGGCCAGCAGATCGACCCGCGGATGGCCGAGGAACTGTTCCGCAACATGTTCGGCGGGGGCGGGGGCGGGGCGCCCGGCGGCGGGTTCGACTTCGGCAACATGTTCGGCGGGGCGGCGGGCGGCCAACGGCGGGGCAAACAGCAGCGGGGTGGAAGCCGGGCACGCCAGCAGGCGGAGGACGTGCAAACCGACGTGCGGGTGCCGTTCATGACCGCCGCCACAGGCGGGAGCGTGAGCATCGACGTCGGCGGGCGGGAGATCACCGTCCGCGTGCCGGCGGGGATTGAAGAAGGGAAGAAGCTGCGGGTACCGGCGTCGGCGACCGGCAGCGTGGACGTCTACCTGCGGGTGCTCATCGACCCGCACCCGTACTTCAAGCGGGAGGGGAACGACGTGCTGGTGGAGGTGCCCATCTCCGCAGCCGAGGCGATCCTCGGGGCGAAGGTGGACGTGCCGACGCTCAGCGGCGATACGCTGACGGTGAAGGTGCCGGCGGGTACCAGCAGCGGGGCGCGGGTGCGGTTGAAGGGCAAGGGCATCGCCGGCGGGGATCAGATGCTGGTGATGAAGGTGGTGGTGCCCGCCAAACCCGACGACGCGACGAAAGCGCTGATGGAGGAGTACGCGAAGTTGAACCCGCAGGACGTGCGGGCCGGCGTACCTTGGAGGTGAGGAAGACGAGAGCTAACCACAGAGGCACAGAGACACAGAGAAGACATGAGGGAGTGGGAAGAATAGTCTCTCCTCCTGCCTTCGTCCTCTCTGTGTCACTGTGCCTCTGTGGTTAGCTCTTCCGTCTTCCGAAATCACAGGCCCGGCTTCTTCGGGGTGATCGGCTTGTCGAACTGGTTGTACCCCGTCACCTTCAGCTTGCGGCTGTACACCTTGTCCACACAGGTGGCGTAGATGGTGTCGAACTTCTCCCCGCCGAAGCAGATGTTCGCGCACTTGCCGTTCGGCGTCGGGATGATGCCGTTCACCCGCCCCGGCTGGTCGCAGAACTGCACGCCCGTGTTCGTCGCCACGTACACCCGCCCGTCGCGGTCCACCTTCAGCCCGTCGGCGCTCGCCTCGTCGGACGTGTCCGGCACGTGCAGGTGGAAGTACTTCTGCTTGTGCTTGAGCGTGCCGTCCGGCTGAATCTGGAAGCTCCACACCCAGTGCGTGCGACTCTCGGCGACGTACAGGAGCGTCTGGTCCGGCGAGGTGGTGATGCCGTTCGGGAACTTGATGCCGGTGTCCACCACCTTCTTCTCGCCCTTCGCATCGACGAACACGATCTCGTTCTTGTTCCCGCCGGGGGCGGTGGCGTAGAAGGTGCCGTTATTCAGTGCCACGAAGTCGTTCCCGGCGAACCCGTCGGCCACCTTCGTCGTCTTCGTGCCCGAGTCGTATTTCACCAGCCCGAACCCGCCGCAGCCATAGAAGGTGCCGTCCGGCCCGAACGCGAACCCGCTCGCCTTGCCGTTGTCCTCGGACCACACCACCGGCTTGCCGTCGCTGCCGACCTTGTACGTCTTGCCGTTCGGCACGTCGGTGAAGAACACTTCGCCCTTCGCGTTGGCGATCGGCCCCTCGGTGAACTTGTACCCCTCGCCGACCAACTTCCACCCCTCGCCGGGCAGCAGCACCTGCTGCATCTGCGGCGACCCCTTCCCGGCCTGAATCTCCGCCTTCCCGTGGTCCTTCCACAGCCACTTCACCGCCTCGGGGAAGATCTCGGTGGCGTGCTGGCCGTTGTGCTTGCCGTAATCCTTCGGCTGGTCCTTCACCGGCGTCCACTTGTGTTCCACCTCATACCCGGCGAACTTGAGCGATCGTTCCATCTCCTGGTTGGCCATCCACCAGTCGCCGGCGTAAATGTTCAGGTCGCCCTCGCCGTCTTCGAGGAACACGCGGAGCGGCTTGGGTTCAGTCTTGCGGATCAGCGTCGGGTAGTCGTTCCCACCGCGAAGCCCCACATAGGTGCCGACGCAACTGAACACCCGGCGGAAGCTGTCCGGCCGCTCCCACGCCGCCGTGAACGCGCAGATGGCCCCGCTGCTACTGCCTGCGATGGCCCGGTCGTTCGGGTTCTTGCTCAGCTTGATCTCGCGGCCATCCGCTGTCTTCAACTTCTCGATCGCCGGGAGGAGTTCATCAATCAGGAAGCGGGCGTACGCATCACCGAGGCCGTCGTACTCGAAACTGCGGTTGTACCGCGGGAGGGCATCCTTGTTCGCCTCGGGCACCACGCCGGGGGTGACGAACACGCCGATGGTCACCGGCATGTCCTTCGACGCGATCAGTTGGTCGAACACCTTCGGGGCGTTGAACTGCACGCCGTCCTGGTTCACCCACAGGCAGGCCGGCGTCTTGCCGTCGTACTGGCTGGGCACGTACACGGTGAAGTCCCGCGTGGTGCCGGGGAAGATCTTGCTGTCGGCGAACTTGCCCTTGATGAGTTCGCCGGGGGCCGGGTCGGCGGCTGGGGCGGCGAGGGCCGCGAGCGAGAGGGCGAGCAGGGAGAGGGACCGCATGAGGTGCTCCGAAGGGGGGTTGGGACATGATGGGAAAACGCCGGTGCGGTACAATCCCCTCATGCGACCACTGCTCTTGCTCCTGCTGCTCCCTGCCGTCGCCCTGGCCGGCGTTCACTACTCCGGTGACGAACCGAACCCGGCGCCCGTCGAGTGGCGGGGCTACCTGCTCGACCTCCGTGGGTTGCGGTTGGCGGCCAACCCCACGAGCGGCGGGCTGAAAACGCCGACGCCCCTGCGGGACCGCTACCTGACCGCCGCACTCAAGCTGGAAAACCAGGCGAAAGACAAGCCGCTAACCGCCGACGAGGCCGCCGACCTGGGGGCGCTGTACGTGCGGCTGGGGCTACCCGAGAAGGCAGTCGGCGTGCTGCGGTCGGCGGTGCGAAAGCACCCGGATCACTTCCGACTTCAAGCGAACCTGGGCACCGCGTGGCAACTCGCGGGTGATCTCGAACAGGCCGCGGCGGCGCTGGAAGAAGCTGCGCGTCTGGCACCGAAGGAGCACAAGGCGACGGAGGAGTTGCATTTGAAGTTGGTGCGATCACGGTCGAAGGAGAGGCCTGGAGCCGACGGCCTCGACGCGATCTTCGACTTGAAACAACTTCCGGCCGAGGCTCTCGCTCACACGCAACTGCTCGCCTCGTGGCTGCCCACCGACGCCCGCGTGCTGTGGCAACTGGCCGAGGTGACGCACGCCGTCGGCGACGTCCGCACGGCTGCCAACCTGCTCGACGGCGTCGTGATCGAGTTCGGGTTCAAGGGCGAAACGGCCCGCGAGCGGCGGCGGGTGGTGCGTGCCGCGGCCGACGAGTTGGCGAAAACCGAAGACCACAGCAAGCCGTTCGGCGGGGTGAAGTTCGCGTCGAAGCGGCTGTTCCCCAAACGGTTCGACGTGGACTCGCTGCCGAAGATCGACCCGGCGAAGGCGAACCCGCTGCCGTGGGCGGCACTCGACGAGACCGAGGTGGGCAAGAAGTTCGCCGTGAAGTACCTGCCCTACGTCGCCGACCTGGACGGCAAGACGGTGAGCGTGGTCGGGTTCATGCAGCCGCAGAAGGCCGACGAGGTGACGGAGTTCCTGCTGACCGAGTTCGCCATCGGGTGCTGGTTCTGCGACTCGCCGGGGCCGCTGCAGATCGTACAAGTGGACGCCGGCAAGGCGGTGCCGTTCGTCGTCGGGCAGGTGACGGTGACGGGCAAGTTGCAGTTGAACAAGTCCGACCCCGAGCGACTGCTGTTCACGATCACCGACGCGACAGTGAAGTTGGCGGAATAGTGTCCGCTCGCACGCTCGCGGCGAAGATCACCCCAGCGGCACCTCGACCACCTCGAACAGCCTGAAGTCGGCGAACGTACCCCAGATGACGTCGATGTACTCCGGCGACCACTGCACCACCTGGTCGTACCAGTCGGCGAGCAAGTCGTTCGCATCCGGTGGTGGCGGGGTGGTGTCGAGCCGGCGGAGCGTGGCGACGGCGTCTTCGATCGACAACCCGTTCGGCAGTTCGTCGTTCTCCCCTGGTTCGTCCGACAGCACGTGTTGCGTGAGTGGCGGCCTCGACAGGGGCTCGCCGTTTACGGCGAACGGGTTCACCGTACGCCGTGAACGGCGACCCAACTCGGAGGCCTGCTGGTCGGCCGTCTCGCCGTCGCCCACCGCGAACAGCGGTTCCCGCTCGTCCCCGTATCCGAGTTGCTCCCACACCTCGGATCGCGGCAGGGCGGTCGGCTCGTCCATGTACCGCCCGCGGGCGAGGACGAACGCCGACGGTCCGGTCAGTTCACCGACGGCCGGTACCTTCCGCACGCCGAAGAACGGGGCCGCTGCCCAATCGTGGCTCTGTCCCTCGGTGTCGAAGTAGAGCAGCCCGTCGTCTTGGCTCTCGGCACGGAGTTCGTCAGCCAACCGGGTTTTGGCTCGTTCGGCCTCCCGTCGTGTCCGGTGCGCTTGCCGAATCTGAAACCGTTCCGCGACCTGCACCCGGTAGTACGCCTCCTCGCCGCGGTCGATGGTGTCCGACGGCCGACGTTGCTCCAACCACTCGTTCTCCACCACCAGCCACGCCGCGTTTCGGTCGTCCTCTTCGACCACCTCGAACGGCTTCAACTTGTCGCACGCCTGCCACACCACGACTCGCTCGTCGTCGGTGAAGGTGCGGTTGTTCTTCACCCACCAGAAGACGTAGTTCGGGTTGCTGCTGGTGGCGGTGGGCGGCGGGGTAAGACCGTGGTCGAGCAGGTAGTCGTGAAGGGCGTAGGCCGGGAGCGACGTCTGGTAGAACAGGTTCGGCCCGCCGAGCTGGAACGGGTTGAGGGTGCGGCGGGCCTGTGTGAGCTGCTTCGCACACTCGGCTTGGGCGTCGGCCGGTTTGGCAAAGGTGGCGACGGCCGTCCACTTCTCGGGCAACACCCGCCGCACCCCGGCCGCCGTCGGGGGCGTGTACTCCTGCCGGCGAACAACGTAGCGGACCGGGGACGACATGCGGTTGCTGTAGTCGGAGGCGCCCCCCGATTCCAGTTGCCCTTTTTTCGCGTCCGGGGGTGGCGTACACTTCCGGGCGCTCGTCCCGGTCGCGGAAGGATTCCCGCCAATGTCCGTCTCGCCCAGCCCGAACGACCTGACCCGCCAGCAGCTCGACGAACTGGACACGCTCCTCCAGCGGATGCTGGCGTTGCCCGTCAGCCAGCCCGAGCCGGCCGTCGCCTTCCCCCCGCCTCCGCCGCTGCCCGACCTGCCGCCGGTCACCCCCCGCACGGCCCCGCGGCCGCCCGAGCAGTCGCCCGCCTCCTGGCGGGCCGACCCGCCCGAACCGGCCGCCAGTTCGCCCCGCACCCCCGCGGCCAAAACCACCCAACGCATGCCAGCCCCGGAGCCGGCCGTCGCGTTCACCCCGTCGGTGCTGCCCTTCCCGGCCCCGTCGCGGACCCCGCCGTCGCGGACCCCGCCGGCCCCGCCGCCCGTCCGCCCGGAGCCGTCCGCCCCGCGGATGTTTGCCCCCACGCCGTCGGTGGCGTTCGTGCCCGACGAGCCGACGCCGGTGGTCGCACCCGGCACCCTCCGCGGGGTGGACGCCCCCGCCCTGCCGTTCGACTTCGTCCCGGCCGACCACACGCCCACCGTCCCCCCGCCGACGCCGGAAGTCGAGTTCGCCGAAGTGAATCCGTTCGCCGACCCGCCCCCGCCGGTCGTGCCCGCCGCTCCGGAACGGTCCGCCGGCCGCGTGCCGATGCCCCTGTGGCCGCTGTTCGCCTTGAACTGGGTGCTGGAGTTCGTCCTCGGCTGGTTCGGGCCGGTCGGCGCGCTGCTGGTGCGGCCGGCGATGAAGACGCTCCTCGGGGTGGTGGGGGTGCTGCTGCTGATCGGGGCGGGGGTGTGGGCGGCCCGCGGGCTGGGGTGGGTGTCCTGGCCGCGGTAGGGGGGTCGTCTATAATTGCCGGACGGTCGGAAAATGCCCGCCCCCGGCCGACGAACGGTGTGGTGCGGGGAGCCGCCCCGTCCAGACCTCCCGAGTCACGTCCGTAATGGCATCCCCCCCGCGGAAGTACGATTTCCTGGCCGCCTTCCTGACGTACCTGATCCCCGGCCTGGGGCAGGTGATGCAGGGCCGCATCGGCAAGGGCATCCTGTACTTCGTCTGCCTGTACGGCATGTTCTTCTACGGCATGTGGCTGGGGCAGTTCAAGAACGTCTGGCTGGCCGACTCGAAGAACCTGCCGAAGGTGATCCTGCCGGTGGCCAACACCGAACTCGGCGGGCTGCCCAAAGACCTGTCCTACCGCAAGGAGTTCATCGCCCAGTTCTGGATCGGGGCGGCCGCGTGGCCGGCGGTCATCCAGTACGTGAGCACCCCGCCGCTGCCCGCCAACCCGGCCGACGACGAGGACTGGGAGAAGACTCAGGCGAAGGACCACGGGGTGTTCGGGCGGTACATGCAGGCGCCGCCCGAGTCCAAGCTGAACGAGCTGCAGCGGAACGCCGACGAGGTGCACCACTGGGACCTGGGGTGGGTGCTGACGGTGATCGCCGGCGCGCTGAACGTGCTGGCCATCTACGACGCCCTGGCCGGCCCGCTGGTGCGTGAAGACATGAACCCGGACGGCACCCCGAAGACGCCGACCCCGCCGGCCGGGGGGGCGAAGTGATGACCCCGATTTTCGCCGCCGGGCAGTGGTGGCTGGTCGCCCTGCACCTGCCGTTCTTGCTGGTCGCCGTCAGCCTGGTGTACAGCGCCACCCGGCACGACCGCTGGGACCTGATCCTGAAGGACGCGGTCGGGTGGGGCGCCCGCATGGCCCTGTTCCTGCTCGGCCTCGGGGTGCTGCTGTTCGTCCTGTCGACCTACCCGGACTGGTGGTGGGTGGTCCTGTTCCCGGTGGTGGTCGGCATGGTCGTGTACTACGCCTGGAACTCGCCCTGGTTCCGCCGCCTGCGAGAGCAGGAGGTGAAGCCGGCGTCCACCAGCCCGGCGGCGACCAAACCGGAGACGGCCGCCATTCCGCCGGTGCAAGTGAAGAAGTGAGGCCGTCTTCGCCTCGAAGGGGCAGGTTCCGTCAGCCCAGGTCAGAGCGAGCGAAGCGAGCGGAGGCCTGGGGAACTGTGGACAGAGTGATGCCGCCCTGAAGGGGCGGGTTCAAGTTGTGAACCCGCCCCTTCAGGGCGGCTGCAGTTCTCGCCTGGGGTCCCCGGCCTTTCAGGCCGGGAGTGCATTCACCGCAGGGAGTCCAGGATCTTCATCCGCATGGCGCTCAGGGCGGGCACCAGCCCGCCCAGGCGACCCATCACCAGTGCGAACAGCAGGCCCATCGCCATCACCTGGGCGTCCACGTCGATGGTCAGGGTGATGCTCTTCCCGCCCGGCCCGCCGCCCCCGCCGCTGAGCGTGCTGGTGGCGCTCCGCCCGTTCACCGTCAGCCAGGCGATGACCACCCCCAGCCCGCCGCCGACCGCCGCCACCGTCAGGCTCTCCAGCAGGAAGGACACCATCACCTGCCACCGCTTGAACCCGAGCAGCCGCAGGACGCCGATGTCCTTGATGCGGGAGGCGATGCTGGCGAACATGGTGGTCATCATGCCGAACACCCCGCCGATGGCCATCACCAGGCAGACGATGATGATGCCGGACAGGAGGGTGTCGTTCGTCTTGGTCAGCTCGGCGTAGTAGTCCGGCTCGCTGAACGCCTTCAGCTTCTGCGAGGTGGCGTCCGGCTTGTTCGTCAGGTAGCTGGCGAACGCGCGGGCGTCCTCGCGGGTGTTCGCCTCCGTCCGCATCACCAGGGTGGTGTACTTGTCCTTGCCGAGCGGCTTGAAGATGCGGTCGAACCGCTTGGCCCAGATCTCCGACCCGTACGTCTTCCCCTCGCTCACCATCACCCCGCTCACCACCCACGTCATCTCGCCCAGCTCGAACGTGTCGCCCACCTCCAGCCGCGGCTTGCCGGCGTCCTGGCCGAGGGTCTTGGCGATCCCCTCCCCGAGCACGCACTCGATGCGGCTCTGCTGGTCCACCCCCACTTCGGAGAACCACCGCCCGCCGGGGTACAGTTGCACGTCGTGGACGGCCGCCGAGATGGCCGCGTCCTCGTGCGTGCGGAGCTGCACGAACCGCCGCCGACTGGTGTTCGGCACCGGCTGGTTGACGCTGTAGTACGTCTCCTTCGCCGCCAGGTGCTTCATCTTCCCGCCGAACTCGGCCTGCTTGATCTTCACCGGCGGGATCTGCCGCCACGTCAGGTCCTTCTTGTCGCCCACCGGCTTGCCGCTCGCGTCCGTCACCAGTTCCAGGTTCGCCTCCACCCGCTCCACGTTGTCGATGTCGGCATACCCCAGGTTGCTGAAGATCTCGTCCGTCGACCCGTCGGACAGGGCGAACACGTTGCCGGGGATGCCGCTGTTGTCGGTCATCTTGTTCATCCCGTTGACGAACGCCAGCAGGAAGGCGAGCAGCCACACCACCCCCAAGAAGGCGACGGCGGTGAGCGCGTTGGTCAGCCACCGCACCCGAATGTTCCGCAGGTTGTACGCCAGCGGCACCTTGCCGATGAGCAGCAGCACCCCCACGTCCAGCGCGTACACCAGCAGGAGGACGAACTGCCAGTGCTCGACCATGGCCGGCGGCAGCTTGGTGTGCAGCGGGGTGGTGTACGCCTCGCGGACGGGAGGGGACAGCTTGTCCAGCGCCGCCTTCCGGTCCGCGTCGGTGCGGCCGAGCGGCAGGATGTCGGCCGGGGCGGGGGCCAGCTTCTGGGCGATCGCCCCGAACGACCCCTTCTCCGGCAGCCAGCCGAGCTGCCGCGCCACCGTCACCCCTTCCACCGCCACCGCCAGCAGGCCGACCAGCACCGCCAGGCCGACCAGCACCGCCCACCCCCGCCGCCACAGGCGGCTGAGCCACGAGCTGCGGGTGGGCACGGCGTCGGTCAGCACCGACTCCTGCAGGTTGAGGGCGGGGTACGCCAGCAGAAGGGCGGACAGTGGGAGCAGCGACAGGGCGAGCAAACCGACGGTGACGACCAGCCGCCAGACGGCCAGGCGGAACCGCACCGCCACCCCGAACCCCCGCATGTCCTCGCGGGTGTCGGTCCCCTGCCACGCCACGACCACCTGCCCGAGCACGGACACCGCGATCGTGAGGACCAACACCGCCACGAAGATGACCATGCTGGCGATCATCACCTCCGGCGGCGGGGCCGGGGGCGTGGAGGTGTCGGGCGGGGTGAACGAGTCGGCCGCGGTGTCGTCGTCCGGCTTCGGCTGCAAGATCTTGGCGACGATCGCCGCCGCCGACAGGCCGAGCAGCCCGGCCACCAGCAGGATGGCCACCCACCCGCCCAGGGCGGTCAGCCAGGGGGCGACGGCGCGGGCGCCGGCGTGCAACCCGGTGGCGCGGCCCTCGCCCCCCCGCAGGGGCTTGGTCAGCCACCGCATCAGGGCGACGACCAGCATGGGGGTGTACAAGCCGGCGGCGAAGTGGCCGGCCCACATCCACCCGCGGATCAATGCGCGCATGAACAGACCCCAAAAGTCGAGACCGGCGAGCCGGGAGCGTGAGCGACCGGAGCAAGAGCCTCCGGTCGCTCACGCTCCCGGCTCGCCACTGGTTGGCGCCTCACGCCACCTGGGCGAACACCTCGGACACCTTCACCTTGCGGGCGTTCCAGCTCGGGATGAGCGAGCCGATGATGCCCACGCCGATGCCGATGAGCGGGCCGTACAGGAGCACCTCGAGGGGCGACTTCATGTTGTCGAAGAACGATTTGGTGCCCATCAGCTGGCAGAGGGCGGAGATGCCCCGCGGGAGGAAGTACACCACCACCGTACTGAGCATGCCGCCGAACACCCCGACCAGCACCGCCTCGGACATGATCATGCCCATCACCTGCCACGGCTGGAAGCCGAGCACCTTCATCACCGCCATCTCCGCCCGCCGCTCCCGCACACCGATGGTGATGGTGATGGCGATCACCAGGCACATGATCACCAGGATGGCGATCATGATGTACTTCATCCCCTGGATGATGTCCTTCATCGGCTCGAGGAAGCTGCCCACCGCCGCCGAGAAGGTCTCCATCTTGACCGGCCGCTCGAAGTTCTTGGCCTCGTTCACCTGCCCGGCCAGCCGCTCGTACGCCGGCTTGTTCGGCATCCGCACCCAGACCAGGTTCAGGCTCCGCTGGGCCATCGGGTGCTCCTGCCCCTTCCCCTTGGTCGCCTTGTAGTCGTCCAGCTTGCTCATCAGGTACTCCCGCTGCATGGCGGCGGCCGTGCTCAGGCGGGTGCCGCTCGGGAAGGCGGCCACGATGACGCACTCGAACTCGATGTCCTTGTAGTTGAGCGCGTGGAACGTCACCTCCTGCCCCACCTGCAGGTTCATGATCTTCAGCTGGTCCTCGCCGATGACGATGTTCCGCTTGTCCTGCTTCACCAGCTGCATCGCCCGCACCAGCTCCCGCCACCCCTTCTCCCCCAGGTCCTCCTTCTTCAGCCCCTGCTCGCTCATCATGCCGGTGGTGATCGGGTCCGGGTCGAGGACGAAGAAGATGCAGTTCTTGTCCTTCGTCGGCTTCTCCTTGTCCAGGGTGGCGGCGACGAAGCTCCAGGTCATCATGTTGTCGTCCATCCCCTGGCGGGTGAGCCGCTCCAGCCGCGCCTTGTCCGCGTCCGGCAGGTCCTTCCCGGTGCCGGCGAACAGGCGGTCCAGCTCGTCCGCCCGGATGTCCCCGGCGGGGGCCATCGGCAGGCCCAGTTCCTTCCGCTGGGCGGTGGTGAGCGGGCGGGGGCGGTCGGACGCGTCGGCCGTCTCGATCACCCCCCGCAGTTGGTTGGCGTACCCCGGCGGCATGGTGCTCGGGATGCCGAACTTCTCCGTCAGGATGACCATCTGCTGCCCCTCCTTCTCCTTCGTCAGGTCGTCGATCGACTTGACGATGCCGTAGATGAGGGTGAGCATGCCGGTCAGGACGAACAGGGCCGCGTAGGTGAGGGAGGTGCGGACCATATTCCGCCGCAGGCTGCGGAACACCAGCCCGCCCACCTTGCACGTCTTGCCGATCGGGTCGGGCAGGTTCTGTACCACCTTCAGCCCGCCCTCCAGGACGAGCAGGAAGGCGAAGAAGATGGGCAGCGACAGGACGGCGAAGAAGGTGAGGATGAGCAGGACGATGAAGAACCAGAAGCCGGCGGTCATGGCCGCCTGCAGGAGGGACGGGTCGGGGCCGCCACCGAATCCGGCGATGGCTGCGGCGTCGGGGGTCATGGGCAGGCTCCGGTTGGTTCTGGGCGAACCACGACCGCAAGGTCGGTGGGTACGAACCGCAGTGGGAGTGTGGGGTGAACCGAACAACCGCGTCGGGTCTGGCACCCGCGGCCCTTGCGGGCCGGGTTCGCCCGGGACCGATCTACCGCCGCGCGGAGGCGGCCCGCACCCGCTCGTCGCCGGGCACCACCCGCCCCTTCTCCAGGTGGATGATCCGCTGCGCCCGCTCGGCCGCGTGCGGGTCGTGCGTCACCATGATGATCGTCTTGCCCAGGTCGGCTCGCAGCCGCTCGAGCAGGTCGAGGGCGTTGTCCGCGCTCTTCGCGTCGAGCGCCCCGGTCGGCTCGTCGCACACCACGATGGTCGGGTCCGTCACGATCGCCCGCGCGATGCCCACCCGCTGCTGCTGCCCGCCGCTCAGCTTGCCGGGGCGGTGGGTCATGCGGTCGGCCAGGTCGACGATGGCCAGCGCGTTCTTCACCCGCTCCCGCCGCTCGGCCCCGCTCATCGGCAGCAGCAGCAGGGGCAGTTCGACGTTCTCGTAGGCGGTGAGCACCGGCAGCAGGTTGTAGAACTGGAAGACGAACCCGACGTTCCGCGTCCGCCACTTGGCCAGTTCACTCTCGGACATCTGCGAGATCACCTGGTCGCCCACGCGGATGGTGCCGTGGGTGGGGGTGTCCAGGCCGGCGATCAGGTTGAGGAGCGTCGTCTTGCCCGACCCGGACGGCCCCATGAGGGCGACGAACTCGCCCTCCTCGACCTCCAGGTTGAGGTCGTCCAGGACGACGATCGGCTCCGGCGAGTCGGCGTTGAACGTCTTGTTCAGGTCGGTCACTTCGACAATCGCCATCGGTGTTCCCCGGCCGGCTTCGCCCCGGAGGGGCGGCAGATGTTAGCCAGGGGTGAAGCGAGCCGCAGGCGAGCGGATCCCCTGGAACCAGTCACGCATTTCACAAGCCCCGGAGGGGCGGCAGATACTCCCGTCTGTCGCCCCTCCGCGGCTCCGGGAGGCTCACTCTCGAATGCTCACCACCGCCCCCATCTCCGGCTTCAGGTAGGTGCCCGGCACCTCCCCGTCGAACAGCTTCACCCGCACGCGGACGTTGACCGTGTTGTCCGCCCGGTTGGCGACCGGCATGATCTTCTGCACCGTGCCGGCGTACAGGCGGTCCGGGTAGGCGTCCGGGCGGATGGTGCAGTTCATGCCCAGCTTCACCTTGGCGATGTCCTTCTCGGCGATCTTCAAGTCCGCCTCCAGGTCGGCCAGGTCGGCCAGGTCGCAGATGGCCCCGCCGCCGCTGAACGCCATCGGGTTGACCAGCTTGCCCACCTCGGCCGCCTTGGTCAGCACGGTGCCGGAGATGGGCGCCTTGATGGTGCAGTTGTCCAGCCGCCACTGGGCCTGGGCCAGCCGGGCGGAGGCAACGGCCACGTCCGCGATGGCGCCCTTCACGTCCGCCTCCAGGGCGGCCAGTTGCTCCTTCCGCGGGCCCTGTTTGAGGATGACCAGGGTGGCCTCCAGGTTGTTCACCCTGGCGGCGGTGGTCGAGGCGTCCGCCTGGGCCTGTTGCAGTTCCTTGATGGCGGCGGCCGGCCCCAGGTTCTCCTGCCGGCGGAGCTCCTGGTCGGCCCGCAGTTTGAGCGCCTTCGCCTCCTTCAGTTGCGACTCCACCTGGTCCAACTCGACCGGCCGCACCGACGCCGGCAGTTGGGCGTCCCGCCGCTGCTCGGCCGCCGTCAGCCGCTGCTCGGCCGCCGCCAGGCTGGCCTTCGCCTCGTCCACCTGCGCCTGGTACGCGGCCGAGTCGAGGACGGCGATGATGTCCCCCTTCTCGTACAGCGCCCCCTCCTCGAACACCTTCCGCGTCGGGTCGGCGGACGGGGCGACGCCCCCCTTCGGCCGCGCCTTCACCCCCGGCCCGTACAGCTCGACCACCTTCCCGCCCACGTCGATCGGGCTGACGCTGATCTGCCGGGCGGTCACCAGATACCCCTTCCCCTCCACCCGGATGGTGCCCGCCGGCACGCTCCCGGTGGTGGTGTTCGACCCGCCGGTGGTGTTCGACCCGCCGGTGGTGCCCTCGGTGACGACCAGCCCACCGCCGTCCGACTTGGCCGGGGCGTTCTTGTACCCGCGGAGGGCCACACCACCCCAGGTGAGGGCGAGCAGGGCGCACAGCAGCCACGGCAGCCACACCACCCGACCGAGGAACGACCCCTTACCGCCCCCGCGGCCCTCGCCCGGCCCGCCGATGCGGAGTTTCTTCACCCGGTCCCGCAGGTCGTCCGACGGGGCGGACGGGCCGACGCGGGGCGCCCGCGGCGGGGCCTCCGGCGGTGGCGGGGCTTTCACCTCCGGCGGCGGGGCGGATTCCAGCACGACCGGCTCGTCGTGAACGTTCATGTGTCACCTCGGGCGTCGTCTGGTGGGGTGGCGCCGAGCAGCGGGGCGAGGAGGCGGAGGCAGGCGTCGGCAACGGCCGTGCGGTCGAAGGCTTCGGGGTCCACGGCCAGTTGCCCGCCCAACCCCTGGAACAGGGCCATGACGATGCTGGCGGCCGCGGCCGGCGGAACCGTCATCGGGGCCGCACCGGCGGACGCGGCGATGTCGGCGGCTACATGCTGCCGCCAGCCGGCGTTGGCGGCGGCCAGCTTGCGGCGGTAGTCCTCGCGGTGCCGCACCTGGGCCATGAACGTGTGCACGAGGGAGAGCAGTTCGGTCTGCTCCGGCCCGCGGCCGTTCATCATGCGGTCCAGGGCGTATTGGATGCGGTCGATCACCCGCCCCTCGCCGGGGCGGGCCACCCCGTCGCGTTCGGCGGTGGCGATGTTCTCCCGGATCATTCCGGCGAGCATGCGGTCGAAAACGGCCAGCAGGATGTCTTCTTTCGACTTGAAGTAGTACGTCAGTTGCCCGCGGCTCATCGCCGTGCCCTTCTCCGTGCAGCGGTCCTCGATCCGCTTGAGCGACAGGTGGTGCAACCCCTCGCTGGCGATGATCTCGGTGGCGGCGGTGACGATCTCATCGCGGCGTTTGCGGGCGATGGGCGAATCCCCACCGGCGTCGGCATCGGGGAGCGGCGGGAACGGCACGGCCAACGGCTCCGCCGGGATGGGCGTGCGGACGTCGGTCGGTGGGAAGCCGTTCAGGGCAGACATGGTCGCGTCTGGTCCGGTCGGTCTAGTGTTCGGGCCTATCCTAGACCGTCCGGTCTAGAAGCGTCAAGGTCAACGGCGGAATGGCAAAGTTCTTGTCGCCCGGCGTGCCCACCCAGTTCACCCAATATCCCAGATCGTTTCAGGTTCTGGGATGCTCACTATTCGCCGGGACCGGACCGACATTCGCCGACCTTCACGAGATCCACCAGCCAGATCATTCTGAATGGAGAGGAGGCAGATCACAAACGCTTTCCAAATATATGGTTACGGTATTCATCCCGGTTCGGGTGGTGAGATCGGGTGTTTGTGTGTGGGGGGAAGTGATGGGATTGAAACTAACTCGCTCGCCGCGGTGCGAGTCAAACCTTACAGTATCCGCAGACCCTGCCGGGCGGGTGAGTCGGGGCGGATAGGCGAATCGGTCTGCCCGCCACCCCAGGCGCTCGTGGGTCGAACGGCGGAATGCCGGGCAAGCACGGACGCGGTCGGACGATCCCAGACTGTTGGGCCGAAACCCGTTCGGAGGTTGCCGCGTCATGAAACGTCGCTTGTTCGCTCTGGCCGTCGCCGCCGTCGCGGCCGCCGCCACGCCCGCCCCGGCGTTCGACCTCGGGCTGGGGCTGTTCAAGAAGCGGCAGGAGAAGAAGGACCCGCCGAAGCCGGACCTGGCCGCCGACAAGCAGCTCATCAGCGTACTGGAGACGGACCGGGACGAGGCCCGGCGGAAGGCCGCCGCCGCCGCGTTGCGGTCTTCCGACCCGAAGGCCAACTTCGAGGCCGTGGCGGCGCTGGCCGCGGCGGTAACGAAGGACCCGTCGCCGCAGGTGCGTTCGACCGCGGCCGAGTCCCTCGGCGGGTTCAAGGTGGCGTACCAGCAGGCCGTGACCGCGCTGGAGCGGGCGGAGGCCGAAGACCCGGACAAGGCGGTGCGGGCCGCGGCCAAGACGGCACTCACCCAGTACACCCTGATCGGGTACAAGCCGTCGGCCCCGGCGGCCGCCTCGCAGTCGGCCGAGCCGCCGCTGGCCAAACCGACCGCCAAGCCGACCACCCCTCCCCGCCCGACCGCCACGACCGCCGCCAAACCGACCACCCCAGAGGTGCCGTTCCGCACCATCACCCAGGGGCCGGGCGGTACCGCCCCGTTCGCCCAGTCGGCCGAGCCGCCGCTAGCCAAGACGCCGCCCAAACTGGAGCCGAAGCAGCCACCGGCCGTGCCGCCGGCAGCGGCCCCGACGCCGGGCGTGCCGCAGCGGATGCCGGCGGCAGTGCTGGACGCCCCGCCGAAGGCCGACCCGCCGAAGGCGGAGGTGCCCTCGCCACTGCCACTGCCGAACGTGCCGACGCTGCCCGGCGCGAAGCCGGTGCCGACGCTCATGCCGCCGCCGAAGTGAGTTCGTGTCTTCGCCGCGAGCGTGCGAGCGGAACGAATCCTACCGCTCGCACGCTCGCGGCCAAGACACCCGCCTATCCTCACTTCATGCTCACCTTGCTCTTCGACATCGACGGCACACTCATCCGCACCCACGGGGCCGGCAAGGCGGCGATGGAAGCCGCCCTGCGGCGGGCGTTCGGCGTCGCCCACGTGAACGACACCGTGCCGTACAGCGGGCGGACCGACCGGGCCATCGGCCGCGACCTGCTCGCCGCCCACCACCTGGAAACGACCGACGAGAACGTCCGCCGGTTGACCGACGCGTACCTCACCGAGCTGCCGGAGCAACTCGCCCGCCTCGGCGGGGAGGTGTGCCCCGGCGTGAATCAGATCGTCAACTCCGTCCACGCCCGCACCGACGTGCTACTCGGGTTGCTCACCGGCAACGTCCGCCGCGGGGCGGCGACCAAGCTGACCCACTTCGGGCTGTGGCACTACTTCCCGTTCGGCGGGTTCGGGGACGACCACTTCGACCGCGACGACGTGGCCCGGAGTGCGGTGCGGTCGGCGGAAACCCACCACGGCCGGGCGATCGACCCGAAGAGCGTGTGGGTGATCGGCGACTCCCCGCTCGACATCTCCTGCGCCCGTGCGGTGGGGGCGAACGTGATCGCGGTGGCCACCGGCTGGCACACGCACACCGACCTGGGCACGCACAAGCCCGACCTGCTGCTGCACGACCTCGGCGATGTGACTTCCCTGCTGCAGTTGTGGGGCCTGGGCTAACCTGTCGAAGCCCCGACCGCCTGGTGTCAAACCGTGCCGGTTTTGCGGGCACCCCCGCTACAGATTCCCCAGTTCCTTGTTGCAATCCATTCGGCCCCCGGTTCTAGTGGTGAAGCGCCCGGACGGCGGTTCATCTCTCCAACCGCGGAGGCGGGGGCATGTCTGTCACGCCGACCGACTTCTTCGACCCGACCGCGCGCAACTCCCGCGCCCGGCAGGCCGTGGCCGTCGAACTGATGCGCGAGCTGTCCCGGTACTCCGACCCCGGCGAGCTGTCCCGCGTGTTCGCCCGGCGGATGAACCAACTGTACCCGACCGCCCGCCAGATCACCCTCTCCCGCCGCGGGCTGAGCCTGCCCCAGGTGCGGGTGACGCGGTTCAGCGGGTGGGCCGACCCGCCCGACCCGTTCCGCGACACCGACAAGCTGCCGGTCGTCCGCGGCGGGCTGTTCGCCGAGTGGCTGGCCGACGACCAGCCCCGCGTCATCGACCGCCTCGAACTCGACCCCGCCGACCCCGCCGCCGAGTACCTCGCCGGGCAGAAATCGGTGCTGTGCATCCCGGTGTTCGACGCCGGCCAGCCGACCACCGCCGTCGTCCTCACCCGCGAGCAGGCCGAGGCCTTCCCCCGCGAACAGGTGCCCGAACTGGTGTGGCTGACCAACCTGTTCGGCCGGGCGACGCAATCGCTGCTGCTGTCGTCGCGGCTGCAACAGGCCTATGACGCCGCCGACTACGAGCTCCGCACCATCGCCGAGTTCCAGACGAACCTGCTGCCGGACGGCCCGCCGAACGTGCCCGGCCTGGACGTGGCCGTCCACTACCAGACGGCCAAGCGGGCCGGCGGGGACTACTACGACTTCTTCCAGTTGGACGATGGGAAACTGGGGGTGCTGGTAGCCGACGTGAGCGGGCACGGCACCCCGGCGGCGGTGCTCATGGCCGTCACCCACAGCATGACGCACGCCCGCGCCGAGGCCCCGCAACGCCCCGGCGAGTTCCTGGCGTTCCTGAACGACCAACTGGCCCGCCGGTACACCGTCGGCACCGGCCACTTCGTAACCGCCACCTATGCCGTGTTCGACCCCAAACGCGGCACCCTCACGTTCGCCAGCGCCGGCCACGCCGCCCCCCGCGGGAAGGTGAACGGGGCGAAACAGTTTGAGGGGCTGGATCAGGTGCGGCGGCTGCCCCTGGGGGTGACGCACCGGGCGTTCGGACCGTACCCGGAACAGACCATCCGGCTGAAACCCGGCGACGCCATCGCCCTCTTCACCGACGGCATCACCGAGTCGATCAACCCGCTCGGCGAACCGTTCGGCGAGGGGCGGTTGGACGCCGTGCTCAGTCAGCCGTTCACCTGCTCGGCGTGCGCGGTGTCCACGGTGGTGGACGAACTGGAGCGGTTCACCGCCGCCGCCCCGCTGGCCGACGACCGCACCCTGGTGCTGGTCGGCCGCACCGAGTGCGGGCGGGAGAAGTGGCGGGCGAAGGCGGCCGCGTGTGCCACCCCGGCCACCTGCGGCCGGGAGGACGAATCTCGCACCCCCACCTTCGGCCCACACGCGGACAGCTTCTGAGGTGCCGTCGGCTAGTAGCATGTCTCGCACACCCCGCGAGACGCCGACATGATCCCCCTCCAGCTCATCGCCCAGGCCCAGCACCGCATCCGCGGGCTGGTTCATCGCACCCCGCTGGTCAAGTCGAAAGCCGTCAGCGAGCGACTCGGCGTGCCGACGTGGTTGAAACTCGAATTTCTCCAAAAGACAGGGTCGTTCAAATCTCGCGGGGCGTTCAACAAGCTGCTCACACTGACGGAGGAGGAGCGGGCACGCGGGGTGGTGGCGGTGAGCGGTGGGAACCACGCCCAGGCGGTCGCCTACGTCGGCACGCAGCTCGGCATCGCCACCACCATCTGCATGCCCGAGACGACCTCGCGGAACTACCTGGACGCCACCCGCGGGTACGGGGCGAACGTGGTGCTCTTGCCGAACATCCGTGAGGCGTTCGCCGAGGCGCACCGCCAGAAGGATGCCGGCAAGGTGATGGTCCACCCGTTCGACGACCCGGTGCTGGCCGCCGGGCAGGGGACGATCGGCCTGGAAATCCTGGAGGACCTGCCGGACGCCACGCACGTGTACGCCAGCATCGGCGGTGGCGGGTTGGTGGTCGGCATCGCGGCGGCGGTGAAGGCGATCAAGCCGAACATCGAAGTGGTAGGCGTCGAGACGCACGGGGCGGACGCGATGGCACAAGCCTTGGCGGCGGGCAAAATCGTCGAGTTGCCGGCAATCACCTCCATCGCCAAGACGCTCGGCGCACCGGCCGTCAGCGAGTTCACCCTGAACGGCGTGCGGGAACTGGTCCGCGAGGTGACGGTGGTGGACGACGCCGAGGCGGTGGCGGCGCTCACGTTCGTGCTGGAACGGTGCAAATACCTGATCGAGCCGGCGGCCGGGTGCGTACTGGCGGCGGCCGAGCGGCACCGCGAACGGTTCAAGCCCAGGGACAAGCTGGTGCTGGTACTGTGCGGCGGGAACGTGGCGGTGGAAGAACTGTGCGGCTGGCGGCAGCGGTTCGGCATGTGAACGGCTGCCGCCGAGCACACCCGGCGGCTACCCGACCACCGCTGTGACGGGTGGCGACGTGCCCCGCCCCCGCCGCAACCGGACGGCGAGGGCCACCAGCCCGCCGACCGCGACGAGGACGACCGACGCCGGTTCGGGCACCGCCGCCGGCCCGCCAGCCGTCTGAATCAGCCGGTCCCCCACCGCCCGGTAGCCGGCGTCGTTCAGGTGGACGTAGTTCACCGGGTCGGTCTGCCAGGTGGTCATGAAGGTGAGCGACGCCTCCTTCGGGTTGATCGCCCCGTACACGTCCACGTACTTGGCGTTGAACTGCGGGATCGAAGAGACCCCCGCGATCACCTGGTTCAGCCCCAGCACGGCCGGGTCGGCCAGCGGGTAGAACGGGTGCGACGGGTCGCCGTTGTACGGGTTGTGGTAGCCGAGGGCGTAGATGTCGGCGGTCGGGAACCGCGCCCGCAGGTCGCCCAGAATGTTGATCAGATCCGCCTGCACCTGGGCGAGGGCGGCCGCCACCAGCGCCTGCTGCTGGGCCGGCGGCAGGCCGAGGAAGCCGGGGGTGGAGGCGACCGCCTCCAGGTTGTTCGCCCCGAACTGCACCGTCAGCACCCGCACGTCTGCGGCCGCCGCCGGGTTGCCGAACGAGTCCAGCATCCGCTGGTACTGCGGGTACGGGTTGGTGAGGATGCCGTTGTAGCTGGTGTTGAACCCCTGCCCGTCGGACGACACCCGCCCCGAACCGGCGAAGTAGCTGCCGGTCGTCTCGCCGTTGATGGCGAAGTTCATGACCGTCGGGCGGGTGCCGAACTGCGTGCCCAGGTAGTCGGCGAACGGCTTCACATACCCGCGGTCGCCGTTCGACGGGTTCTGGGTGCGGTTCGTCTCGCCGAACGCGCTGGAGTCGCCCAGCGCCAGGTAGACCGGCCCGGCGGGGGCGGGTGACACGCACAGCCCGAGGGTGAGCAGGGTGAACCAGACGGGTCGCATGACGGGCGCTCCTTGCGGTGACGAACAGTTCCGGCCGGCGTCACACCGGTCGGAGGCACCCCTCCATGGCCGACCGCGGCCGGGAGCCATCACCCGGGCGAAAAAACTCTCCCTCACCGCCGCCGCGGGTGTACACTGCCGACCACCCTCCCGGACGCCCGCCATGCGCCGCCTCTCACTCGTCGCACTCGTGTTCGCCCTCCCCCTCGTGTCCGCCTTCGCCCAGGAGTCGAAGAAGGACATCCCGTATGTGGACAAGGGGCACGAGCGGCAGGTGCTCGACGTGTACTGGCCGAAGGGGGCGAAGGACGCCCCGGTGGTGTTCTGGATTCACGGCGGCGGGTGGCAGGCGGGCGACAAGAAGGAGGTGCAACTGAAGCCGCAGGCGTTCACCGACAAGGGGTTCGTGTTCGTCGCCCCGAACTACCGACTGCTCCCGACCGTGGAGATGGGCGACATCATCCGCGACGTGGCGAAGGCCCTGCGGTGGGCACACGAGCACGCGGGCGAGTTCGGCGGTGACCCGAAGCGGGTGTTCGTCATGGGGCACTCGGCCGGGGCGCAACTGGCCGCCATCCTGTGTGCGGACGACCGCTACCTGAAGGCCGAGAAGCTGACGTTAGACTCGATCAAGGGGTGCGTGCCGGTGGACGGCGACACCTACGACGTGCCGGCCATCATCGCCACCGCCGAGGCCCGCTGGCAGGCGCACGGGCTGCCGAAGGCGAAGTTCGGCCACCGCGAGAAGTTCGGCAACGACCCGGACAAGCACAAGGACTTCTCGGCCGTCACCCACGTGGCGAAGGGCAAGGGCATCCCGCCGTTCCTGTTGCTGCACGTGGCCGAGCACCCGGATGTGAGCGCCCAGGCCACGCGGCTGGCGGCGGCCTTGAAGGCGGCCGACGTGCCGGTGACCGTCCACGCCGGCCGCGACACCACCCACGGGCGGATCAACGCCGACATCGGCAAGGCCGACGACCCCGGCACGAAAGCCGTGTTCGACTTCCTGGACGCCCGGCTGAAGAAGTGACCGCTCACCAACCCCCACCACCCTCTCTGGAGCGATCCCATGTTCCGTACCCTCACGCTCGCCCTGCTGCTCGCCGCACCCGCCTTCGCCGACGACAAGTTCACCCCGCTCTTCAACGGCAAGGACACCACCGGGTGGACGTTCTTCCTCCGCCCGCCGGCCGACAAGCCGGACAGCAAGCCCGACCCGAAAGACACCTGGAGCGTGAAGGACGGGGTGCTCGTCTGCACCGGCAAGCCGAACGGGTACATCGTCACGGACAAGGAGTACGGCGACTACGTGCTGAAGCTGAAGTGGCGGTTCCCGAAGGACAGCAAGGGGGGCAACAGCGGGGTGCTGCTGCACTGCACCGGCGAAGACCGGGTGTGGCCGAACAGCGTGGAGGCGCAGCTGGCGGCCGGGCAGGCGGGCGACTTCTGGCTGATCGCCGACAAGGCCGGCAAACTGCCCAAGCTGGACATCGACGCCGCCCGCAAGGACGAGAAGAACAAGGAGGGCCGGCACTTCTTCCGGATGAACAAGGAGGAGAAGGTGGAGAAGCCGTTCGGCGAGTGGAACGAGTACGAGATCACCTGCAAGGGCGGGGACATCACCCTGGTGGTGAACGGCAAAACGATGAACGAGGGGAAGGGTGGCGAGCTGAAGAAGGGGCGGATCGCCCTACAGAGTGAAGGCGCGCCGATCGAGTTCAAGGACATCGAGATCAAACTGATGAAGTGACTTGGTTTGCCGCGACACGCAGGGGCGCGCGCCCAGGCCGCGCTCCCCTGCGTGTCGCGGCAAACCAAGTCACTTCACCAACTCCAGCACCTCCCACAAGCTCGGGTCGTCGCCGAACGGGAAGTCGGTGGTCACGCTCAGCGTCTGGTCGCCGTGTTCGGCGTCGCGGACGTGGTAGAAGAAGCCCAACTTCGGGTGCTGCTCGGGGTCGAACCCGGTCAGCACCGCCGCCGGGAAGAACGCCTCCACCCGATACCCGCCCTTCACCTTGTGACTCCGGAACGGGATGTCCGCCGGCCCGCACAGCGGGGCGTCTTGCAGCGCCCGGTTGATCTTAATCTGCCCGACCACCGGCTCGTCCTTGTCTGACCCACCGCCGCTCGGCAGCAGGTGGAACTGGTGGCAGTACCGGCTTGCCCGGTGGCTGGTGCGGGCGTCACGGGTGTCGATCCAGACGGTCACGCCGTCGGACTGTCGCGGCTTGTCGGCGTCGCCCTGCGGGCGTTCCTTCTTGCCAGTCACCGTCACCTGCACCGCCAGCCCGAACTCGTTCCACGCCACCCGCACATCGGCGAACCGGCGGGGCGTGTCCAGTTCGGAGAAGTTGTTCAGCGCCGCCGCGTCGGGCAGGTCGAACAACTGCTCGGCGTCGCCGTCGGCCGGGATGCCCTTGACGTACAGGCACGGGTGGGCGAGGCGGACGAGGAACCGGTGGGGGACGAGCGCGGGCATGGCGGAGGGTCCGTTCCGGGTGGGTGGTGGAATAATGTACTCGCAACGCCCCGAGGCGGGAATGCGATCCGGTTCACGGGCCCACCCGCCGCATCTGCAACACACCGCCGGCCCACTCCAGCACCGCCCGCCGGTGCCCGCTCGGGTGCAACTCGAGCGCGTCAATCCGTTCGATGAGACACGCCACCGCCAGGAAGTTGGCGAAGGCGAACGCCTCGTCGACCGGCGGCTTCGGCGGGTAGTCGAACGGGGCGTCGGGCGGTTCGTCCGCGCCGGGCAGGCCGGTCGAGGCGTACGTCACCCGGTTGTGCTTCGGCAGGCCGTCGAACTCGGTGCGGGCGAACCCGTCGGCGTGGTGGAGGGTGGCGGTGGCTCGCACCCGCAACTGCAGGTGGTCGTCCGGGTCGTAGAAGAGGAACACGCCCCGCGGGTCGCGGCGGAGGTCGGCCGCCTTCGGGGTGCGGACGTCGGTGTGGAACACGAGCCGTCGGGCGGGCGGGTCGAACCGCCGGAGCACCACGGTGCGGGCGTCCGGCCCGCCGTCGGCGGCGACGGTAGACAGCACCGGCCAGCGGAAGGTGTGCGACGGGGTGGTCGCCCCGGCGGTCAGCCACCGGCACAACCGGCCCCAGGTGCCGGCCGCGTCGGTCAGGTCCGTGAGGGCGAGGACGGGTTTCCCGGTGACGTGGGTGAGGTCGCGCATGGGTTCTTGTTCCCCTCTCTCCTGGCGGGAGAGGGGTTAGGGGTGAGAGGGATCGAGGAAGTCAGGGGGGCCCGCCCCCCACCACCACACCACCCGCCGGGGGGGGGCGGGGGGTGGGGCGGGGCGGCCGGGCGGCTGGCCGCCCCCCCCCCCCCCCCCCCCCCCCCCGCCAGGGGAGAGGGGGACGGATCACCGGACGTACACGAACTCGTTCAGGTTGAACAGCGCCAGACACACGTCGGCCAGCGCCCGCGCCTGAGCGCCGTCCGCCTTCGGCGGCAGGCCGGTCGGCACGCCGACGTCCTCGCCCTTCGCCCGCCGGGCGGCCAGCAGCTTCGTCTGCTCGGCGAGGAACGCCGTCAACTTCTTCACCTCGTCGGCGGTGGCACCGCGGCCGAAGCAGCGGCGGTAGGCCGATTCGATCCACTCCGTTTCGCCCATCCCCTCGGCCATCAGAGACACCGCCATCCGTTTGCTCTGCCCGGCGGCGAGTGGGCCGTTCATCAGGATGAGCGCCTGCGGGGCGAACGTGCTCTTCCCCCGCACCGCGCACGACCCGAGCGCGTCCGGCTGGTCGAACGCCTCGAGCAGCGGCTGCCGCACGTTCCGCTTGGCGAACAGGTACAGGCTGCGGCGGGTGTGCTGCCTCGGGTCGGCCGTCACCTTCCACAGGTTGGTCGGCTCGTCCTCGGTGAAGATCAGGTCGTACACCTCGGGTTCGAGCGACACCCGGACGCTCGGCCCGCAGGTGTCGCGGGTGAGCGTGCCGGCGGCGGTCAGTATGGCGTCGCGGATGGCCTCGCCTTCGAGTCGGCGACGGTTCGCCCGCCACAGCAGGCGGTTGTCCGGGTCGTGCTCGAGCGCTTCCGCGGACACCGGGGTGTCACTGGCCCGCTTGTACGCCGCCGACGTGACCATCAGGCGGTGGAGGCGTTTCAGGGTCCAGGGCTTCGGGGCGTCACCCCCGCCCTCACGGGCGGGGGTGACCAGGTCGGCGGCCAACCAGTCCAGCAGTTCGGGGTGGGTCGGCTTCTCCCCGCGGGTGCCGAAGTCGTTCGGGGTGGCGACGATGCCGCGGCCGAAGTGGTGCTGCCACAGGCGGTTGACGATCACCCGGGCGGTGAGCGGGTGCTTCGGGTCGGTCACCCACCTGGCCAGGTCGAGCCGCGACTTCGCCGGCGGCTCGCCGGTCGTGGCCACCGTCACATACCCGGCCGAGATTTCCGACTGCCGCCGCTTCCAGTCGCCCCGTTTCAGCACGAACGTCTGGCCCGGCTTGTCGGCCTCGGCGATGGCCCAGGCGGTGGGCAGCGGCGGGGGCAACACCTCCTCGGCGGCGAACTGCTCGGCCCGCAGCCTCGCCCGCCGCTCGCGGTCCTCGGGCGAGAGGGCGTCCAGCACCTCGTCCCACGTCACCTTGATGAGCGGCTTGGCCGCCTCCACCAACTTCTTCTGCTCGGGCGTCCGCTTGTCGGCCGGTACGTCGAACGCCACCTTCACGTCGGCCGGCAGCTTCGCCCTCTTCAGCGCCTCCGCCTTCGCCCGCGCCGGTGCTTCGATCGCGGCGATCTGCTTCTTCAGGGGGGCGACCTTCGCCGTCACCGCCGCGGTTTGCTCCTTGAACTGGTTCCGCTCGGCGTCGGTGGCGAACTCCACGTCCTTGTACACGCTGCTGCCGAAGAACGCGGCCAGCCGGAAGTAGTCGCCCTGGGTGATGGGGTCGAACTTGTGGTCGTGGCAGCGGGTGCAGGCCATCGTCAGCCCGAGGACCGCCGACCCGAACCCGTTCACGATCTCGGTGATCTTCTCCTGCCGCGTCTCCTCGGGGTCCACGTTCCCGCTCACCACGTGGATCGGTCCGCAGCGGTGCAACCCGGTGGCGACGTGCAACTCGGCCGCCTCCGGTCCGCTCTTGCCCTTCGCCAGCAGGTCGCCGGCGATCTGTTCGGTGAGGAACTGGTCGTACGGCTTGTCGGCGTTGAGCGAGCGGATGACGTAATCCCGGTACCGCCAGGCGTGCGGGCGGTCTGCGTCCAGTTCGTACCCGTTGCTCTCGCCGAACCGCACCACGTCCAGCCAGTGTTGCGCCCACCGCTCGCCGAAGTGCGGCGAGGCGAGCAACCGGTCGACCACCTTCTCGTAGGCGGCGGCGGAGGTGTCCTTCAGAAACGCATCGATCTCGCCCGGGGTCGGCGGAAGGCCGGTCAGGTCGAACGTGAGACGACGAAGGAGGGTGAGTTTGTCCGCCTCCGGGGCGGGCTTGATCCTGGCGGCGTCGAGCTTGGCGAGGATGAAGGCGTCGATCGGGTTCGCCCCCCCCAGCTTGCGGTCGGGGTTCGCCTCGACTGTCTTGAAGGACCAGTGTGAACGGGCGTCGTCGGGCAGGTCCGGCTCGCGGTACGGCCGCTCCTGGGTCTGGGCGACGGCCAGCCCGCCGGTCGCCACCGCCAGCAGCACGAACAGGTGTCTCACGGCGGACCTCGCGGCGTCGGGGAACAGGGGTATTGTTCCCGACCCCGGCGGCGGTGTCCACAACACCGGGCCGTCACGCCGTCATTTCGAAGATGGAATCGAGTGCCGAGTTGACCATCGACATGAACCGCGACGCCCCTTCGACCATCCGCTGGTAGTCCATCAGCCGCACCAGTTCCTCGTTCACGTCAACCCCGACGATGGCCTGCTCCTGGGCGTTCAGGTTCTGGAGCAACCCCTGGCGGGAGGTCTGCTCGTCGTCGAGCGACTGCACCGCCACCCCGACACTCGCGGCGATGTCGGTGAACTCGGCCGACAGCGTGCGTCCGCTGAAGAGGGCCAGATCCCGCACCGCCGCCATCCGCTCCAGGTTGCTGCCGTCGCCGCTCCGCCCGCTCCGCGAGGCGGCCAGCCTGTTCGGGTCGGCGGCCAGGTCGGTCCGCACCGTCAGGGTGCCCGCCCCGCTCCCCTGGAAGAGGCCGTTCACCCCCAGCCCGGCGAGCACGTTGGCGGTGTCGGGGTCGGCCACCGCCGGCGGGGCGAACACCGCCGCGGGGGGACTGTCCGGGCGGCCGGCGAAGTCGAACGCCGTGCCCGCCTGGGCCGTCAGCCGGAGCACGTTCTGCGGGGTGTCGACCGTCGCGTTCACCTGCCCGCCGGTGCCGGCGGTGATGGCCGCGGCCACGTCGTTCAGGCTCATCGTGGTCGGGTTGATGGCGATGGCGGCGGACGTGCGGGCCTGGCTGCCCAGGTTCGTCATGCTGATCGTCAGCGTGCCGGCCGTCATGCCGATCGGCATGTTCTGCGTGGCCAGCGGCTGGGTCGGGTCGGTCACCGGGCGGGTGCCGACCGAGCTGGTGATCGGGCCGTCGAGGCCCAGCCCGGTCGCCTGCATCTTGTCCAGCCGGCCGGCGGCGGCGTTCGCCATCGCGTCCAGCCGGGAGCGGGTGGCCGGGATGTCGGTGTTGTACTCGCGGAGCAGCCCGCTGAGCGAGCCGCCGTCGAACTGGATCGGGGTGGTCTGCCCGGCGTGCGTCACGTCCAGCCCGCCGGCCCCGTTGCCCGTCACGGTGAACTGCGCGGCCGACGTGCTGACCACCAGCGACGCCTCCCGGCCGATCAGGTTGACCACCCCGTAGTCCATGTTCACCACGCGGAAGTCCACCTTCTTCGACAGGTCGTCCACCAACTGGTCCCGCTGGTCCCGCATCTCGTTCGCCTGCTCGCCCCGCACCTCGACCTCGTAAATCCGCCCGTTCAGGTCGGCGATGCGAGAGGTGAGCGAGTTCACCTCGTCCACCGTCTGGCTCACCTGCCGCCCGAGGTCGAACCGCAGGCGGTCGATGTCCTCGCCGGTGGCGGCCAGTTGGGAGGTGAAGTCGCCGGCGGCGGCGAGCAACTCGCGGCGGGCGGCCGAATCGGCCGGGCGGGAGGAGAGGCGTTCGATGCCGTTGAACAGTTGTTGCAGCTTGCCGCCGACGGAGGTGTCGCCGCTGCCCAGCGCCGTCTCGATCTGCCGGCGGGCGTCCAGCCGCACGCCGGCGGCGGCCTCGTCCATGTTGCCGGTCAGGATGGCGGTGCGGAGGGGCGGGGAGTCGTACCGCGTCAGGCGGGACGCCTCCACCCCCAGGCCGATGTTCTCGACCGACCGGGAGACGGCGTTGAGCGACTGGCGGCGGTAGCCGGGGGTGCTGGCGTTGGCGATGTTCTGGCCGGCCACGTCCATCCCGCGGCGGCCGACAGCCAGGGCCGAGATGCCGATCGGGAACGAGTTCATGGGTGGGTCACCCGCTGACGACGGTGGCGGAGACGGCGTGGACGGTCAGGCGGTTGCCGGACGGCCCGTACCGGGCGGGGGCGTCCGGGGCGGTCAGCCCGGACAGCACGTCATGGAAGAAGGATCGAAGGCGGTCGATCAGATTTGCGTTCGCCGAACGGAACTGGTCCACCTGGGTGGTCAGCGCCCGCAGGGTGGACCGGGCGGCCAGGAACTTCGGGCCGAACGGGTCCGGGGCGGCGGCGGCGATCTGCTGGAGGGTGGCGGTGGCGGGCAGCCCGACCGCGTCCGCCAGACAGGCGGCGGCCGCCTGCCGCTGTTTGGCGCGGGCGGCCAGTTGGGTGGCCAGTGCCTCGTTCCGCGGGAGGGCCACCTGAACGGCCGGCACGTCCCCTTTGCGGAGGCTGGCGTACAGGCCCATCACGCACTCGCGGGCCTGCCTCAGGAGCACTTCTTCACCGGCCAGTTGGTCCAGCAACTGTTCCGCCAGCGGGCGGGGGTCGGTGGTCGGCATGAGAGGGGGTCCGCGGTTGTCGGTCGAGGGCGGCGGCCAGTCCGAACCCGCCGGCGGCGGCCAGGTGCTGGCCCAGGTACAGGTCGAACAGCCCGCCCTGCACGTCGCCGGAGTCGCCGGGGAACAGCCCGCCGTCCGGCTCCAGCGTCTGCCGCATCTCCTTCAACAGCATGCTGAGGAAGGTGGCTTCCAGCTCGCGGGCGGCGTGTCGGGCGTCGGATTTCGAATCGAGTGTAGAGGGGGAACTGTTGCTAGGCCGAACGGCGGGCGGCGAAAAGGCAGGAAAAAAGCTCGCGCCGCACTTTTTTGCGCCCCCCCGGTTACTTTGGGGCCCACCCGTGTTGGTGGCCCCGCCGGGTGGTTGAGAGTGCCACCCGGCGGCTCACGCCGCTCGGCTCGCCCTCACGGGTCAAATCACCTTCAGTTCGGCGTGCAGGGCGCCGGCTTCCTTCAGCAACTGGAAGATGCTGATCAGGTCCCGCGGGGTGACGCCGAGGGCGTTCAGCGCCCGCGCCACGTCGGCCACTGACGTCGCCTTCGGCAGGACGATCATCCTGGCCCGCTCCTCCACCGCCCCCACCTGCGTCCGCGGCACCACCGCCGTGTTGCCGCCGGCGAAGGCGTTCGGCTGGCTCACCTGCGGCGTCTCGCTCACCCGCAGGAACAGGTTGCCGTGCGCCACCGCCACCGGGCTGAGGGTGACGTTCTCCCCCGCCACCACCGTGCCCGTCCGCTCGTTGATGATCACCCGCGCGACCGCGTCCGGCGTCACCTCCAGCAGGCCGATCTCGCCGATCAGGTCGGACAGCGTCTTCTTCGAGTCGAGCGGCAGGGCCACGTTCACCCCGCCCGGGTCGCACGCCTCGGCCGCCCCGGGGAAGCGGGCGTTGATCGCCTTGGCGATCAGCCGGGCGGTGTTGAAGTCGGGCTTCTTCAGGGCGAACTGCACCTTCCCGTTGCGGGTCAGTTCGCCGGGCGCCTCCTTCTCCACCATCGCCCCCTCGGGGATGCGGCCGGTGTTCAACTGGTTCTTCTGGATGCCGGCCGCCTGCCCGGCGACGGCGAACCCGCCGACCGACAGCGGCCCCTGGGCGACGGCGTACACCTCCCCGTCCACCGCCTTCAGCATGGTCATCAGCAGTTTGCCCCCCTGCAGGCTGCGGGCGTCGTCCATGCTGCTCACCGTCACGTCGATGGTCGTCCCCTTCCGCGACCACGGGCCGATCTCGGCCGTCACCATGACGACCGAGATGTTGGTGCTGCGGATGATCGCCTCGGCCGGGTTCGGGCTGAAGATCTGGGTGGTCACGCCGAACCGCTGCATCATGTTCACCGCCATCTCCTGGGTGAACGTGCTGCGGCTGCCGGTGCCGTCCAGGCCGACCACCAGCCCGACGCCGATGAGCTGGTTGCCGCGGGCGCCGGCCACGTCGGTGATGTCCTTGATCCGCACCTGGGCGAACGCCGGGGCGGCGAGGAGCAGGGCGACGGCGGTTGCGAGGAGCAGGCGGGGCATGACCATCTCCGGACGAGCCGCGACCGCCGGGGAGCGGGGTCGGACTTCCGCTCCCCGGCGGTCGCGGCTCGTTGTGTCGTCAGAACGGCCAAATCCGGTTCATCACCCGGCCGAAGAAGTTCTGGTTCACCTGGCGGGTGGTCGGCCCGCGGCCGAGGTAGCTCAGGCGGGCGTTCGCCAGGTTGCTCGACGGCACCACGTTGCCGACGGTGATGTCCTGCGGGCGGACCACCCCCGTCACCCGCAGCACCCGCTCCTCGCCCATCGTCAGCCGGCTGCGGAACCCCTCCACCACCAGGTTGCCGTTCGGCATCACGTCCACCACCGTCATGGCGATGCGGTCGGTGAACGTCCGCCCGCCGGTCAGTTGCCCGCTGCCGGAGAACGTCCGCCCGAAGTTGCCGTCCGAGCTGCCCACCTGCGGCACGCCGAACACCGTCGCCTGCCCGGTGAACGAGTTCGTCTTGCTCTGCTGCCGCTGCTCCCGCTCGTTCTCGGTGGTGTTCTCGTTGATGACGAGGGTGACGATGTCGCCCACGTTGCGGGCGCGGTTGTCCTGGAACAGGTTGGTCATCCGCGGGTCGCGGCGGGCCCAGATGTCGTCGGCGAACGCCGGGCACGCGGCGGCCAGCAGGACGGGGATGGCGAGCAGGCGGTTCACTTGTTCCCCCCCAGGTCGATCTCCACCTCGCCCGGCCCGGTGACGACGGCGGTGACGACCTTCTTCGAGTCCACGTTCTCCACCCGGACCGACTGGCCGAGCTTGCCGCCCTCGGCGGCGATGCCGGCGGCGGTGACCCGCAGGTCGCCCACCTTCGCGGTCATGTTCACCCGCTGCTTGGCCTTCACCAGCAGGTCCTCGGCCTTCTCGGCTTTGGCCTGCACCACCCCGGTGGCGGACGCCTGCAGGAACACGGGCAGCATCAGCTTCCGCTCGCCGTTCACCTTGATGGTCACGTCCACCTGGGTGCGGCCGAGCTTCACCGCCCCGCTCACCGGCACGGCGGTCAGTTCCACCACGTCGGCGGCGGTGGTCGCCGGCAGCTTCACCACCACCGGCTTGACCACGTCGACGAACACCTCGGACGGCGACACCCCGAGGCGGCGGATCAACTCCTGCCGGGCGGCCTCTTCCACCGCTTCGGGCGTGAGCAGGGCGCCGTTCGGCACGGCGGCCTCGGCGAAGGTGAAATCGGCGTCGTCGTACCCGGCCAGCCGCAGGCGATACCGGATGAGCTTCCGCGAGATGCTCTCGGCGTCGGTCCGCTCGACCAACTCGAGCCGGGCCATCTTCTCGCGGACGACCGCCGACCCGCCGGTCAGCCGGGCCGCCTGCCCGACGGTGATCGTGCCGCCGGTGCCGACGGGCTTCGGCAGCACGGAAATGCACACCGGGTCGGCGGCGACGGCCGGCAGGGCGACCAGCAGCAGGAGTAGGGAGGAGCGCAGCAGCATGGAAGGCCTCACTACCGGATCAGTTCCGTCGTCGCCTGCAGCATGTTGTCGGCGGTGCGGACGGACCGCGTGTTGAACTCGTACGCCCGCTGGGCGAGGATCAGGCTGATCAGTTCCGTCACCGCGTCCACGTTCGACCGCTCCAGGAACCCCTGGCGGATCAGCCCGGTGCCGTTCACCCCCGGCGTGGCCACCAGCGGCGGGCCGCTCGAAGCCGATTCGGTGAACAGGTTCCGGCCTTCCGCACTCAACCCGGCCGGGTTGGGGAACCGCACCAGGGTGAGTTGGCCGACGATGGCCGACTGCCCCTGCGGGTTGGTGACGGTGACGGTGCCGTCCGCCCCCATGGCCACGTTCACCGCGTCCTGCGGGATGGTCACCTGCGGGGTGACGAGGAACCCGTCGGAGGTGACCAGGTTGCCCTGCGGGTTCAGCCGGAGTGCCCCGTCGCGGGTGAACCGCGTCTCCCCGTTCGGCATCAGCACCTGCAAGAACCCCTGCCCCTCGATGGCCAGGTCGTACGGGTTCTGGGTGTTCACCATCGCCCCCTGGGTGAACACTTTGGTAATCCCCGCCACCCGCGTCCCGTGCCCGATCTGCAACCCGGTCGGCACCTGCAACCCCTGGGCGGCGTCGGCCCCCGGCGTCCGCTCGTTCACGTAGATCAGGTCCTGGAAGTCGGCCTGCCCCTTCTTGAACCCGTTGGTGTTCACGTTGGCCAGGTTGTTGGCCGTGTTGTCGATGGTGGTCGCCTGGGCGTTCATGCCCGTGGCGCTGGTGTACAAGGCGCGGATCATGGGTTACCCCTGGGGCCGGGTGTTCAGCTGCACGCTCTCGGCGATCGTCCGCAGCGCCCGCTGGGCGGCCTCGTAGTAGCGGGTGCCGGCGATCATGTTCACCATCGCCTGCGGGGCGTTCACGTTCGCCCCCTCGCGGTACCCCTGCTGCACCCGCGGCTCGGCCGCCTCCGGCTGCACCCCCTGCGGGGCGGTGAAGTGGACCGGCCCGACGGCGGTCAGTCGGGACGGGTCGGCGAACCGGGCCACCCGCACGCGGCCGCTCGGCACCCCGTCGGCGGCGACGCTGCCGTCGCTGGCGACCGTCACGTTGGAGGTGTTTGCCGGCACTTCCACCGGCCCGGCCTCGGCGAGCAGCGGGTAGCCCGATTGGGTCAGCACCTTCCCCTCGGCGGTCACACGGAAGGCGCCGTCGCGGGTGTACATGGGGCCGTTCGGCCCCTGCACCACGAAGAACTGGTCCGGCTCACTCAGGGCCAGGTCGAACGGGTGGGCGGTGTGTTGAAGCGGCCCCGGCTTGAAGTCCACGAACGTGGACACCAACTTCGTGCCGACGATGTCCCCGAAGGGGGGGTCGGCCCGCCCGAGCTCGCGGTCGAACGTCTCGAACCGCACCCCCCGCTGGCGGAACCCAGGCGTGCTGCTGTTCGCCAGGTTGTCGGCGGTGGCCGCGTGCGCCTGCTGGGCGGCGTCCAGGGCCGTGGCGGCGGCGTACAACCCGCGGAACATGCGGCACCGGGGGAACGGATTTCGGGCATCGCTTTCATCGGCCCGGCGAAACCCGCAACATCAGCAGAACCGGCACCCTCGCGCCATTTTCTCCCGTCCGGTGTACAGTGGCGGACATGAGCCCGTACCTGCCGCTCGTGTTGCTCCTGGCCAGCGTGGGGGCGGCGTGCGCCGTGCCCGGCGTGTTCCTGCTGCTCCGGCGGGTGGCCCTGGTGTCGGACGCCATCTCGCACGTCCTGCTGTTCGGCATCGTGACCGCGTACCTGCTGCTCAAACAACTTCCGCCGGAGTGGGTGGGTACCGACAACGACGTCCGCGGGTCGGCGTGGCTGTTCGTCGGGGCGGCCGCCAGTGGGGTACTCACGGTCGCCCTCGTCGAACTGCTCCAGCGGACGAAACTGGTGAAGGAGGACGCCGCCATCGGGCTGGTGTTCCCGGCCCTGTTCGCCCTGGGTGCCGTGCTCATCACCCTGTACGTCCCGCCGAAGGCCCACCTGGACGCCGACGCCGTGCTGCTGGGGAATGAGGTGTTCTCGGCGTCGCCCGATGCCGCCCTGGTGCCCTTCGGGGTGCCCATCGGCCCGCGGGCGGCGTGGGCGCTCGGCGGGCTGTTCGTGCTCAACACCCTGCTCGTTCTGCTGGCGTACAAGGAGTTGAAGCTGAGCACCTTCGACCCGGAACTGGCGACCGTGTTCGGGTTCGCCCCGGCGCTCTTGCACTACGGGCTGATGACGTGCGTCAGCCTGACGGCGGTGGCCGCTTTCGACGCCGTCGGGGTGGTGGTGGTGGTCGCCCTGTTCGTCGTCCCGGCGGGCACGGCGTATTTGCTCACCGATCGGCTGTCGTGGCTGCTGGTGCTGAGCGTGCTGTTCGCCGTCGGCGGGGCGGTGCTGGGCACGCTGCTCGCCATCGCCATCGACGCGAACGTGGCCGGCACGGTGGCGGTGGTACTCGGGCTGCTCTTCGGCGTGGTGTTCCTGGTCGCCCCGCGGCGGGGGTTGGTGGCGCAGGTGCTCACCCGCATCGACCAGCGGCGGCGGTTCCACGAGACGATGCTGGCCATCCACCTGCTGCAGCACGAGGGCACGCCGGAGGAGACCGACGAGTCCGACGTGGCCGGACTGCACCGGCATTTGCACTGGCTGCCGGCGGACGTGACGACGGTGGTGAAGCGGGCCGAGCGCCGCGGGCTGGTGACGCAGGCGAACGGCCGACTGACGCTGACCGAGGAAGGGCGAGCGGTGGCGAAGGGGGCGTTCACGGCGTAGATTACGAGCCGCGACCGCGAGGGAGCGGAACGCACACCCGCCCCCTCGCGGTCGCGGCTCGTCGGAGGTCGCCCATGGTCGAATCGCTCGCCGAGTACATGCCCCAGTGGGCGGCCGTCCTCACCGCCGCGGTCGTCGCCGCTTCCGTGCTGATCGGGTTCGTCGGCCTGTCGGCGTTCCTGTACATCTGGGCGGAACGCAAAGTGTCCGGCCGCATCCAGGACCGCCTCGGCCCCACCCGGGTCGGCCCCATCGGCATCCTGCAATCGCTCGCCGACGGCATCAAGCTCATCACGAAGGAAGACACCGCCCCGGACGGGGCCGACAAACTCCTCTTCCGCATCGCCCCGTACCTGGCCTTCTGCGCGTCGTTCACCGCCTTCCTGGCGCTACCGTTCGGCCACCTGCTGGTGGCGGTCGAACTGCCCACCGGCGTGTTCTTCATGCTCGCCGTGCTGAGTGTGGAGGTGTTCGGGGTGCTGCTCGCCGGGTACTCGTCGGGCAGCAAGTGGGCGATGTTCGGCGGCATCCGCGAGGCCGCCCAGGTGGTCAGCTACGAGGTGCCCCGCAGCCTGTGCGTGGTGGTGCCGGTGTGCGTGCTGGGCACCCTGAACCTGAGCAGCATGGCCGCCCAACAGGTCGGCTGGTTCTGGAACTGGACGGCCTTCCACGACCCTTTCAACCTGCTCGCGTTCGTCGTCTTCTTCATCACCGCCACGGCCAGTTGCAAGCGGGCGCCGTTCGACCTGGCCGAAGCCGAGAGCGAACTGGTGGCCGGCTTCCACACCGAGTACAGCGGGTTCCGCTGGAGCGTGTTCTTCCTGGCCGAGTACGCCAGCATGTTCGCCGTCAGCGGGCTGGCCGTGCTGCTGTTCCTGGGCGGGTGGCACACCGGCTTCCTGCCGTTCGAGCCGGCCAAAGAGTTCGGCCCGTGGGTGGGCAACCTGCTGAACGCGGCAGTGTTCGTCGGCAAAGGAACGGTGCTGGTGCTGGTGATGATGTGGGTGCGGTGGAGCCTGCCGCGGTTGCGGATCGACCAGGTGATGACGACGTGCCTGAAGTACTTCCTGCCGATCGCGTGCGCCCTGCTGGTGGGCGTGGGCGTGTGGCAACTGTATGCCCAGCCGGTCATCGGCGAGGCGACGAAGTACGTGCTGGGGGTCGGGTCGCTGGTGTTCGGGCTGGGCGTGTTCGCGGCGGCGCTGTTCGGCAAAGGTGCCCCGCACGGCTCCGGCGAAGGGGTGTGGGCCCAGTCCCCCTCTCCCCTGGGGGAGGGGGGCTAGGGGTGAGGGGGATGGTTGCCCCCGTCCCCCAGGGGAGAGGGGGACTACGTCTTCGCCCTCTCCCCGAACCGCTCGTGCAACGCCGTGGCCCCGGCTGCTGTCACCGCGTTCTCCTTCACGCTCAGATCGACCACCTTGTTCAGGTGCGGCGACTTCGCCAGTGCCATCGCCCCGCGGTCGGTGATGCGGTTCCGCCAGAAGTCGAGGAACTGCAGGTTGGCGGCGAACGGCGACGCGGCCAGCGCTTCGATGCCGGCGTCGCCCACCACGTTCTCCCGCAGCACCAGCTCGCGGAACCGCAGCAGGTGTTCGCTCGCGGCGATCGCCTTCAGCCCGTCGTCGCCGATGCGGTTCATCATCAGGTTCAGCCGCGGGCCGTGCATGTGACCGAACAGCGGGGACGCCACCAGCGCCGTCACCCCGGCGTCCGAGATGCCGGTGTTCGGGAACTCGACGCTCCGCAGAGATTCGGCGAGCCGCGACCGGCACAGGGCGGCCATGCCGCCGTCCCCGATGGTGCAAGCGAGCAGGTTCAGGTGCGTCAGGTTGCCCAGGTGCGGGGAGGCGGCCAGCGCGCGCACCCCCGCGTCGGTCAGCCGGCCCAGGTGCAGGGACGAGAGGGAGGCGAACGGGGACGAGGCGACCAACCCGGCCGCCCGCTGCGCCTCGTCCCCGTCCACCGACACCGCCACCAGGTTCGCCACCTCCGCCTTCGTGATCTCGTCGAGCGCCGGCTCCCCCGCCCCGCCGAGGACGGTGAACGAGCGAACGTGGGCGAAGTTGCCCGACACGGCCAGCCGGCGGAACAACTCGCGGCGGGACCCGGGCGGCGTCTCCCCCACCCGGAGGGTCAGCCCGATCCGCCCGTGCAACTCGTCCGGCAGGTCCATCCGCTCGAACCAGCCGCCCGAGTCGAAGCCGAAATCGACCTGCTCCAGCCAGGGCAGTTCCGGCGACCGCAGCCACTCCCGCAGTTCGGGCCGCTCGGCGAACCGGGTGATGTTCCCGACCCGCAACAACCCCCGCACGAACCGGTGGGGCGGCGGGCCGGGCGGGACCATGACCATCCGCCCGCCGGATTCCGGCCGCGGCGGGGCCATGACCGCCGCCGCCGCCTGATAGCCCCCCGCCCACTCGCTCTCGTGCTCGGCGAGCAGTTCCATCTCCCGCTTCTTGACCCGCCGGATCCGCTCGACGTCGGCCGTCGGGTGGCTCAGTTCCACCTGCACCCGCACGAACTCGGCCCGCTCCGGCTGGCCGTTCTCGTCCAGCCAGTCGGCCAGCACCAGCCGGGGGAGGTCGTCCCCGGGGCGGGCGCGGCAGGCGGCGAGGAGCGCAACCATCTCAGGCGGGGCGGGGGTCACGAGATTCCGTCCGGCGGCTTGCTGTTGGGAGGGGTGGGCCTTATTCCATATCCCACGCGGTCCGGTCAACCCATTCTAGCCGGGTGTCGCCCATGAATCTGGCGGTGGTGCTGGTGGCGGCGGTGGCGGCCGTCCCCGCCACGGGGGCGGGGGGGGTGGCCGCCTCCCGCAGCATGGTGCGGGCGGGGGTGTGGCTGCTGTTCACCCTGGCCGGGGTGGCCGGGCTATACTTCCTGCTCGGGGCCGAGTTCCTCGGGGCGGCGCAGCTCATCGTCTACGTCGGCGGCACGCTGGTGCTGGTGGTGTTCGGGGTGATGATCACCAACCAGGGGCCGTTCGCCGTCCTGCACACGAAGCGGATGGAGTGGGTGATCGGGGGGGTGCTGGCGGGCGGCCTGTTCGCCCTGCTGGTGTCGGCCAGCCTGCAACTGGCCGCCCCGACCGAAACCGCCGCCCTACCCCGCCCCGAACTCCCTCCGCCGACGGTGAACGAACTCGGCCTGTCGTTCCTCGGGGTGGAGCAAGGGGGGAAGAGCTACCTGCTGCCATTCGAGATCGTGAGCGTGCATTTGCTGGTGGTGCTGGTGGCGGCAGCGTATTTGGCACGGGCGAAGCGAAGAACAGACGGTTTGGCGCGAGCCACTGACGAGCGTGCCACTCCCGCCCAGCTCGTCGTGGACACCCGGCCGACCGAGATCCCCCATTCGGAGGCCAAGCCGTGACCGAACTCGGCCTCACGCCCTTCCTCATCCTGGCGGCGTTCCTCTTCTGCTGTGGCGTCTTCTGCCTGGCGACGAAGCGGCACGCGGTCGGCATCCTGATGGGCGTCGAACTCATCCTGAACGCGGCGAACGTGAACCTGGTGGCGGCCGCCCGGTACATCCCCGACTTGCGGCTGGAGGGGCAGGTGTTCGCCCTCATGGTGGTGGTGCTGGCGGCGGCGGAAGCGGCCGTGGCCCTGGCCATCTTCCTCAACTTCTACAACAACCACGGCTCGGCTGATGTCGAGGCCGCCAAGGAGTTGAAGGGCTGATGTTCGACTTCGCCCACCATCCCGGACGCCTGTTCCTATACGCCACCCTGCTGCCGCTGGTGCCGGCGGTGGTGCTGGCGGTGTCCGGCATGGTGCGGCACCTGACGCGGGGGTGCGGCGGCTGGCGGGGGAACGTCCACACCTTCCTCGGGGGGGACCGCTCGCTGCCGATCGCCGGGTACTTCACCGTCCTGTGCATGCTGACCTCGGCCGGGCTGGCCGGGTGGGGGGCGTGGGAGCACTTCACCGAGATCGACGCGTCGTACGACCAGGGTCCGGGGCACAAGCCGCCACCGGCCCGCGTCTGGGCGGAACACATCGACTGGGTGAGCATCGGGACCGTGAAGCACGGCACCGCCCCGGCCGAACCGGCGTCGGCGCTCCGACTCGGCTACCGCATCGACCGCCTGACCGTGCTGATGACGTGCATGGTGACCGGCATCGGGTCGATGATCTTCCTGTTCGCCCTGGGGTACATGAAGGAGGAGACGAACGAGTGCGTGGGCGGACGGCGGGGGCGGTTCGGCCGGTTCTACCTGTACCTCAGCCTGTTCGCGTTCAGCATGCTCAACCTGCTGATCGCCGACAACCTGTTCCAGGTGTTCGTGAGCTGGGAGTTGGTCGGCGTCTGTTCGTTCTTCCTGATCGGCTTCTACACGGAGAAGAAGAGTGCCGGGAACGCGGCGAACAAGGCGTTCATTGTGAACCGCGTCGGCGACGCCGGTTTCCTGGTCGGCATCGCGGTGGCGTTCACGGCATTCGGCACGCTGAACATCGCCGAACTGAACCACCTGTGCGACCACGGCCAGCCGCACGGGGTCAGTCACGAGCTGTGGATCCTGCTCGGGCTGGGCATCTTCCTCGGGGCGGTGGGCAAGTCGGCCCAGGTGCCGCTGCAAACATGGCTGCCGGACGCGATGGAAGGGCCGACGCCGGTCTCCGCGCTCATCCATGCCGCCACGATGGTGGCCGCCGGCGTGTACCTGGTCGGACGGTGCTTCCCGATGTTCGCCCCGGAGGTGCTGCTGGTCATCGCCTACGTCGGGCTGGTCACGCTGTTCCTGAGTGCGACGGTGGCACTGGTGGCCACCGACATCAAGCGGGTGCTGGCGTACAGCACATGTTCGCAGCTCGGGTACATGATGCTCGCCCTCGGGGTGGGCGGGTGGACGGCCGGCCTGTTCCACCTGCTCACGCACGCCTTCTTCAAGGCACTCCTGTTCCTCGGGGCGGGCAGCGTTATCCACGGCCTGCACCACGAGCAAGACCTGCGGCGGATGGGCGGGCTTCGCAAGACGATGCCGGTGACAGCGTACACCATGCTTGTCGGCGTGCTGGCCATCGCGGGTACGCCGTTCCTCTCGGGCTGGTACAGCAAGGACGCGATCCTCGCCGATACCCTCGGGTTCAGTTTGGCAAACCCGTCGCACTTTCTGCTCTTCTTCGGCCCGCTGGTGACGGCCGGCCTGACTGCCTTCTACATGTTCCGCCTGTGGCTGATGGCCTTCTGGGGCACCAACCGCGACCCGCACAGCCACCCGCACGAGTCGCCGCTGGTGATGACCCTGCCGCTGATCGTGCTGGCGATCTGTAGCCTCGGCGTGGCGTGGGGGTGGCCGGTGTGGGACGCCGAGGCCAGCCTGCTCGGTAAGACCCTCGGCGCGGCCGCCCCGCACGGGCACGTGACGAACGGCGAGTCGGCGCACAAGTTGGCCCACGAGAACCACCTGATGGCCGGCGGGTTGGCCCTGCTCGCGGCCGTCGCCGGGGCGGTGTATGCGTGGATGCGGTACAGCAAACCGCCGACCGCCGACCAGCTCCGCGAGCCGACCGGGGTTCTGGCGAACCGCTGGTACTTCGATGCCGTGTACGACTGGCTGTTCGTCCGCCGCACCGTCCAACTGGCCGACCTGACCGCTACCGCCGACCGCACCAGCCCGGAGCAGCCGACGAAACGCCCCGTGACGCTCGACGGCCTGCTGACCGGCCTGGCGAGACTGGTGAACAGCGGCGGCGGTGAGGTGCGAAAGGCTCAGACCGGCCGGGTGCGCGGGTACGTGCTGGTGATGGGCTTGACCGTGTTGATCCTGCTCGGGATGCTGTTCGCGTTCGTCCGATGACACGAGCCGCGACCGCGAGGGCGCGGGTTGGACTCGCCCGCTCCCTCGCGGTCGCGGCTCGTTGGGATACCCATGCTCGACCTGTTCTTCGACGCCAACGACCGCGAACTGGACATGATCCAGCTTTCGGTCCTCGTGTTCCTCCCGGCCCTGTTCGCCGTGCTGCTCCTGCTGGTGCCGGCCGGGTGGAAGCAGGTGATGCGGTGGACGGCCGTGTTCGCCACCGCCCTCACCCTCACCGTCGGCCTGTGCACGCTGGTCGATTACCAGAACCTGCTCGGCCGCTACTCCGACCGCACGGTGCGGAGCAACTACCACCCGGCCACGCAACTCGACGAGCGGGTCGACAGGCAGATCGAGGTGGACGCCACCGGCCGCGGCGTGTACCAGTCGGACGACCTGGTCGTCCGCCGCCCGTGGGTGCCGCAGTTCGGCATCCACTTCGCCCTCGGGGTGGACGGGTTCGGCCTGTCGATGGTGCTGCTCACCTGTGTGGTCTGCCTGCTCGCGGTGATCGCCAGTTGGACCATCGAGACGAACCTCCGCGGCTACCTGATGCTGCTCCTGCTCCTGCAAACGGGCGTGCTCGGGGCGTTCCTGGCGATCGACTTCTTCGCCTTCTACGTCTTCTACGAGCTGATGCTGCTACCCATGTACTTCCTCATCGGCCTGTGGGGGAGCAAACAGGGCAAAGGGGCGGCGTTCAAGTTCGTCCTGTACACGCTCGTCGGCAGCGTCGGGCTGCTGGCCGCCATCATCGCCCTGTACACCGTGGACGCCCGCGACTTCGTGCCGAAGGAGGCCGCCAACCCGCGGACCGGCGAAGTCCACACGTTCGACGTGAGCACGCTGGGCAAAGTGGGGCGTGCGGTGTCGCTGGTGCTGAGTGGTCAAGAGGATCGCATCGGCGTTCACTCCTCACCCGACGCAAGAACCGGGGCCGTCACCAAGGACGAAGGACTGGGGACTAGGGACGTTGAGCTGTTCGCCCCCGGCGTGAACCGCGACGAGGCCATCGCCCGGTTGAAGGCCCAGCCGGTCTGCACGCCGGGCTTCCAGTACATCGTGTTCGCCCTGCTGTTCCTCGGGTTCGCGGTGAAGGTGCCGATCGTGCCGCTCCACAGTTGGCTGCCCGAGGCGCACGTCGAAGCTCCCACCCCGGTGTCGATGATCCTCGCCGGGGTACTCCTCAAGTTGGGGTGCTACGGCATCCTGCGGTTCGCCTTCCCGCTCTGCCCGTGGGCCGCCCACCAGTTGGCCTGGTGGGTGGGGCTGATCGGCGTGGTCGGCATCGTGTACGGCGGGCTGGCGGCGATGGGCCAGCG
>CAYMHO010000003.1:0-77066 GCA_964390195.1 uncultured Fimbriiglobus sp. | reverse complement strand
TTGCCGGTGGTCACGTCCCAGACCGACACCGCCCGGTCCTGGTGCCCGCCGAACGAGGTGACACCGCTGGCCAGCGTCTTGCCGTCCGGGCTGAAGGCGAGGGCGTTCGGGGTAGCCGTGTGCCCCTTGAGCACGTGCAGTTGCTTGCCGGTGGCCGCCTCCCACAGCCGCACGGTCTGGTCGGTGCCGGCGGTGGCGATCACCCCTCCGGCGGGGGCGACGGCGGCAGCCGTCACCGCCCCGTCATGCCCGGCCGGGGCCGGCACCAGTTCGGTCCCGGTGGCCGGGTCGTGCAGTTGAATTCGCTGCCCCTGGACGACCGTCACCAGCGACTTGCCGTCCGGGGAAAGTCGCTGAAGGACGGTGGTGGGCACCGCCTGGAAGTTGGCGCTCAGGGTGTTGAACGCCGGGGCGAAGTTGGGGTTCGGCGGGAGGGTGTCCGGGGAGATGTCCGGGCCGCGGAGCCGCACTTCGTCGCCGGTGTCGGCCGCCCACGCCCGTACCCCCCCCGCGCCGGGGCCTGCGCGTAGCACCCGCGTGCCGGCGGCGGCGGACCCCGCCCCCTGACCCCCTTCACCTCCCACTCCCGGATCGCCTCCCCGCTCGCCGCCTTCCACAACCGCACGTGCTCGTCCGACCCGACCGAGGCGAGCGTCTTGCCGTCCGGCGCGAACGCTACCCCGAGGACGGTGCTGCGGTGACCGTCGATGGAGAGCGTCTGCTTGCCGGTCTTGATGTCCCACACCCGCACGCTGCCGTCGTCCATGCCGGCGGCGGCGGTGGCCGCGTCCGGGGCGACGACCGCACACTGGGCGACCCCGCTGCCCAGGTAGTACGCCAGTTGGTTCGGCTTGTCCCCGTTCGGGGCGAACGCCGGCAGCCGCTTGCCCGTCTCCACGTCGAGCACCGCCAGCGTGTGGTACTCCTTCCCGTTCGGGGCGAATACGAGCAGCTTGCCGTCGGCGGACGGGGCGAAGAAGCGGCACCCGCTCTCGGCGTCGTCCACCTTCCGCACCAGCTTGCCGGTGGCCGCGTCGCGGACGTGGATCTGGAGCGAGCCGTGCGACGACACCACCCGCGTGCCGTCGGCGGTGACGGCGAACTGGTTGGGGATGAGCAGCCCCTGCTGCTGGGCGTCTTCGGTCACCGCCGGCGGCAGGGTGCGGACCTCCTTGCCGGAGGTCACGTCCCAGAAGTGCAGCACCCCCTTCTGGTCGCAGGTGACGACCGCCTTCGAGTCGGGGGTGAACACCGGCAGGCCGAACGTGCCGGGGAACAGGCGGGTGGTGCCCAGGCGGGACACCGCCCCCTTCGGCAGCGGGTCGCCGGCCGAGTCCTTGTCGGCGGCCGCGGCGACCGCGCCGATCGATAGCAGACAGACCAGCCCGGACAGGAACGTGGGGGCGCGCATCGGTGTCAATCTCCGATCAGCCGGCACGAGAGTTGGGAGAGGGCTGCGAGGTGGACGAACGAGTGGGCGAACTCTCACGCATCCTGAGAGAAATGGCAGTAATAATGGCGAGCTACGGACCGACGCCTGGAACCGGAATGATGGCAGTCGCAGCCGCCTCGGTCGTATGGTAATGTTCGGACCACCCGTACCACCTTTCAGGGTGAACTCCGCATGTTCCGCGCGCTTCCCGTCCCGCTGCTGACCTGCGCCTGCATCCTCGTGTTCGGCGTCTGCCGTTCACCTTCCGCCGACTCCCCCCGGCCAGGGGCGGTCCCGGACAAGCTCCGCGAGAAGTTGAAGCTGGACCCGTACTACGAGAAGTGGGTGGACGCCGGCGGGCTGCCCGTCCTCGGGTCGAAGAAGGTGAGCGACGACGCGCTGGCGGAGGCGGCGTGGATCGTCGCTCACATGCTGGACGGGCGGAAGGATTTGCTGGAAGCGATGGCCAAGCAGAACGTGCGGGCGGTGGTGATGGCGAAGGACGAGTTCACCACCGACCTGCCGGAACAGAGCGACATGCGGCCGAAGCTCTACTGGGACCGCCGCGCCCGCGGGTTGGGGGCCACCCCACGCACGCCGGTGGTGAGCGGGGCCGAGGAGAACCTGCTCGACTTCCGCCGCGACCCGTACCCGAACGAGAACATCTTCCTGCACGAGTTCGCCCACGCCATCCACGGTACCGGGCTGAACAAGGTGGACACCACGTTCGACAAACGTCTGCGGAGTGCGTACCAGTCGGCGATCGACCGCGGGCTGTGGAAGAACACCTACGCCGCCACCAACCACTCCGAATACTGGGCGGAGGGGGTGCAGGACTGGTTCGACGACAACGCCCCGCCGGACGCCCTGCACAACGAGGTCCGCACGCGGGGCAAGCTGAAGGAGTACGACAAGGAACTGGCCAAGCTGTGCGAGGAGGTGTTCGGCGACAAGGAGTGGCGGTACACGAAGCCGAAGGACCGCAAGGCGGATGACCGCGCCCACCTGAAGGACTACGACCCGAAGAAGGTGCCCACCTTCAAGTGGCGGGACGCCGACCTGGGCGACAAGCCGGTGGTGGTGATCCAAACCGACCTCGGCGACTTCGAGGTGGAACTGGACGCGAAGGGGTCGAAGGCGGCGGCGATCAACTTCGTGCGGGCGGCCCTGGACGGCGGGTTCCACTCCGGCCGGTTCGAACGTGTGACCGGCGGCGGGGCGTGGGCGACGGCGAACGCCGACTGGCAGAAGAAGTGGGCGAAAGAACTGAAGCTCGAGAAATGGGCGGAGGGTACGTCGGCGAAGCCGACCGACGGCACCATCGGCGTGGTGCGCGAGAACGGCGGGGTCGTCGGGTTCGTGGTCTTCTCGGGCGAGATGCCGGACGCCGGCAAGGCAGACGTGGTCATCATCGGCAAGGTGAGCAAGGGGAACGAGGTGGTGAAGAAGCTGATGGAGCAACCGGAAGAAGACGGCAAGATCAAGAAGCAGTTGGACATTCGCCGGGTGATCCGAAATCAGTAGTGGTCTGCTCGCTCCGCGAGCGGATTCTCAACGCTGCTCGCTCCGCGAGCAGACCATGTGTCGCCGGGTGAGCCGGAATCCGGTTGGCCGGCGGATCGGGCGTGGTACAATCCCCGCCCCCCGCCGGTCCTCCGCGTTCCGGGTTCCCGCCATGCTCTCCCTCAACCGCCGCCAGGCACTCGCACTCGCCGGCCTCGCCCCCTTCGCCTTCGCCCGAGCCGACGACAAACCGAAGCCGAAATCCGTCGCCGCGGTCGTCACCATCTACACCCCCAAGTCACACGCCGATGTCATCCTCACCAAGGTCCTGCAAGGGTGGAAGCACGACGGCGGGGCCGGGCCGGCGCTCAAGCTGGCCGCCCTGTACGTCGATCAGTTCCCCAAGAACGACATCGCCCGCGAGCTGTGCAAGAAGCACGACGTGCCCATCTTCGACACCATCGAGAAGGCGGTCACGGTCGGCGGCAATTCGATTCCGGTCGATGGCGTGCTGAGCATCGGCGAACACGGCGACTACCCGACGAACAAGCTCGGCCAGAAGCAGTACCCGCGGAAGCGGTTCTTCGGGGAGATCACCGACGCCTTCGACAAGTTCAAGAAGGTGGTGCCGGTGTTGAACGACAAGCACCTCGGCCCGCCGTGGGACGAAGCGAAGTGGATGTACGACCGGGCGGTGAAGCTGAAGGTGCCGTTCATGGCCGGGTCGAGCCTGCCGGTGACGTACCGCACGCACGAGATGGACGTGCCGATGGGCGGCGAGATCGAGGCGGCGGTCGGCATCGGGTACAGCGGGCTGGACATTTACGGCTTCCACGCCCTGGAGTGCTACCAGACGATCGTCGAGCGGCGGAAGAAGGCCGAGACAGGCGTGAAGTGGGTGCAGTGCCTGGAAGGGAATGCCGTGTGGAAAGCTGTGGACGACGGGCTGGTCAACAAGGACGTGCTGAACGCCGTGTGGGAGGTGATCCCGAAGGCGGACAAGACGAAAGCCCTGCGGGACGAGGACAAGCCGGTGCTGTTCCTGTTCGAGTACGCCGACGGGTTCCGCGGGGCCCAGTTCATGCTGCCGAACGCCCGGCTGACCGGCGTCGGCGTGAAGCTGAAGGGCGGGAAGGTGCAGGCGACCGGGTTCGAGGAGCGGCCCGAACCGCACCACCCGCACTTCGCCTTCCTGCTGAAGGGCATCGAGACGATGGTCCACACCGGCAAGCCGACGTACCCGGTTGAGCGCACACTGCTGACGAGCGGGATTCTCGACCGGGCGTTGACGTCGAAGGTGGACGGCGGGAAGAAGCTCGATACGCCGGAGTTAGCGATCGCGTACACGCCGGTCGATTACCCACACGCCCCGAAGCCAGAGTTGAAGTAGTGCTCTGCTCGCTCCGCCAGCGGATTCGATCAAGACCGCTCGCGGAGCGAGCAGAGCACGAAGCAGGATGTCCGAATGGAACTCTACACCCTCCGCTGGCCGCAGGTGCAAGCCCTCCCGCGGACAACTCCCGTCGTGTTCCCGGTTGCCGCCCTGGAGCAGCACGGCCACCACATGCCGGTGTTCACCGACAGCTTGTTGCTCGGCGAGGTGATGCGACGGGTGCAACAGACCCTGCACGGGAAATGTCTGTTCGCCCCGCTGCAATGGCTGGGCAACTCGCACCACCACCTCGACTTCCCCGGCACTCTCTCCGCGTCGCCGCGGGTGTACCTCGACACGCTGATCGACCTCGCCGAGTGCTTCCTCCGCCACGGGTTCACCCGCATCGTCTACGTGAACGGTCACGGCGGGAACAGCACCCCCATGCAGCAGGCGACGTTTGAACTGCGGCAGAAACTGCGAGACCGCCGCGACCTGCTGCTCGTGTCGGCCACCTACTGGGGCCTCGGCGGCAAGCCGTGGGAAACCGAACCGAGCCTGCGACAGCGGGAGATGGGCCACGCCTGCGAGTGGGAGACGTCGATGATGCTCCGCATTCGCCCGGAGTTGGTGAGCGATCCGTCCGCCACATCCGACGTGCCGTTCGGCACCGGGTTCAGCCCGGCGTACCGCGCCTGGACGATGCCCGACCGCAGCGAGCCGGGGCACATCGGCGACCCGCGATCTGCGACCGCGGAGAAGGGTGAAGCCCTGTTCCGCGTGTTCGCGGCGGACGTGGTGGGGTTTCTCGAACGGGTCATCGCCTGGGACGGCAAGGCGTGGGACGCATGACCCCGAACCGTTCGCCCGCCTGGAAGTGGGTGGTGTGCGGGCTGCTCCTGTTCGCGACGCTGCTGCTGTACATGGACCGGCAGACGCTCGCCCAGACCAGCCCGGCCCTCACCCGTGACCTCGACCTGAACAAGGCCCAGTACGGCCGGCTGGAGTTCGCCTTCGGCATGGCGTTCGCCGCCGGGGCACTGCTGTTCGGGGCGGTGGTCGATCGCGTGCCGGTGCGGTGGCTCTACCCGTTCGCGTTGATCGGCTGGTCACTCGCCGGGTGTGCCACAGCCTTCGGCCCGGCCATCGGCGAGCGACTGTTGCCAATCATCGCGGACACGTCACAGCCGCCCGACCCGTTCTGGCAGCAGTTCGCCGTCCTGAACCCGACCCAGAGTGAACTGCCCGCAGCCGAACAGTGGCGGCGGATCGCCCACTTCCTCGGGTTCCTGTTGTGCCGCACCGTATTGGGCGTGTTCGAAGCCGGGCACTGGCCGTGCGCTCTCGTCACCACCCAGCGGATCCTCACCCGGCAGGAGCTGCCGCTCGGCAACAGCATCCTGCAAAGCGGGGCGTCGATCGGGGCCATCGTCACCCCGTTCGTTGTGCTGGCGTGTCGGGTTCAACAGCCCGGCCACTGGCCGTACCCGTTCCTCATCGTCGGGCTGGTCGGGCTGCTGTGGGTGGTGCCGTGGCTCCTGCTCGTCCGCGGGTGTGACCTCCCCCGCCCGCTGACGCTCCCGCCGGAAACCGCCCCCCCGCCCGTCCACGTCGGCGGGTTCGTGCGGAAGCTCGTCGTCTGTCTCGTGGTCGTCGTCGCCATCAACATCACCTGGCAGTACTTCCGGGCGTGGAACGTGCTGTTCCTGAGCGAGTACCACGGGTACCCCGAGGAGTTCATCCAGTGGTTTTCGGCCGGGTACTACGTGGCGGCGGACGTCGGCTGCTTGGGTGTGGGGCTGCTGGTGCGGGTGCTCACCCGCCGCGGGTGGGACGTCCACCACGCGCGGCTGCTGTCGTTCGGGCTGTGTTCCCTGCTGACGCTCGCCGGTCTCGCGGTGGCGGTGCTGCCGGCGAACTGGATGCTGCTCGGGACGATGCTGGTCGTGGCGGCCGGCTCGCTCGGCCTGTTCCCGACGTACTACGCCCTGTCGCAAGACCTGTCGCGGCAGCACCAGGGGAAGTTGTCTGGGCTGTTCGGGTGTGCGGCGTGGGTGAGTTCGGCGGTGATGCAGGAGTACGTCGGCAAGTACATCGAGGCGACGAAGCAGTACACGCTCGCCATTCAGTTGGCCGCCGTCGCCCCGCTGGTGGCGCTGGTGGTGCTGTGGCTGGTGTGGCCGAAGGTGAAGTCGGTCACAACTTGAAGAAGATCCGCCGGCGGTACAGCCACCAGAGCACCAGCCACGCGGCGACGGCGAACAGCACCCGGTGCAGGATGGCGATGCCGATCGACCCGAGGGCGGGCGTGAGCAGGTTCACCCACACCCCGACCAGGCTGCGGAACCAGTTGCCGAACAGTTGGCCGATCACGTACGCGGCGATCGAGTTGGTGCCGACCACCACGAGCGGGTAGGTCCACCACTTCGACCCCATCACGTCGATGGCCCAGTAAAAGCCGGCCAGGAAGAGGGTCGTCCAGCCGGCGGAGTAGACCGCGAAACTGGGCGTCCAGATGCGCTTGACGAGTGGCATGACCGGCCCGAGGGCGAACCCGACGACGATCCCGAGCAGCCCGACCAGTGCCAGCCGTAGGGCGACGCGACCGGGCGATTTCGCGTGCAGGATCGCCTGCCCGGCCATCACGCCGAAGATCATGTTGGCCGACTCGGGGATGGCGTTCAGCCCGACGTAGTGGCCGGTGTAGTTGCGGCCGAGCATCCACTTGTCGAAGGCGTTTCCCACGTTCGCCCCGCCCATCACCCACGGGCCGTCGGGGCCGTTCCACGGGTTGAACGCCCAGAACAGCGTGTAGCCCACGAGGATGACGGCTGCCACGATTCCCTGCACCCACAGCGGCCGGCCGAGGACGAAGAACGCCAGTACGTACCCGAACGCGATCTGTTGCAACACGCGGATGAAGCCGAAGCTCCAGGTGGTGGCGCCGAAGTTGTCGAGCGTCACGCCGACGAGGATCAGACTCGCGGCGCGGATGAGCACGTGCAGGAATTGCTTGCCCCACGAGTCGCCCTTGGCCGACCGCACGGCGAAGGCGAACGGCATGGCCACGCCGACGATGAACATGAACGCCGGCTGGATGAGGTCCCAGAGCGAGCACCCTTCCCACTCGACGTGTTCGTTCTGCACGTACAGCCAGTGCCAGTCCGGGTGGTTTTTCAGTGACCCGAACACGCTGCCGAACAGCAGCGACAGCATGACCACGCCGCGGTAGGCGTCGAGCGACACGAGGCGGGTCGGCGGAGGTTTCACGCGAGCACATCCTTGATGACGCTTCCGTGCACGTCGGTCAGCCGGCGGTCGATGCCGTTGTGGTAGTACGTCAGCCTCTCGTGATCCAACCCGAGCAGGTGCAGGACCGTCGCGTGCAGGTCGTAGATGGTCGCCTCGTTTTCGACCGCCTTGTGCCCGAACTCGTCGGTGCTGCCGTAGCTGAACGCCGGCTTCACCCCCGCCCCGGCCAGCCACACGGTGAACCCCTTCGGGTTGTGGTCGCGGCCGCTCGCCCCCTTCTGGAACGTCGGCATCCGCCCGAACTCCGTCACCCACACCACCAGCGTGTCCTTGAGCAGCCCGCTTCGTTTCAGGTCGGTGAGTAGGGCCGCACACGGGCCGTCGAAGATCGGGGCGTGGACGTCGTACTGCGCCTTCAGCGTCTTGTGCCCGTCCCAGTTGCCCACCCCCTCGCCCATCGCGTAGCTGCCGTTGAACAGTTGCACGAACCGCACGTCGCGTTCGAGCAGCCGGCGGGCGAGCAGGCAGTTCCGTGCGAACCCGGCCTTGGTCTTGTTCGCGTCGCCGGTGCCGTACTCCTCGTGAACGCTCTTGGGTTCTTTGCTCAGGTCGGCCACCTCGCTCGCCTTCAGTTGCATGCGGGCGGCCAGCTCGTGCCCGGCGATACGGGCGGCTAACTCGGTGTCATCGGGCCGGGCCTTCCGGTGCTCGTCGTTCAGTAGCTTCAGGAAGTCACGGGTGGCGTCGTCGCTCTCCTTGCTCACCTTCGCCGGGCGGTGCAAGTGCGGGATGGGTTTGTCGGCGGTGAACGCGGTACCCTGGAACACCGCCGGCAGGAACGCACTGCCCCAGTTGTTCGGCCCCACCTGTGGCACGCCACGCGGGTCGGGGATGGCGACGAACGCCGGCAGGTCGCGGTTCTCGCTGCCGAGGGCGTAGCTCACCCACGCCCCGGCGCTCGGGAAGCCGTCGAGGGTGAACCCCGTGCTCATCTGGTTCTCGGCCGGACCGTGCGTGTTGCTCTTCGCCGTCATCGAGTGGATGAAGCACAGGTCGTCCGCCAGTTCCGCCAACTTCGGGAACAGGTCGGACACCATCTTCCCGCTCTTCCCGCGGGGCTTGAACTTCCACACCGGCTGCACCAGGTTGCCGTTCTCGCCCTGGAACGTGATCAGCTTTTCCGACGACGGCAGCGGTTGGCCGTCGCGCTTCACCAACTCCGGCTTGTAGTCCCACGAATCGACGTGGCTCACCGCCCCGGAGCAGAAGATGGTGAGCACCCGCTTCGCCTTCGGGGCGAAGTGCGGCTTCTTCGGGGCGAGTGGGTTCGCCGGATCGGCCGCCGGGGCGAGCAGCGAGGCGAGCGCGACCCCGCCCAGGCCGGTGGCGGCGTGGGCGAACCAGTCGCGACGGGTGGGAGAGAGCATCGGTCAATCCGTATAGAGGAATTCGTTCGCGTTCAGCAGCGCCCGACAGACGGCCGGTAGCCCGTGGTCGGTGGTCAGCTTCACCGCCGCTGACAACTCCCTGTCACTCGGCTCCCGCTGGAACGCCAGCCGGAAGGCCAGCCGTACCTGGGCGGCCGGTTCTTTCGACTGCCCCTTCACCCGCTCGGCGAAGAACTCGGCCTGCTGAGCCACGAACGGGCTGTTCAGCAGGTTGAGCGCTTGCAACGGGGTGGTGGAACTGTTCCGCTTCGGGGCCACCTGCCCGGCGTCGGGGCAGTCGAACGCGCCGAACGTGTCGTCCAGTTGCATCCGCGGCTTCTGCTGGTAGATCATGCGGCGGAACTCGGCCGGGCCGAACTCCTTCTTCGGCGTATACACCTTCACATAATTCGTGTTCGGTTCGAACAGGTCGAACCCCGGCCCGCCGGCGGTCAGGTCAAGTTTGCCGCTCACCGCCAGGATGGAATCGCGCACCGCTTCCGCCTCCAATCGCCGCGGCGGGTAACGCCACAGCAGCCGCGTGCCGGCGTCCTTCGCCAGCCCGTCCGGGTTCGACGCCGACGACTGGCGGTAGGCGGCCGAGGTGACGATGAGCCGGTGCATGTGCTTCAGCGACCACTTGTGCTGGATCAACTCGCTCGCCAGCCAGTCCAGTAACTCCGGGTGGCTCGGGCGGCCGCCGTTGAACCCGAAGTCGCTCGGAGTGGCCACCAGCCCGGTGCCGAAGTGGTGCTGCCACAGGCGGTTCACGATGACTCGGGGCGTCAGCGGGTTGGCCGGGTCGATGACCCACTTCGCCACCGCCACCCGCCGCTCGGCGTCGGTCGCCTTCTCCGGGATCACCAGCTTCGGCGTGACCTCTGCCAGCACGCCCGCCGAGATCACCTCCCGTTTCTCCATCGGGTCGCCGCGGTGCAGGCGGTGGACCACCTCCGGGGTGGCGAACTTGCCGATGTACGCCATGTCCGCCTTGCCCAGTGCGGACAGTTTCGACCGCAGGTCGTTCACCCGCTTCGACAGCTTCTCCCACTCGGTGCGCTCGCCCTTGCTCAGCCGCGGCGGGATCGGTGCCGTCTCGCCGGTCGCCCGGTCGTCGGACGACGCCACCACCTGCCACGCCTTGCCGTCGGTACTCACGTCGATGCGGTAGCGGGTGGGCAGCCGATCCTTGAACTTGTCCTCGCGGTCGCGGCCCCACAACAAGCGGTCGATCTCGGTCGCTTCCGCCAACTCGACCGTCACCCGCCCGCGGCCGGCGGTATTGGAGATCCAACTGCGGCCGTTCCCGTACTTGCCGTCGTTCAAGTGAGCCAGGTTGTGCAGGTCGCTCGGCGGATAATCGCCAGCCGAGGTGAGCTTCGTCCCCGCCGACGCCAGTGCCACGTTCTTCGGCTGATCGCCGGTGGTGAACACCTCGAACTCGTCGATGCACGGCTCGGCGGAGTTGGTGGCGAAGATGACCATCCGCACGAACTTCGCCTTCACCGGGGCGAACCGTTCCACATTCAGGCGCGGGTTGACTGCCACCCGCCGCGGTTCGGTCGCCCCCGGATCGGCCTGCGGTTCCATTTTGGCGAGTGCGGCTTCCACGGTGGCCAGTTCGCCCCGCATCGCCTCAACCTGCTTCGCCCGCTCGACCGTGTTGCCCTGCTTCAGCTCCCGCTCGCCGTGCTGCACCCCGGCGAACGCCGCCTTCAGCCGGTAGTAATCGAGCTGGGTGATCGGGTCGAACTTGTGAGCGTGGCAGCGTGCACACCCGACCGTTACCCCGAGGAACGTACTCCCGACCGTGCCGACGATGTCGTGCAGTTCGTCCGCCCGCTGGTTGGCGGTCAGCACGGGGTCAGGGCTTTTCACCGCGTCCCACGCCCCTGCCACGAGGAAGCCCGTCGCAGCATCCGCCCCGACCGTGTCGCCGGCCAGTTGCTCGAACACGAAGCGGTCGTAGGGCTTGTCGTCGTTCAGCGCCTTGATCACCCAGTCGCGGTACGGCCAGGCGTTCGCCCGCACGGTGTTCGTCTCGAACCCGTTGCTCTCGGCGAACCGCACCACGTCCAGCCAGTGCCGCGCCCACCGCTCGCCGTACTGCGGCGAACCGAGATACTTGTCCACCAGCTTATCGTAGCAGTCGGCTGAATCATTCTTGATGAACGCATCGACCTCTTCCGGCGTCGGCGGCAGCCCGAGCAGGTCGAACTTGAGGCGGCGGATGAGCGTCCGCCTGTCGGCCGGCGGGGAGAGGGTGAGTCCCTTCGCTTTCAGTGCCGCAATGATGTGGTCGTCGATCGCGCTCGTCTTCGCCTCGCGGTAAAACTTCAGAGGTTGGAGCGCCCACCAGTCGCGGCCGGCGCGGTTGCGGGTGGTGTACGCCAGCGGGTCGATCGGGTCGGTGCCCCACTTCGCCCCGGCTTCGATCCACGCCTTCAGCGTCGCCTTCTCGTCCGCCGTCAGCGGCTTCTTCGGCGGCATCTCGTCGGCCGCCACCCGCTTCCACACCTCACTCTCGGCCGGCTTGCCCGCGACGATCCCCGCCTCGCGGCTCTTCCCGCCCGCTTTCGCCGCTCGCTCCCGGCTCAGGTCGAGTTTGCCCTTGATCTCCCCTCCGGCGTGGCAGTCGAGGCAACTCGCCAGAATGGGGGCGACGGAGCGATCGAAATCGGGAGGGGCGGCCAGCAGCGATGCGGGCAGCAGCAGCACGAGCAGGGAGCGAACCATCGGGCACCGGCGGGAGGGGTTACCGAGGCAGGGAAAGGAGTGTACCACATCCGCCCGCCGGCGGTAGCCTGATGGCATCTCCCGGAGCGTTCCCATGCCCGCACCGTTCGCCGTCGCCAGCTTGCGCGACTTCTACGCATTCGAACAGCACGTGAAGACGTGCCGCGGGCATCGCGGGTTGGGTATGGTGCCGCAGTGGTACGAGGTGCCCGTCTTCTACTTCTCGAACCCGGTGGCGGTGATCGGCGACGGCGACCCGGTGTTCGCCCCGGCCGGGAGTGCGGCGTTGGATTACGAACTGGAACTGGCCGCGGTGGTGGGGAAGGGGGCCAGGAACCTGCCGGACGACGATTCGGCACTCGACTGTCTGGCCGGGTTCACGGTGATGAACGACTGGTCGGCCCGAGACATTCAACGAGCGGAGATGGCCGTCGGGCTGGGGCCGAGCAAGAGTAAGGACTTCGCCACCACCCTCGGCCCGCGGGTCGTTCCACTGAGTGAGTTGCGAGACTCCTACCGCGACGGCCGCCTACACCTGACCATGACGGCGAAGGTGAACGGCAAGGAGTACAGCCGCGGGAACGCCGGGAGCATGTACTGGACGTGGCCGCGGATCCTGGCTCACGCGAGCCGTGACGCCGACCTCCGACCGGGCGACGTGCTCGGCAGCGGAACCGTCGGCACCGGGTGCATCCTGGAACTGACCCCCGAGGCGGTCGGCGGCTGGCTGCAACCGGGCGACGTGGTGGAACTGGACATCGAGCGGATCGGGGTGCTGCGAACGCCGGTGATCGCCCGGCCGGTGTGAACTGTAGCCCCGACCGGCTCACTTCTTCACGTCTGCCGCTGAGGCCGGTCGCCCCTTACCGGGGTCGGCGGGCGGAGACGCCCTCTTCACCCGCAGGTATTCTTCGGCGGTAATCAGGCCGTCGGCGTTCAGGTCGAGCGCCTTGAACTCGGCCAACTTCTCCTCCGACAGGCCGACCCCCTTCGGGTCCCACAGCTTCGCCCACTCGTACAGGCCGACCTGCCCGTCCTTGTCCATGTCCCCGTCCGCGGTGTAGAAGTACGGCGGAAGGCCCTCCGGCAGGTGCCCGTAGCGGTACACCTTCGGCTTCGGCTCGTCCGCCTCAACCGGGGTCGGCGCCCCAGGAGTTCCCGGAACGGACCCCGGCGGCGGTGACACTTCCCGCGGCCGCCGCCCGGTCCAGCTCGACCAACTCTCCCGGCCCGCCGGCCGCCACTGTCCGGTGAACGTGGCACCGTCCGGAGACAACTCGAAATACCCTTCCCCCGTCACCCCCGGCTCGATGTACTTGAAAGTGAACTTGGTGCCGGACACCGTGCCGATGATGCCGTTCTTGCCGCCGTAGGAGCCGCTCACCGTGCCGTCGCTCTCGGTCAGCACCATCCGCCCGTAAGTGGTGTCCCAGCTGCCTACGAAGGTCGGGTCGGCGGCGACCGCCACCGGACCGGTGAGCGACAGCGCCAACCCAACCAGACAGCCGGCAACCGCGGGACATCCCCGGAGCGAGCGGGCCATGTGTTTCCCTCGGGCGGGGTTGATCGGCCACAGCACTGAGACGCTCACCCCGTCACCGATCTAACGGCGGAGACGGCTCCGCATTCCGTCTCCGCCCCAACCGGAAGCGGCTACTTGTCCTTCTTCGTCTCGCCGGTGAAGCTCGCCTTGCCGGTCGCCGCCCACTCGACGCACCGCACCAGCAGCACCGCGTACCCGCTGCTGCTCTTCATCGCCTCCACGTCGTGGCCGAGTGAGTTCTGGCACACGCGGCCCTTGCCGTACTCCGCCACCCACACGACCGGCTCGTGCTTGCCGGTGTTCTTCGGGTCTTTCTCCTTATCCGAGTACGCCGTCATCAGCACCTCGCTCCCCTCCGGCACGAGCGAGTTCTGGTACAGCTCGTCCCGCCCGTGCTTGAACTCGGTCACCCCCTTCGTGATGGCGTGCTCCTTGTTCCGCGGCGACACGGTGAACTCGTGCATCTTGCCGTGGTTCCCCTGCTTCCGCCAGCCGCCGGCGGACAGCTTCTCGAACTCCTTGTCGAATTCCCCCGTGCCGGTGAACGCGGCGGAGGCGTGGTGGTAGACCACCAGCCCCTTGCCCCCCTTCACGGCGGCGGTGAACGCCTTCTTGTTGTCGTCCGACCACACGCTGGCCGGGTTGTCCTTCGCCCCCTTGGCGGTGTCGCGGTAGTTCAGCAGGAGTACGTCGTACTTGGCCAAGTTGTCGGCCGTCAGGTCCTTCGACGGGGTTTCGGTCACGTCCACCGTGTGCCCGGCCTTCGTCAGCACGTCCTTCAGGTGGGGGGTGGTCGCCTTCCAGTCGTGCCCGTGGTCGCCGGTGATGACGAGCACCTTGACCGGTGCCGCGCCGGCGACGGCGGACAGGATCAACGCCGCCGCGGTGGCCAATAACTTCCGCATGATTCGCTCCTGCTCTGGCTCGTGGGGAGAACGGAACCACGACCGAACTCGGTCGGCCTCTCCCACGGGAGAGGCACGGCAAGGGTATGGCGCGGCAGGCGGTCGGGGACGAGGAACCGGAAAACCACCGGGCCGGCGGTGCCCCAGGTTCACCCTCGTTACCAACGATTCACACTTCCGACACGTCTGGTCGGTATGGTGATGGGGCCGACGGCCTGCGGGCCGCCGGTCCCTCCCGATTCCCGTCTTCATGGTCGGAGGCACGTCATGAACGGTCGGCTCCGTCTCCTCGCCGCCACCGCCGCCCTGGGCGTCGCGGCCACCGCCACACTCACGGTCGGCTGCAACCGCACCCCGCCCCCGGCGGACGAACCGCCCGTCGCCCCCGTGGCGTTGATCCCGGTGGACGACTCGACCAAGCCCGCGGACGATTCGAAGCACATCAGCACCACCCCGGCGGACGTCAAGATGGTGACGGCGGTCACGCCCAAGCCGCTGTCCGAGGCGGTCAAGAAGGGGCTGGTGTACCTGGCCGAAACGCAGCAGGCCGATGGCGGGTGGAACCAGGGTGGCGGGTGGCGGACGGGCGACAAAGGGAACGGCCGGGTGGAGGGCAAAGAGGTGGCCGACCCGTCGGACGTGGGGAACACGGCGTTCGCCCTGCTCGCCTTCCTGCGGGCCGGGCACACGGCAACCGCCGGCGAGTACAAGGACGTGGTGGGTAAGGGGCTGGCCTTCCTGTGCAAGCAGGTGAGCGCGGCCGACGGCGACTCTCTTTACGTCACCGACGTGAGGAACACGCAGCTCCAGAGCAAGATCGGCACCTACGTGGACACGTTCATGGCCACCCTGGTGCTGACCGAGTTCAAAGGGCAGGCGGGTGAGCACGAGCAGGCTGTGGCGGCGGCGCGGGACAAAAGTTTGGACAAGATCGCCAAGCACCAGACGGAGAAGGGGGAGTTCGCCGGGAACACCGGGTGGGCGTCGAACCTGTCGTGGGGGATCGCCAACAAGGCGCTCAGCCGGGCGAAGATGAGCGGGGCGAAGGTGAACGAGCAACTCCTGACCCGAGCGACCACCGGCGTGCGAGCGCAGGCGGCGGCCGGGCCGGGAACGGCGGACGGCAAGTCCGCCACGCCCGGTTTCGGGTCAGCCCGCGGCGGTTTCGGCGGCGGAGGAGGAGGGTTCGGCGGCGGCGAGGCCCGCATCGGCGGGACGGATGCGGGCGTCGGGCTGTACGGGCAGTCGCAGAGCGCCGCCAACCTCCGCGACTCCCGGAACGCGGCGCAACCCGACCTGAACAAGGCGCGGGAGGTGCTCAAGAGTACGACGGCCTCGAAGGAGGAGAAGGAGAAGGCCACCACGGTCGTCACCGAGACGGCGAAGGCGGACAAGCTGGCCGCGGACGGTGAAGCCCAACTGGGCAAGAGCATCCGCGACAAGGGGTTCGTCGCCGGGTTCGGGTCGAACGGCGGGGAGGAGTTCCTCAGCTTCCTCAACATCAGCGAGACCCTGCTGGTGAAAGCGGGCGACGACTGGACCGAGTGGAACAACCAGATGCAGGAGGCCATCCCGAAGGCCCAGGACAAGGACGGCAGTTGGTCGGGCAAGCACTGCATCACCGGCAAGACGTTCTGCACCTCCGCCGCCCTGCTGGTGCTGCTCGCCGACCGCACCCCGTTCCCGGCCGACGTGCTGGCCGACGCCCGCGCGGTGAAGGCGGAAGTGAAGACAGAATCGAAGGAGAAGAAGTGACGGCCGCCCGGCGGGTGGTGGGCGTGTTCGTCATGCTGCTGGCGGGGTGTGCCCCACCGGCCCCGCCGCCCGCCGTAGTCGTCCCGGAGGCGAAGCCGGCTGCCGGGATCGACGCCGGCGTGGCGTTCCTGGTCCGGCACCAGTCGCCCGACGGGGCGTGGCGGTCCGACGAGTACGCCACCTTCAAGGATGGCACCGCCATCACCCCGCTCGTCCTCTGCTCATTGCTCGACGCCAACGCCGAGCCGGACGCCCGTTCCCGCGCCGCCGAGTGGCTGGCGGCGAAGGTGAACCCCGACGGCACCATCGACGAGGGGCCGGACGGCCTGCCGTACCCGGTGTACACGGCGGCGCTGACCGTCGTCGCCCTGTCGCAGCCGCAGTTCGTCGGCCGGTACACCCGTCAACGGGACGCTTGGCTGGAGTTCCTGCTCGCCCGCCAGCTCACCGAGGCGAACGGGTGGGCGAAGGGCGATCCGCACTTCGGCGGGTGGGGGTACTACCCCGGCGTGCCGCGTAAGCCGAAGCCGGGCGCGGCCGTCCCCGTCCAGCACCTGCTCGAATCGAACATCTCGGCCACCCGGTTTGCCCTCGAGGCGCTCGTCGCGGTGAATGACCCCCGCCGGTTCCGCGACCGGGCCACTGCCGCGAGTGCGTTCGTCGACTCGTGCCGACACCCGGACGGCGGATCGCACTTCGTGGCCGGCGACCCGGTGCGGAACAAGGCGGGCGCGGCGGACGGCCGCTTCCACAGCTACGGCAGCGCCACCGCCGACGCCGCCCTGTGCGACGAGTCCACCGACCGAGTGACTGGCCACACCCGAGAGACGAACGCCGGGGCGAACTGGCTGGCTGCCCACTTCGACGCCGACCGGCACCCCGGCACCTACATCCCAGCCCACGAGTCGAACCGGAACGCCGTCTACTTCTACTACGCGGCGGCCTCGGCGAAGGTGTTCACCCGCCGTCCGCCGGCGGCACGACCGTGGAGTAACGAACTGACCGTAGCCCTGCTGAACCGTCAGCGGGCGGACGGGTCGTGGGCGAATCGCCTGGAACTGGTGCGGGAGAACGACCCGATCCTGGCGACCGCCAACGCGGTGTCGGCGTTGGCCCATTGCCGGACGGCCGCGCAAAAGTGAATCGCCGGGCGACCCGTCACACCAACCCGGTGAGGGTGCCGGTGGCGTCGGCAAACTTGACCGATTCGACGCCCACCTTCTGCACCACGCTCAGCAGCACGTTGGCCATCGGCGGGTGTTTGGCCGGGTCGTGCCTGATGTGCCGACCCAGCTTCAGCCCGAGTTTCCCCCCGCCCGCCACCAGCAGCGGCAGGTTCTTTGGAGAGTGATCCCCGCCGGTGCCGCTGTTCATCCCCGACCCGAACACCACGGCCGTGTGGTCGAGTACCGTCCCGTCGCCTTCGGTGGTGGACTTCATCAGCCCGAGGAAGCGGCCAAGCTTCGACAGGTGGAAGCGGTCGATGGCCGCCAGTTTGCTCAACATGCCGGCGTCGCCGCCGTGGTGGCTCAACTCGTGGTGGTTCTCCCCGCCCCCGCCGTACCCGCCCGCCTCCCGGCTCCACTCGAAGGTGATGACGCGGGTCAGGTCGGTCACGAACGCCAGGTAGCTGAGTTCGAGCATGACGTCGAGCCACATGGGGCGGTCGTGCCCGTCCATCGGCTTGCTGCCCAGTTGAAGGCCGGTGTCCTTCACCTCCGGCTTCGGCACGTCGATCCAGCTCTGCATCCGCTCCACCTGCTTCTCCGTCTGCCGGACGCTGCTCAGGTACTCGCCCAGTTTCTGCTTGTCACTTGCCCCGAGCTTCTTGTTCAGCGACGCCGACTCGTCCGCCAGGTCGTCCAGGATGCTCCGCCGCTCGGCGTACCGCTTGAGCGCCGCCTGCTTGTCGCCGGCGGTGTCGGGCACGAATAGCCGCTCGAACAGCCGCCGCGGGGAGTTCTCGGCCGGCAGCGGGGTGCCGTTCACGTCGAACGAGAGGGTGTGGCTGTGCCCCGCCCCGCCGGTGCCGCTCATGTCGCCGAGTTGGAGCGACGGGAACCGTGTCGTCTTGCCGTGCAGGTCGGCGGCCAGTTGGTCGACCGACACCGTGTTCGTGTAATCGGCACCGGGCTTCGCCTTCAGGTTGGCGGCGGTCAGCCATGTGTCGGCCCCGCTGTGCCCGCCGGTGCTGGCCGGGTGCCCGAGGCCGCTCAGCACGGTGAAGTCGTTGCGGTACTCCTTGAGGGCTTCGAGCGTGGGCGACAGGGTGTACTTGTCGCCGTCGTCCTTCGGCACCCACTCGGCGATGTTCACCCCGTTCGGCACGTAGCAGCAGATCATCCGCGGGGCGGCTTCGACGGCCGACTTCGCCCACGGCTTATAGGTGGACGGGGCGGCCTGCAACCGCGGCAGCATGGCGTCCAGGAACGGCAGGGCGACGGCGGCCCCGGCGGCGCGAAGGACGGTACGGCGGGTTATGCGGCGGTGCATGGGTGGCGGGGGTTAGAGGTTCAGGTCGGCCAGGGCTTCGGTGTAAGTGGCTTCGAGGTCGAGCATGACCTCGGGTCCGTTTCTGAGCGGCAGCGGAACTGCTGGAATCGGCTGGCCGACCATCGCGGGGTATGGCCACACGTCCAACGACTCGACGGCGTCGAACCCGTAGGGTCGCCACGAGGCGACGTAGGTGGCGACATCCGGCATCCGCGGGATTCGACTGCCGCCGAGCCGGGCGATCAGTTCGTTATGCAGATTCGCCCGGCGGTTCGTGACCGTGTCCACGATCACCAGCCCGATTCCGAGTTGGGCGTACCCGCTGCACTTCTCGATGAACTTCTGTCGGTGTTCATCCCGGTCCTTGTTGGAGGGGCTGACGAACTCGATCACCGCGACCAGTCGCCTGGTCCCCTTCAGTGTCTGAATACGCACCTCGAACTCGTCCGAGAACTCCGGGGTGAACGTGAGGACCGGAGCGGGCAGGACCGCGGTTCGAGTCCCCCCGTCGCCGCCAGCGTCGTCCGAACCACGAGGCCGTTCGTATTCCGCCACATCCGCTTCCACCATGTGCCCGAGGTGGACGTTGGGGAACGCCCGGAACTCATCCCTCGGGAGTGTGCGGTTGAGAGACTGGACCACCTTGGCAACCCACAACGTGCCGACAGCCTCCCACGGGGCTTCGTCGTCCATCGGCGGGTGGAAGTGGTCGAGCAGCGGCATGGCGTTCACCTCACTTCGTCCCGAACGGGTCGCACGTCGCCACGAATTGTACCAGCGACCGCAGCGTCTTGCCGTTCGCCTTCATGTGGGCCACCGCCGCCTTCACCGTCGGCTGATCCGCCAACCCCAGTTCGCGGCCGAGGGCGTAGGTCAGCACCTTGTTCGCCAGGCAGCCCAGGAACAGGTCCTCGTTCTTCAGGATGGCGTCCTGCAGGCCTTCAACGCCAACAATCTTGGTGCCGTCCAGCATCTCCGAGGTGGCGTCGATCTTCGGGTCGTTCTTCTCGACCCGCCCCTTGTACCCGAAGCCCTCTTGCTCCCGCCACTCGCCGGCCGCGTTGAAGTTTTCGAGGGCGAAGCCGAGCGGGTCGATCTTGTTGTGGCAGCGGGCGCACTGGTCGAGCGTGCGGTGAATTTCGAGCCGCTTCCGCACCGTCGCCTTGTCGATGCCCGGCACCTTCGGGGCGATCTCGCCGGCGTTGGCCACCGGCAACCCCGGATCGATGCCGAGCAGCGTCTTCATCACCCACGTCCCCCGCTTGACCGGCGACGTGCGGGTGCCGTTCGAGGTGATCGTCAGCACGCTCGCCTGCGTCGGGATGCCCCCGCGGTGGACACCCGGCGGCACCATCACCTTGCGGAACTCGTCGCCCTTCACCCCGTCGATGCTGTAGAACCGCGCCAGCCGCTCGTTGATGACGACGAAGTCCGATCTCACCAGAGTGGTCGCCGGCAGGTCGTTCATCAGCACCTCGCGGAAGAACGCCTCACTCTCCCGCACGATGCTGGTCTCCAGGTGCCTGTCGTACTGCGGAAACAAATCCGGGGCGGGTGGGTTGTTGCCGACTTCACGCAACCCCAGCCACTGCCCGGCGAAGTTGGACACGAACGCCCCGGCCTTCGGGTCCTTCAGCATCCGGTCGATCTGCTTCACCCGTTCCTTCTTGTCGGCCAACTTGCCGGCGTCGGCCAGCTTCATCAACTCGTCGTCCGGGGTGCTGCTCCAGACGAAGTAGCTCAGCCGGGCGGCGAGTTCGTGGTCGGTCAGTTTGCCCCCCTCGCGGCTCGGCTCGGCCAGGTACAGGAAGTGCGGCGACACCAGGACGGCGGTGAGCGGCCGCTTGATCGCCTCGACGAAACTCGCCCCGTCCTTCTTCGCCGCGTCGTAGTGCTTCAGTTTCACCGTTATTTCGTCATCGCCCACAGGCCGGCGGTATGCCTTCCGCATGAACCTCGCCAGCACCTCGGCGGCGTACTTCCGCTCATCGGTCTTGCGGGTCGGGCTGTCGAACAAGATGCGGGTGTGCGAACTCGGGGGCCACGTGTCGAACACCGGCCCCTCGATCTCGAACCAGTCGATCATCGCTTCCGGCCGGGCGAACTTGTCGCCCCCTTGCATCCAGAAGTTCTCCAGCACCCGCGGGATGCTGTACGCGTAGTCGAAGCCCACCCCGGCCGACTCGGTGGTGAACCGCGAGGTGAACTCGTGAACCGTCGGTTTGTCCGGCGTTCCGGTCAGGTCGAACTCGGCGACCGTCCGCGGCTGCGGGCCGAGTTGCAGGGTCAGCTTCAACCGCGGCGACCCGTACCCGTACATGCGGTCGGTCTGGAAGTGCTTGAGGTCGCGGTCGTACTGCTCGTCGTGGTACTTCTTCCCCTTCGGGTTCTTCTCCGTCTGCTCGTCCCGCCGCTTGCCAAGAATCAGTTCCGCCGACTTCACCACCGCCTCCCGGTCCGGCACCCGACCCGCCGCCTTGACCCGGATGACGTACACCCCCGCCGTCGGCACCTTGAAGTCCCGCGCCCCCACGCCCTTATCCCAACTCTCGTGGTGAATGACCACCCAGTCGCCGTCCTGTTGGTTGTTGCCGCCGTTCACGATCGGGTTGTTCTTCGCGTCCAGCCTCAGCCGCGTGCGGTCCGCCGGCCCGGCCTTCGGGTCGAACCGCCACTTCACCGCGGCCGGCCGCTCGCCCTCCACCAGCGCCCGGTCCAGGATCTGCTTTGCCGCACCCAGGTACGTCTCGACGTGCAGCGGGCTGAGGGTGAGCGCCCCGCCGTTGTTGTCGAACCCGCCGGCGGGAGGATCTTGCGGGAACCCGCTCACGTCGAAGTCGATGCCGAGAAGGTCGCGGACGGTGTTCTTGTACTCGGCCCGGTTCAACCGCCGCAGTACCACCGCCGACCCGCGCCGCGACAGCTCCGCCCGGACCGCCTGTTCGGTGATCCAGTCCACCACCGCCGCCACCTCCTTGGCGGTCGGCTGCTTCTCCTTCTTGGGTGGCATCTCGTGGCTGTTGAGGACGTTCACCACCTCGTTCCAGTTGCCCTTCGCGGTCAGATCGAGGAAGTCGTTCGGCAGCCCCTTCGCGTCGATGGCGAAGTTGCCCTTCGGCTTGGCCCCGGAGTGGCAACTGTTGCAGTATGCGGTGAAGAACGGCTTGACCGTCTTGGCGTACCCCGTGGCATCCGGAGTGAACGCGGGCTTGTCCTGGGCAACCGCGACCGAGCCAAATAGCAGCGCGAGCAGGGAGGCGAGCGGGGAGCGGTTCACGGCGAAACGTTCTCGCGGGCGAGGGTGGGGCCGGCGGGCGAAGTTTAGCGGACTCCGACTTGCTGTGACGGCTTTCGAAGCTATATTACTCCAGACATTCCCCAGTAGCTCAGCGGTAGAGCAGCCGACTGTTAATCGGCTGGCCGTTGGTTCGAATCCAACCTGGGGAGCTTCCCTCACTTCGCCTCAGCCCTTCTCGATCGCCTTCAACAGCCTGCAATTCTAGCCCTTCCGACGACCCGCCCGCCGAAGCCCGCACCCTGCCCGAATCCTCAACCGTCCTCACGATTCCTCCCTCCGCGTCCATCTGGGGGGATGCCAGGGGGATGTCAGGGGGGATGCGAACCGGCAACAGGTCGGGCATCTTCCCGGCGACGGCGGTCAGTTCCGCCCTCCCGAGGCGGCCGTACGTCTTGAGCGTCAACTTGGGGTCGGAGTGCCGCATGAAGGTCATCACCTCCCGCAGCGTCGCCCCGCGGGATTCGAGCAGGGCGGGCACCGAGTGCCGGAGCGTGTAGAGCGACACCACCAGTTCCCCGCCGCCTGCGGCCGGCTTGGTCGGCGGGATGCAGGCGGCGGTGATGTCCACACGGATGAGGTCGGCCCCGCGGGTGTACCAGTCGCCCGGCCAGACGGGTTCACCGGCCGGGCGGGTGGCGACATACTCCCGCAGTTCGGCGGCCACAGCGGGGGAGACGTGCTGTTCGGCCGGCTTGCCGTTCTTGGTGCGGGTGCCGTCGAGCCGCACCAGAGGGGCGGCCCCGTCGAGCAGGAAGTCGGCCGGGGTGAGGCGGGACAGTTCGACGGGACGGAAGGCGGTGGACACCCCGCACAGGTAGAGCGCCGCCCGGTCGCGGCCGGCAAGCCCCATGAACACCGCCGAGCTTTCGCGGGCGGCGATGATGAGCCGTGCGATTTCGTCGGCGGTGAGGGTGGCGAACTCCCGCCGGCGGTCGTTCTCCGGGTTGCCCACCCGCTTCATGTCGGCGAGCGGGTTCTCGGGCGCCCGCTTCTCGCTCACCATCCACTTCCCGAACATCTTCACCGCCTGGAGGTGGCGGTTGAGGGTGGTCAGGCTGGCCCCTTCCCCGCGGCGGGCGAGCAACGCCTCGGCAGTCGTTCTCGGGAAGCGGCGGGCCTTGCCGTTCCCGGTGGCGGGCAGGCGGTGCCGACTCACCAACTCGGGCACGGCCGCCGGGGTGATGCCCAACAGGTCGGCCAACTCCTTCCGGGTGAACTGTTCCTGGTTCGCGGGGATGGCGGCGACTTCCCTCCCCTGGCGGAGGTCGGCCAACGCTTCCCGTACACCACCCGGCGACACGTCGGCGAAGAACACACACCCGGCCAGAACCCGACGGACGCACCGCAGCATTTCCGCGGCGTGCTTGGCCCCCCCTTCACCGGCCCGCACGGCGGTTTCCCAATCGTCCAGGTGCTCGACGAGCGGCGTCTGTCGGTGCCGCTCGAACGGATCGGTCAGTCCGATCTTCTCGAACTCGGCCTTCTCCAGCAGCTTTGCCAGCATCATCTCGGCGGCCCGCCGGTTCGGGCTGAGGGGGATTTCCTTCCCGTTGAGGCAGACGTACCACTTCTTCAGCCTCTTCTTCTCGCCGGTCTTCTTGTCCGTGTACGTCGGGTGATACAGCTTCGCCATTGTGGGCACCTGCGGTGTGTCGGTGGTCGAGGGTACTTGTTCGGTGGGGAGCGTTCAATCACAGCGGTTGCAGTTTCAGCCGCTATTGCCTTGAGGGGTTGGCGAACAACTCGGGCGAGACCAGTCGCGCCACCGGCGGTATCCGGTCCCACAGTTCCGACTCACCCTCGACAGCCAGCAACCCGACCCCACTCGGGAGGGGGTCGTCCGGGTCGAGGGCGACGGTTCGCCCGGTGGTGGTGTCGCACCCGTACCACCGCTTCCCGGTCAGGATCGCCCGGACGCCGGTGTGGAGGTGCGCGACCGCCGGGGCCAGTGCGGGGGGCGGGTCGGCGGTCAGCACCAGTTCCGCATCGGCGACCGCCGGCTCGCACCCGGCCAGTTGCAACGCGGAGAGCAGATCGGCGGCGGTCACTGTCCACCCCCTTCGCGGTCGAGCGGCGTTCCCCGGTGCGGGTTCGACCGATACCGGCGCTTCCCGCTGTTGGCTTCGGTGGCGGGCGGAACCTGACCCCGTTCACCCCCTTCACCCCCGGCCGGCGGGGGCGGTGAGGGCGGGTGCGGGGGGTCCGGGGGCCGCGTCCGGTCCGAGCACCCGCCGGCCGGGAACACCCGCCAGCGGTTGGCGTGCTTCCCGCCCGGCGGGGCGTCGATCATCTTGCCGTTGAAGTTCCGCCGCTTGAAGTGCCGCAGCTTGTTCCCCAGCGCCCGCCCGTCCAGCTTGCCGCACAACTCCTCGACCGCCGCCCGCAGGTCGAGCAGCCAGTCGGCCGCGTCCTTCTCATCCCTCAGCTTGGCCACCACCTCGGCCGCGGTCAGCCCGCCGCCCGTGTCCAGCTTCTCCCACCCGGCCAGCAGGTCGAGCATGGCCGCCGCGTCGCGGTCGGACGCCGACTGCAACTGCCCGCGGGTGTCCCCCGGGTCGGGTAGGCCGGCGAACACCACCGCCTCCCGCACCACCCCCGACCACTGCTCGTAGCTCCCCCACGCGGGCAGGTTGTGTTTCGGCTTCCCCGCCGCCACCCACCCCCGCAGCACCGTGAGCGCCGCCGACAGCAGTTGGCCGCGGTGGGCCAGCACGTGCGCCCGCAGGTCGGGGTACGTCACGTCCGTCCGCAGTTCCGGCCGCTCCTCGGCGCTCTCCATGCGGACGTGACAGACGCGGCGGGAGGTGTCCGCCCGCAGGGCCACGTTGTTCCCGGTGCCGAACCACACCACCTGGAGCGGCCCCTTGTACGTCTTGCTCACCCCGAGCACCCGCCCCTGCCACTCGGTGGCCGTCAGGGCGGCGTCCAGCTTGTCGTTCCCCACCGCCCCGGCCAGGTTGTCCAGCAGCACCAGCCGCTCCCCCTCCAGGGCCAGGGTGGTGATCCGCTTCTCCATCTCCTCGGTGTCGTGCGTGTACGTCATCACGCTGAACCGCCGGCCGGTGAGCGCCAGCGCCGCCACGTCCGCCAGCAGCCCCTTCCCGGCCGCCCGCACGTTGGCGTCGATGAGGAACAGCGGGGCCGGGCCGTCGAACGCGAACCAGGCGAGCGGGGTGAGCAGGCCGGCCACCCACGCGGCCCGGTGGGCGTCCGTCTCGAACGGGAAGTCCCGGATCGGGTCGAGCAGGGCGGCCACCGCCGCCGTCACCTCGGCCGGGGTCGGCCGGTCCGGCACGCTCACCGCCAGGTCGGGCGGGATGGCGGCCAGGATGCCGCTGGCCGGGTGGTAGCCGGTGCGGGTGAGGAGCGACCCGTCGGGCAGCAGCACCGGGTGGTTGACGACGGCCTCCAGGTGGCGGACGTGCGGCCAGTGCCCGCGGGCGTGGACGGCCTCCACGCACCAGCCGGGCGGGTGCTCGGCCTTGAAGTACACTTCGCCCTCGTCGCTCACCCGCACGCTCTGCCAGCGGGCGCACCGGCTGAGCCGCTCGCGGAGGAGCGGCTTGACCAGCGGCAGCACCACGGGGGAACCGGCCCGGCGGCGGATGGCGGCGGCCGGGGCGGAGTCCTCCCCCTGCTGCTGCAGGTACACCAGCAGCCCGCCCCGCTGGAACAGGTCGGGTTCGAGGGCGAGGGCGGCGGCCGCCTCGTCGTTCACCCGGTACTCGTCGGTGTCGATGGTGATCTCCGGGCGGGGGTCGGTGTCCCCGTCCGCCGCCCCCGCCTGACTCACCAGGCAGGCGAAGGCGTCCGCACCGTGCGCGACCAGGAAGTCGTCCACCCCCTGCTTCCGGCCGTCCGCGGCCGGCGGCAGCCGCACCACCCGCACCGTCGCCCCGTGCCCGCCCAGCACCCGCGCCAGTTCTGTTTGGGCGAACCGCACCTTGTCGTTGGCCGCCGCGTCGCTGTCGAAGGCGAGCACCGCCGTCCGCCCGGCCCACGCCACCGCCGCCAGGTCGGGGATGAGTTCCCGCTCGCCCACCTTCGCCCCGGTCTCGTCCTCGGCCCGCTTCGCCTGCCAGCTCCACACCCCGGACAGTCCGATACAGGGGAACCCGTGGGCGTCGGCGGACACCGCCTTCTTCTCCCCCTCGGTGAGCAGCAACACCGCCGTCGGGTCGGCCACCGCCGGGCGGGTGTTCACCGGGAAGTAGGCGCGGTTCGGACAGCCCTTCGGCGCCTCGTACTTGATCACCTTCCCCTTGTCCTCCTTTCGCTTGCTGGTCCGCGGTTTCGTCGGCTTCACCCGCACGTACCCGGTGGGCGTGCCGTCGGCGGCGAAGTAGTGGAAGGCCAGACAGTCGCCGAATGCGCGACCGCCGGTCCAGTTGAGCAGCCGGCCGACGCACTTCATGTCGGTCTCGGTGTGGATGCCGTTGGCGGCGGCCGCTTCGGGGGTGATGCCGCTGGCGGCCAGCTCGGCCCGGTGGGCGGCCGACAGGTTCGACTGGCCGGCATTCGCCTCGGGGGTATGATTCATCGGTGGAGTTCTCCGGTGACGCCCGGCGTCGCCGCGCTGGTGGGCCGACCCCTGGTCCGGGTCGGCCCGCGGCGTTTCCGGGCGGGTGGTGGCGGTCAGTTCTTGCGGGCGGGTGTGCGGTCGCGGACCGCCCGCCAGACGGCCGGCCACGCAGCGGCTTCGAGCAGTCGGCCGGTGCGGTCCCGGTGGGCCAGCCACGCTAGCACCTCGGCCCGGCTCCACTTCACCCCGGACAGTTCCAGCGGCGACGGCCCGATGGCCCCGGCCGCCCGCAGGCGGTCGAGGGTGGACACGCCGACGGCCAACAGTGCGGCCAGGTCGTCGCGGGTGAGCAGTTCGGCCGGCGGGCGGGCGTGGGCGTCCAGGCGGTCGCGGACCTCGGCCAGCAGCTTGCACACGTCGTCCAGGTCGGCGGTCGGGTTCATCCGGGTGGGCCTCCGATGGCAGATGGTGTGAGTCGGGATCGGTCACTTCGGCTGGCGGGCCGGGCAGCCGGCGGCCACCCACGCCCGGATGTCCGCCAGCCGCCACTTCTTGCTCCCACCGATCCGCACCGGCGCGGGCAGGCGGCCGGCCGCCTGGTCCCGCTCCAGGCTGGCCACCGAGCGGGTGAGCAGGGCGGCCAGGGTGTGGATGTCGATGAGCAGCGGGACGGGCGGGGTGTCCGCCGGCGGCTGGGTTTGGGTCGGGGTCATTTCGGCTTCCTCCGGCGGGGTGGTGGTTTGGGGTTCAGTCGCTTCATCGCCTTCTCGCTGCGGTGCCGCCACTCGTCGAGCGCGACCAGCACCCGGCCGAGCATCGGCACCGGCAGCCGGGTCGGGTCGTCGGCCAACTCGAACAGCCGGTCCGGGCCGCCGCGGAGCAGGGCCGACACGCGGGGGTCGTGCGCCTGCCGGCTGCGATAGGTCAGGCGGTGGCAGAATCGACAGCCGAAATACGGCGACCCCGGCGGCTGGTACAACTTGGCCACCCGGCGGGTGCAGCGGACGCCGTTCACGGTGAGCGGGCAACACGCCAGAAAGCGGGTGCCGCCGTTCGGGGTGGGCAGGGCGACCAGGGCGAGCGGGTAGGCGAACTCCTTCCGGTCGGCCCCCGCCCCCCACCCGTAGGCGAGGGTGAGGGTGTGAGGGCCGGTGAAGGCGAACACCAGCGCCGACTCGACCCCGGCGACCTCCGGCCACTTGAGCGTCCCCGACCGCCCGGCGGCCGGCGGGTGAGCGCCGACCACCTCGGCCACGGTGAACCAGCGGCAGAGTTCCGCCCGCGTCTTCTTCCGGTGCCACCCCCACCGCCCGCTCCCCAGCCCGCCCATCGGTCGCCCTCCCGCTGCGCTCGGTGTTGACAGGTGTGGCGGGTTCACCCGCCCGCACCCGCCGCCGGTTCGCCGTCACCCTCACCCCCCTGCCGTCACCGCGTCCGTCGGATTTTCCGGACTCCGCGTGTCCGTCACCCGCCCCGTGCGAGGGGAGGATGGCGGGTGCGTGAGAACCGGCGTCGGCTGACGGCGGGTGCTCACCCCTCTCCGCTGAGAACTCAGCCGGGGGAGTGAAAACTGACGAGGCGACGGGCGAAACCGCTGGGATTCGTGCGATTTCGGCGAACGGATTTCTTCGGGAAAGTGGGCGGCGGGGTGGGACGTGAGGCTGAGAACTCAGCCATCGGACGGGCGGGCGAATGCGGCCCGGATGCGGAAGCGGGTGCGGTACGGCCGGCCGCGGGGGGTGGGGTGGAACGGGTCGGCGGTCAGCCCGGTCAGGCGGGCCAGGGCAACGCGGAGGTCGGACACGGCGCGGGTCAGGCGGTCGGACTTGGTCCGCTTCCCGTCCCCGTCGTCCAACTCCCCGCCCCGCTTGGCCAGCAGTTTGAGCAGTTCCCACTGCTGGTTCGGGGCGTCGGAGCGGCGGTCGGCGAACCCGGCGGCCTCGTACCCCACCCGCCACTCCCCGCCGGCCGAGCGGACGAGCAGGTGGTGGTCGTCCACCTCCACCGCCACCTCCTCCCAGGCGGTGCCGGCCGGGAGCCGCACCCGTGGCCCGCCCGCCGGGTCGGGCGGGAGGACGACCGGCTCGGCCGGCGGGTCGTCCCCGTCCGGCGGCCCCAGGTGGGCGGCGAGGGCGACCGGATCGACGGTCAGACCGTCGGCGGACAGGGTGAGGACGGCGGACAGCGGGACCACCCGCCGCGGAGCGGACCGCCCCCACACACCCATCGGAGGGAGGGTGTGTGGGACGAACACGGCGGCGGTCGGCTGGACCAGTTCGGGAACCCGCTCGGTCAGACTCACCTCCCCACGCCAACCGGCCGCCAGCCACCCAACCCAACCCGGACCGATCGGCCCGAGGTGCCACACCCGCCCGGCCAGTCGTTCCGCGCCTTCTCGTCCGCTCAGCGCCGCGGCGACCGCCGTCGGCCGAACGACCCACCGCCGCAGCCGCTCCGGCTTCACCTCCGCCCGCCCGAGCGCCGGGCACGGGTGGAACCACCGCCGCGGGCGGCCGGGGGTGTCCACCGCTTCGACCCGTTCGACGTGCCCGACCCCGCACTCGTCGCACGCCACGCTCGCCACCGGCCCGTCCGGGGCGAGCGCGTCGGCCCGCTCGAGCGCCGGCACCGCCCACCGCGGCCACCAGCGGGCGTCCTCGACCGTCACCGCCGGGCGGGGGTGTTCGGCGACCGTCAGCACGCCGAGCAGCGGGTCAGCCACGGGCGATCCCCCACCGCCGCAGCAGCCGCTCGCCCAGCCGCCGGCGGTCGTCCGGCTCGTTCTTCAGGGTGCAGGTGTCCGGGTAGCTGACGCGGAAGGTGAGGGAGCGGACGCGGGAGTCGGCCGGCCCGCGGTAGCGGAGGACGAAGGTGGCGGCGGTCACGTGCAAGGTGGGGTCCGCCCGATCGGCCGGCGACAGGTGGTCGTCCAGCCCGTCGATCGCGTCCAGCGGGCCGGCGTCCGGGTCGCCGCGGACTTCCAGCCGCCGCCCGGACCGTGGGACGGCCACCGTCACCAGCGACACCCGCACCTCCAGCACCCCGTCGGCCGGGTCGGTGGCCAGCGGGCGGGAGCGGTCGAGCAGGCGGTCGAGCTGGTACTCGGGGCCGGCGGCGTTGACCTCCGCGGGCGGGGCGGGCAGGGCGACACCGAAGAACTGGTCCTGGAGGTCCAGCCGAGCCGCCTTCCGCACCGGGGCGTAGGTGTACAGCACCCCCTCGTCGGCGTCGAACGCGAACACCACCTCGAACGTCCCCCGCAGCGGGGCGCGGGCCAGCCGGCGGTTGGCGTCGTGGGTGGTGAACGTCTGGGTGTAGTCGTCGCAGTGGCAGACGAAGTAGTGCTCCCGCCCGCCCCGCACGTAGTGCTCGACCGACACCACCCACCCCCGCCCCTCCTGCCGGCCGAAGTAGTCGGCCAGGGCCGCCCGCAGCCGCTGGCGGGCGTCCGGCGAGTCGTCCGGCGGGCCGACCGGCAGCCCGCTGGTGCGGTGCCAGTGCCTGCCCGGCAGGTGGTCGGCCAGGTCCATCATGCGGACGACGTGGAAGGCCGGCCCGCGGTGGATCATGCACCACAGGGCGACCGCCTGGTGCCCGTACTCGGGGTCGAGGTCGGGGATGGGGTCGTTGCGGAACGCCGCCTCGTCGTGCAACTGGGCGACCCCCTGCCGTGTGCCGAGCTGGTGGGCGTGCAGCAGCATCTCCTCGAACCGGGGGGCGAACTCGGGGCGGGCGGCGCGGTCGGCCCCCAGCCGGGTGGTGGCGGCCGGTGGCGGATCCCAGCCGTGCGGCAGGGGGATGCCCTCGCGGTCGCAATACTGGCGGACGAGCGGGGCGGGCAGGTGACGCAGGACGGAATGCGGGTTGAAGTGCCGGGCCACGGTGGTTCCGGTGTTAAGTGGACTGGTGTTCCCAGGATGCGAATTTACACTCACCAGTCGGCCGGTACAAGCCCTCACCCGAAGTCACCCGCCGTCTGGAACTGGTCCCCTTTCACCCGACTGGCAATCACCCACCCCGGAGATGCCCCGCCCGGCTCGGGCGTCGCCCGATGGTCGGGCCGGCGCACACTCTCCGGCCGACACTTGTGACGACAAACTCGCCAGCCGGACCGACGGCCGACGACCGGCCGAACGAGGGAGCGGCCACGTTGAATCCGATCGGCCCCCCGAATGTCGCGGGGTGACGTGTGCGGCAACCGCGTGGTGTTCCGGGACGACCACCACGCGGTTGCCCTCCACCCCGCGCACCGGCGGGCACACCCGTGCGGATGTCTCCCCACCCGACCCCCGGTCCGTCGGGCGCGTCGGTCACGCTTCGCTGACCGATTTTCAGGTCGGCGTGCCGAACCGGCGCGAGTGCCCATAATCGAGCGGCGGACCCCTCCCCCCTGATTTGTTCAAAACTCCGGCGAGTTTCGGCACGGCTCGCCCACGGTCTACGCTCCCCTCCGCCCACACTTTCCACCCCCGCCTCACCCCCAACGCCCTCCGCCGGGGGTGTTCCGGGTGCGGGCGGCGGAACGATATCGGGAAAATGTGCGGATTCATGTCCACTTGCGAGCGCAGAACGCAATTCGGCAGATGGCACGACTCGGTGTCCGTGACAGCGGAGCCAGAACGTGCGACCGCAGCGTGCGATTGCAGGCGTTGCCGCGGTTCGGCACCCGTGCGAGCGCCGACCACACCCGACGGCGGGGAGTTCGGCGGCTGTGTCCCTTGTCGGAACCGTGGAGGCGGGAATTGCCGAATTTTCCGTCCGTGTCGGAATTTCCTATTGCAAATTCCGTCAGTCGCCTGTAATTTCCCCTCAGCAAATAGCACCTCACGTGCGAGTCATCTCACGGTAACTACTGTTGTGCGCGTGTCGAGTTCACTGTGGCTGACAGTTCCGACCGCGCGGTCCGCACGAGGCGGACCGGACCGACTCGACCCTCGCCCGCCGGAGGCGGCGTGAGGACCGGGAGTCGCTCATGAGTCGCACCCCGTTCGCCCGCCCCGTCTGGTCCGCCCTCTCCCGCGTGTGGGACCACCTGCTCGGCCGCCCGGCCGGGTTCACCTCACCTCCACCGCCGCCCGCGTCGTTGCCCGTCCGCCTCGGCCTGCTCCCACTGGAGGAGCGGGTCGTCCCCACGGGGCGACCGCTTCCCCTCCCCTTCTTGTTCGTCGGAACGTCTTCTGGAGTGCCACCACTCGCGCGAGCCTACGACGCGGAGACGGGCGCGCTGAAGTTCGAGAAGCAGCCGTTCGCCAGCGGGTTCGCCGGCGGGGTGCGGGTGGCGGCCGGGGACATCGACCGGGACGGGCTGCCCGACCTGATCGCCGCCGCCGGGCCTGGCGGGGGGCCGCACGTGAAGGTGTACAGCGGGGCCACCGGCGAACTCATCTCGGGGCCGCTCGGCAGCTTCATGGCCTACGACCCGTCGTTCGGCGGCGGGGTGTTCGTGGCCGGCGGGGACGTGGACGGGGACGGGTGGGCGGACGTCATCACCGCCGCCGGCGCCGGCGGCGGGCCGCACGTGAAGGCGTTCAGCGGGAAGACCGGCCAGCTCGTCACCTCCTTCTACGCCTACGCCCCGGACTTCCTGGGCGGGGCGACCATCACCGCCGCCGACCTGACCGGGGACGGGCGGGTCGAGGTGGTTACCGGCGCCGGGGCCGGGGGCGGGCCGCACGTGCGGGCGTTCGACCTGAGTGCGACCGGCGGGCCGGCCGAGGTGCGGAGCTTCTTCGCCTACTCGACCGCCTTCACCGGCGGGGTGGACGTGGGGTCCGACCCGTTGGCGGGTGACGTGACGGGCGACGGCGTGTCCGACATCGTCACCGGGGCGGGGCCGGGCGGCGGGCCGCACGTGAAGGTGTTCGACGGGGCGAGCGGGGCCGAGGTGCGGAGTTTCATGGCCTTCCCCACCACCTTCACCGGCGGGGTGCGGGTGGCCACCAGCTTCGCCGACGACGACGAGTTCGCTGATGTGATGGTCGGCAGCGGGGCGGGGATGGCCGGGACGGTGAAGGTGTTCTCGGGTGACACCTCGACGGAACTGGCCGCCCCGATGAGTCCGTACACCCCCTTCGGCACGGGGTACACGGGCGGGCTGTTCGTGGCCGGCAGCAACGACCCCGACCCGGTGTCGGTGACGGCGTCCGGGAGCGGGACGCTGGAGACCGGCGGCACCTACACGTTCTCCGTCACCGTGTCCGACGGGAACACGGCCAACGGCACCCAGACGCCGACCGGTCAGGTGCGGATCTCGGTCAGCGGGCCGGCGTCGGCCACCCTCGGCACGGCCACCCTCAGCCCGTCCGGGACGGCCGGGCAGGCGGTCGGCAGCCTGACGGTCAACCCGCTCACCCTGGCCGCCGGCATGTACTTCCTGGCCGTCGATTACCTGGGCGACTCGTGGTTCCAGACGGGCAACTCGCCCGGCTTCCTGTTCGTCTCCGCCCCCGGCTCGTTCGCCTCCCCCGCCTTGGCTTACCGCCCGTCCACGGTCACCAGCGGGGCGGTGGGCGGGTCGGCCGGGGCGGGCGCCACCGGCTCGCCGGCCACCGCCTGCGGGGTGGGGTCGGACGGGCAAATCACGGTCAACCTGTCCCCCGGCGGGCTGTGCGCGGTCGGGCCGGGCGGGGGCGTCCGCTCGTCGGCGGCGGCCGGGGTGGGCGGGGCGGGGGTCGGGTTCACCAACGAGAGCGGGTACACGGACAGTCTGGTGAAGGCCGGGCTGGGGGTGACGGTGACCGGCCAGCCGCGGCTCACCCAGCAGGCGGGGAACACCCGGATCGCCATGATCGACGGCGCGGGGGCGGCGCTGTGGTTCGACGGGCCGAGCGGCGGGGTGTACACCACCCCGTTCGGCCACCCGGCGACGCTCGTGCAGAACAGCAGCACGGGCGAGCTGGAGTTGACCGACGGGCAGGGGGCGACGCTCTACTTCTACGACTTCGGCGGGGGCACCCCGACGGGGCGGGCGGGGCGGCTGAAGCGGCGGACGGACGCGGCCGGCAACGCGGCCGACACGGTGTCGTGGGACGGGAGCGGGCGGCCGACGGAGACGCAGATCACCGACCCGACGGGGGCGGTCGAGTCGCTGGTGTGGGCGTACGACGGGTCGGGCTACCTGACCAGCGTCACCCGCCGGCGGAAGCCGAGCGGGGGCAGCTTCGCCACCGTGCGGGTGGCCGAGTTCACCTACGCCACCCTGGGCAGCGACAAGACCCTCCAGACGACGGTCGAGAAGGACGCCTCCAGCAACGTGCTGGAGGAGACGTTCAACCGCTACTACACGAGCACCGGCGGGGCGGGGTACTCGGGCGGGCTGAAGTACCACCTGGGGGCGAAGGCGGTGGCCCGCGTCAAGGCGGACTACCCGGGCACGGCGCTCACCGCGCTGACCGACGCCCAGTTGGCCGACTACGCGGACGTGGCCCTGGAGTACGACAGCACCAGCCGGCGGGTGACGAAGAAGGTGACGGCCGGGGCCGGGTGCAGCGCGTGCGCCGGCGGGTTCGGCACGTCGGCGACGTACTACGCGGAGAAGGCCAGCCCGGGGTCGGGGGTGAACGACTGGGCGAGCAAGGTGGGGTGCGTGCGGGACGACGGCAGCACGGTGGTGAGTTACGCCAACAAGTGGGGGCAGGAGCTGCTGAGCGTGGTGACCGAGCCGTCCACCGGCAAGGCGTGGCTGAGCTACACCAGGTACGACAGCACCGGGCGGGTCATCCTGCGGGCGAACCCGAGCGCGGTGAGCGGGTACGACGAGGGCCTGTCGGACCTGGTCGGGTGGAGCGGGTCGAGCGCGACGCACCTCAAGTCCGCGGACGGGGTCGTCTCCACCACCACCTACGCCACCAGCACCACCGCCACCACCTCGACCGCCGGGGACGTGAGCGGGTACGTCAAGTCCACCGCCGTCCAGCGGGGCACCGGCGGGACGGCCATCCCGCAGGGCGACGTGACGTACATCGGGCGGACTGCCAACAGCCAGACCCGCTACCACGTGGCCAGCTCGACCCAGTACCGCAACACCAACGGGACGGGCGGGCAGACGACCAGCTACGCCTACACCTGGCAGGGGAGCACCGCGCACATCGCCTCGGTGACGACCACCCTGCCGACCGTCACCACCGCCCAGAACGGGCCGAACTCGGCGACGACGGGCACCACCGTGTTCGACGCCGTCGGGCGGCCCATCTGGGCGAAGGACGCGGCCGGGGTGCTGAGCTACACCGCCTACGACGCCCAGACGGGGGCGGTGACGAAAACGATCAGTGACGTGAACACGGCGAACACGTCCGACTTCGCCAACCTGCCGAGCGGGTGGAGCACGCCGGGCGGGGCCGGGCTGCACCTCGTCTCCACCTTCGAAGTCGATTCCCTCGGGCGGATGACGAAAGTCACCGACCCGCTCGGGCAGATCACCTACACGGTGTTCGACGACATCAACAAGACGACCCGCGTGTACGCCGGGTGGACGGGCAGTGCCACCACCGGGCCGACCGTGGTCAGCCGGGACGACCGGGCGGGCGGGTACACCGAAACGCTCACCATGTCCGCCACCCCGAACACCTCCAGCAGCCGGCCGACGGGCACCGAGAGCATCTCCTCCATCCAGTCGCTCAGCCGCACCTACCGGAACGCGGCGGGCCAGAGCACGCATACGGACAGCTACTTCGACCTGACCGGGGTGACGTACAGCACGGCGGCCGACATCGGCACGCTGGGCACCCACCGCTACCGCACCGAGCAGGGGTACGGCAAGCAGGGGCAGGCGAATAAGTCGGTGAGCGCGGCCGGGACGATCACCCGCACCGAGACGGACGCCCTCGGGCGGGTGACGAGCACCTGGGTGGGCACCGACGACACCCCCACCACGGGCTTCTGGGCGGTGGACAACCTGGCCGGCACGAACATGGTGAAGGTGAGCGAGGTGGAGTACGACGGCGGCGGGGCGGGCGACTCGAACGTGACCAAACAGACCGTCTACCCCGGCGGGTCGGCCGCCGCCCGCGTCAACCAGACGTGGTACGACTGGCGGAACCGGCCGGTCGGCCGCAAGAGCGGGGTGGAGGCGAGCGAGTCCACCAGTGTGAACCGCCCGCTCAGTTACACCGAGTACGACAACCTGGGCACGGCGGTGGTGCGCGAGAGCTACGACGGGGACACGGTCAGCCTGACCGACGGCAACTCGGACGGCGTCCCCGACCGCCCCAGTTCGTCGCTGCTGCGGGCCAAGTCCACCGTCAGCACGGACGAGTGGGGGCGGGTGTACAAGAGCGAGGTGTACAGCGTCGATCCTTCCTCCGGCAGCGTGTCCAGCTACGCGCTCACCTCCCAGACGTGGTTCGACCTCCGCGGGCTGACGCTCAAGACGAGCGCCCCCGGCGGGCTGTTCACCAAGTACGCCTACGACTCCCTCGGCCGGGCGGTGACGGTGTACTCGACCGACGGTGGCGGGGACTCGGGCTATTCGGACGCCGACGACGTGACCGGCGACATCGTGCTGTCCCAGTCGGAGACGACCTACGACGCCGGCGGGCGGGCGATCCTGAGCGTCACCCGCGAGCGGATGCACACCGCCTCCGCCACCGGCGCCCTCGGCACCACCGCCACCCGCGTGTCCTTCTCGGCGGCGTACTACGACCTGGCGAACCGCCTGACGGACTCGGTGAACGTGGGCACCAACGGCGGGAGTGCGTGGACGCGGCCGGGGTCGGTGCCGAGCCGCAACGACACCGTGCTGGTGCAGTCCACCGTGTACGACTCGGCCGGGCGGGCGTGGAAGGTGACCGACCCGAAGGGGATCGAGGGCCGCACCACCTACGACCTGATGGGGCGGGTGCTGACGACCGTCGAGAACTACGTGGACGGCACCGTGTCCGACGCCGACGACAAGACGACCGAGTACACGTACGGCGCGGCCGGCATGACCAGTCTGACGGCCAAGCTGACCGGCGGGGGCGGGCAGACGACCGAGTGGGTGTACGGGGTGACGCAGGGGGGCGGCCACGGGCTGGACTCGAACGACCTCGTGGGAGCGACCAAGTGGCCCGACCCGAGTTCGGGGTCGGCGAGCAGTGGGCAGCAAGAAACCGTGCTGGTGAACGCCCTCGGCCAGCCGCTCGTCACCACCGACCGCAACGGCAGCACCCACACCCTCACCTACGACATCCTCGGGCGGGTCGTGTCGGACGCCGTCACCACCCTGGGATCTGGGGTGGACGGCAGCGTGCGGCGGATCGAAACCGCCTACGACACGCAGGGGAACGCCTACCTGTTCACCAGTTACGACGCGGCCTCCGGCGGCAGCATCGTCACCCAGACGCAGCGGGCGTTCAACGGCCTCGGGCAGCTCACCCGCGAGTGGCAGTCCCGCGGGGCGGCGGTGAACACGTCCACCAGCCCGAGCGTGCAGTACGCCTACTCCACCCTGGACGCCAGCAACCGCTCGCGGCTGACCAGCGTGACGTACCCGAGCGGTTACGTGTTGACCTACAACTATGCGTCGGGGATAAATGGTGATGTGAGCCGGCTGAGTTCCCTCACCGACGCGAGCGGCACGGTGGAGACTTACGACTACCTGGGACGTGGCACGGTCGTGAAGCGGGGGCACCCGCTGAGCGGGGTGGACCAGACGTTCGTCCTGCAAACCCCCGAGGCGACCGGGGACGCGGGCGACCAGTACACGGGCCTCGACCGCTTCGGGCGGGTGGTGTCCCAGCGGTGGCGGACGAGCGTGGCCGACGTGGAGCGGACCCTGTACGGGTACGACCGCAACGGGAACCGGGTAAGCCGCACGAACAGCCTGAACTCGGCCTACGACGAGGCGTACACCTACGACAACCTGAACCAGTTGACCGCCTTCAACCGCAACAGCGGGGCGCGGACGCAGGCGTGGGACTACGACGCGCTGGGCAACTGGGAGTCGCTGACGACCAACGGCGGCAGCCCGCAGACCCGCACGCACAACAAGCAGAACGAGATCACTGCCGTGTCCGGGGCGACCAGCCCGACGTTCGACGCGAACGGGAACATGACCACCGACGAGACGGGCAAGCAGTACGTGTATGACGCCTGGAACCGGTTGACGGTGGTCAAGAACTCGGGCGGGACTACCCTCAAGACGTACACCTACGACGCCCTCAACCGGCGGGTAGCCGAAACCGCCAGTGGGACGACGACCGACTTCTACTACTCCGACCAGTGGCAGGTGCTGGAGGAGGCGGTGGGGGGCACGACCACCCAGCGGTACGTGTGGAGTCCGGTGTACGTGGACGCCCTGATCCTGCGGGACCGGGACGCGGATAACAATAGCTCCACCGGCACGAACGGGCTGGAGGAGCGGCTGTGGGTGATGCAGGACGCCAACTGGAACGTGGTCGGGGTGGTGAACGGGAGTGGGGTCGTTATCGAGCGGTACGCCTACGACGCCTTCGGGGCGGTGACGGTCATGAACGGCAGTTGGACAGTGGGGAGCACCGCCTACGGCTGGCAGCACTTCCACCAGGGGCTGCGGCTCGACATTGCCGGGTATGACAACCGTTGGCGGATTCTTGACCCCGTGATGGGGCGGTTCCGCAACCTGGACCCGATCCGGTACGACGCGGGGGACGTGAACCTGTATCGGTACGTCGGCAACTCACCGCTTGTTTTCCTCGATCCGTCTGGGCTTCAAACGCCACCGAAAGGCGGCACGCCAATACCTACTATTCGCTCGCCATCACAATACCTACAAGACCCGCCTGGTACTCCAGAGCCGCAGAACGGCTTTCAAATTAAACCGCTCCCCCCGATTCATACCATACGTCCACCGTCCCAATATCTTAAAGACCCGCCGGGTACTCCAGAGCCGCAGAACGGTTTCCAGATAGTGCCATTTCCCCCAATTCCACTCATCCTGCCGCCGTCGTATGGGAATGGTGGCTTCATCGGTGTTGAACCCGGAGGAATTTTTATCAAACCGTTCCCAAAGCCGCCGTCGATTCGACCGCCATCGCAGTATCTTAATGATCCGCCTGGCACGCCTGAGCCAAACAATGGATTTTATCTCGTTCCGTTTCCGAAACCCCCGGTTATTCTGCCGCCGTCTCGATATATTCGATGAGTTGCAGCAACTGGATATGGCATAACGCATCCCATTCCTGAATAGGAGTTGTCGATGGTAAGTGCTACAGGAATCATCGCATGCCTGCTGCTGGGGCAGCCCGCCGCGAAACATGAGACCTACACCATCAAACGAGGCGTGACAGACAACCTCGTCCTGTACATGACTGAGGATGAGTCCACAGTTTCGTCGGTGACGACTGGAAACATGGCGATACAAAAGACCAAAACTGACAAGAAATGCGTGTATAAAGTCACTGTCAAAAAACAAAAAGACGAATCGCATCTCATGGTGATCGAGTTTGTATCTGTCGCAATTGGCTATGCTGATGACGACGACAAGATTGAAATGAATGCCATCGAAATTCCCGACGGATGCTCAATTCATGTTGGGCTGAGTAAGACATTCGAGATCAAATCGACATCGCTTGAAGTACCCAAGGATTCCAAAAAAGCGACCTTTAATCATGCGGAGATTGCTTCACTGGTGGTCAACTGTATGTTTCATTCCTTGCCAGTAAAGGAAATGAAGATCGACGATAAGTGGGAAAAGGTTTCGGCAAGCACACTGAACGGTGGGAATTTAGAGTTAAAGGCATCTGGCAAGTTGCACAAGCAGAAAGATGGACTTCTTGAGTTTGTAGCAGATATAACATACCACTGGCAAACGAAGAAGGAAGGAGACGATTCTGTGAACACTCAGAAGTTAGCATACGATGAATTGCAAGGAGGTGCGAGTGATGCTGTCATAATATACGACACAAAAAGTGATCGTGTGTCGTCAATCAAGGCGAAATATGTTGTGACTGGTGACTTAGTCAGAGTGGCAAATCCAATGAACAAAAAGTACACTCTGAACCATACAATTCAATCATCCATTACATTCACAACTGACAAGCCAGATACGAAGTAATCATTTCATCAGTGGCAGAATACGTAACATGCATCCGGTAAAGTCTGCACAAGACTGAGCCGGGTGCTTCGCCCAAACCGCCGCGAACGAAGAAACCCTCCCTCCACATCATACACCCACGTCCATGCCGTCCACCGCCGGGGTAGAGTCTCCCGGCGGTGGAGGAATTCTCGCCGTAATTCAGCATTTCCCCTTTTCCAACCAACTTCGCGGTCAGCCGACGCACTGACCCGCCGCGACTGCCGGCGGTGTACTCGGCTCGTAGAAGGCGTTGAGCCGCTGGCACATCTCCGCCGCGTCCCCGAACTTCCTGAACGTCAGCACGTCGGTCACGCTGGCAGTGAACGCGGCGGCGTCCTGCTCACCGCCGGGCAGCACCTCGAACATGGACCAGCCACCGGCGCGAGATGGGCAGACGAGGTAGTGGCTGGCGGTGGACCGCGTGTGGTCCGAGGAGTTCAGCGTGGTGGTGGTGGCGGCAGGCATGATCGGCTCCGAGGTGAGGGACGCCGGTATGTAGCCTGTGGCGAAGGACACCTCTCGGACGCGGACATTTTTTGCGCGAGTGCTTTTCCATTCCTGAAGGACGGCAGCGGTGGACCAGTTAAGTGACTGAAGAGGTCCACCTAACGAAACGCCTGGAAAACTTGGGATTTTTTAGGCACTGATCGCGCGGTACACTCCGCCCGTCGCTGAGGACGAGGCGATGGAAATCAGTCATGGACGGAGGCAAGTTCGAGGGCGACAGCCCGAAGGCGGATCAGTGGTCGATGTTGAAATGACGAATGGAAATGTGGCGAACGGATCAACGGCAAAACCCATCACCCCGTCCCAGGTCTCGGAAGGACCACCTCAGCCCACGGGGGCTGGATCGGCTGGCCAGTCGGTTCCACCCCCACTGTCGAAGGTGATCGACCCGCTTCGCGGGGTCGCCCTGCCGAAAGCCACACCAGGAACGGCACAACTCACCACCGGGCTGTGCGACGGCGAGTTTCTGGGGGCGGTTTCCCGTGAGGTGTCCGACACCCGGCAGTACGCCGGGGTGGAGTACACCTGGCAGATCACCAGCGGACCCGACGCCGGCAAGACGTGCAGCCGCGAGGTGGGTGTGTCGCTGCGGGTCGGCTCCCACCGGCTGAAGTTGTCCTGCGACCTGGCGGGGAGGGAGTTCGCACCGGGCGAGGAGATCGACCTGTCCGGGTGCATCGGCAGGAAGTACCGCTTGCGGCTGGCGAAGAGGATCAAGAAGGACGGGACGGTGAGCGAATGGGTCCACGTCGAGTCGTGCATGTTGATCGGCTGATTCCCCGTTGGCTGATGCCGTCGAGTTCCACCGGGCGGGGGCGTCGTCCCCCGCCTTCTATCCCCCTATGCACCTGGAGTCTTCCACCATGACCGAGTTCAGCACTCCGCTTGATGCCGCCCTTGCCTACGCCGACCACGGCTGGCACGTCTACCCGGTGATCCCGCCGGACGCAGACGGACACTGCACCTGCCACCTCGGGGCGAGGTGTCCGCACCCCGGCAAGCACCCGCTCGCCGACCTCGCCCCACGAGGGCTGAAGAACGCCACCCGCGACCCCGACCTGATCCGCTACTGGTTCGGGGAATACCTGCCGACCGCGAACGTGGGTGTCGCCTGTGAACCGTCCGGCCTGCTGGTGCTGGACGCCGACGACGAGGCGGGGCTGGAGTGGGTCAAGCAACAGCGGCTGCCGAGCGGACCCTTCCAGGAGACCGGCTCCGGGTTCTGGCACTTCCTGTTCCGGCTGCCGGCCGACCGTCGGGTGAAAAGCACGACCAAGAGAGACAACGGGTTGCCCATCGACGTGCGGGCGTGCGGTGGGGCGATCATCGTCCCACCCTCCAGGCACGCCAGCGGCAAGCGATACCGCTGGCGGAGCGACTGGCGAAAGTTGCTGCCCGATCTGCCGCCGGAGACGTTGGCGATCTTGCCCGCCCACGGCTCAACGGAGTGCAGGGACGAGGGACCGAGACCGTCGCCGGCAATCGTCCCGCTGGTCGGGATCAATCCGCTGCGGGGGGTTGCCGGTGATCCCGCCGTCACGTTCGCCGTCGCGCCGCTGCCGCTCCCCCGCAAGTTGGACCCGGACGGCGGCGGTCGCCGCCCGGTGCTGGTGCGGGTCGCGGGAGCCATGCTCGGAGCCGGGGTGGACGTGGATCGGGTGCTGGACGAGGCGATGAACTGGAACGCGCGGCTTCCCCACCCGCTGACCGAGTCGGAAGTGCGGAAGCACGTCCTCGGACTCGCCCGCCTGGAGGACGCTGGTGGTAACAAGAAGAATGCCGGTGCTGAACAGGGTGATGGTGAACTCGGCGCGTCAAGTGCCGACACTTCTTACCACCGCGAAGTGGTGGAACTCGTCCCGGCTCCCGACCCTTCTTCTTCCTACCACCACGCGGTGGCGGAACCCGTGATCGTGGGGGCGGTTCACCCTTGTCACCAGCCACAGTCCGAGGAGTTGTCGCCTGTCACCGCTGAACAGGCGGTGGCGGAGGTGGTCATGACCGAGGTGGTGGGGGAGGAGGGGTATGTCTCACAGCCCGCCGTCCCCGCCGACACACCGACCGAACCGCCCGCCGACGGGCTGCCCCCGCCGTTCGACACGCCCGCCTGTCACGGGCTGCTGGGCGAGATGCTGGCGGCGGTCGCCCCGGAGACCGAAGCCGACCCGTGGGGCATCCTGCTCGGCTGGCTGGCGTGCTTCGGGTCGGTGGTCGGGCGGGGGGCGTGGGCGCAGGTCGGACCCCGCAGCCATCACCCTGCACTGTACGTCGGGGTGGTCGGGCGGACGAGCGACGAGAAGGGGGGCGGGTGGGCGGTGGCGGTGTGGCCGTTCCGGCAGGCGGACCCGGCGTGGGAGTCCGCGTGCGTCACCCGTGGGATCGGGTCCGGGGAGGGGCTGGTGGAGTTGGTCGCCGACCCGCCGGCGGGTCTCGTCCCACCTCCTCCGCCGGCGGACAAGCGGCGGCTGGTCCGCCTGTCCGAACTGTCCCGCTGCTTCACCGTCTCACGGCGGGACGGGAGCAGCCTGAGCGAGTACCTGCGGGAGATGTGGGACGGCGACCCGATCAGCGTGCCCAACCGGGGGAGCAACGCCCTGTCCGCGTCCGACTACGCCGTCAGCATGGTCGGTGACATCACCCCCGGTGTGCTACAGCGGGTGCTTTCGAGCGGTACGGAGGCGTTCGACGGGTCGGCGAACCGGATGCTTTGGTGCGTGGTCCGGTCCAACCGTGATCTGCCGGGCGGCGGGGACATCCGGGTGCTGGACCCGTTCGTGCCGCGACTGCGGGAAGTGCTGGCGGCGGCACGCGGGGGCGGGGAGTTGGCGCGGGACGCGGCGGCGGAGCGGCGGTGGAAGGAGGTGTACGCCGACCTGAAGCGGTCGGGGGACGCCGTGCCGCACACCGACCGCGCCCGCCCGCAGGTGGTGCGGCTGTCCCTGCTGTACGCCCTCGCCGACCGCTCGCCGGTCATCCGGCTGTCGCACCTGGAGGCGGCGTTGGCGGTGTGGGGGCACTGCCGCCGGTCGTGCGAGCGGCTGTTCCGCCCGGACGAGCCGGCGGGTCGGGTGGCGGACGACTTCACGCGGGTGGAGGGGGTGATCGCCGCCCAGCCGGGGGTGTCCCAGGCGGACCTGTGGCGGCAGGTGCGGCTGGAGGAGCGGCGGCGGGCGGAGGTGACCGACTGGCTGGTGCTGAACGGGCGGGTGTACAGCCGCACCGAGGGGACGGGCGGCAGACCCGTCACCCGCTGGTATCCGGGGGCGGACCCCGGCGGGGCGGTCGCCGGCTGAGCGGTGGCGGGGGGCGGTGGACATACCCCCTCCCCACACACAACTTCGTCCGGGCAACGACGGTGGTAAGAAGAAGAAGCCCCCGGTGGAGGGTCGCCACTTCTTACCACCGTTTCGTTTCGGCGGTAAGAACTCGCCCGGTCATGCCGGGTGGCTTCTTGTTACCACCGGCATCACCACCGACGGCTTGCTCTCACAGGTCAATCTTCTTCATCGCCTCCTGGTACTTGCTCTCCAGGTCGCCGTCCAGGGCGACGTGCTGGTAGACGGCGAGCGTCTCCCGCCGGGCGTGCCCGGTGATGAGTTGGAGTTCGGCATCCGCCAGTCCCGAATGCCGGGTGAGCCAGGTGATCGCCTGATGGCGGAAGGTGTGGGGCGTGGCTTTCACCCCGGCCCGCTCGGCGTACACCTGGACGATCTGCTGCACCCGCCTCGCGGTGAACCTGGAACTCCTCCGCGTCTGGAACAGGTAACGGTATTGGGGGTGGGCGGCGACGTGGGTTCGCAGCGCGGTGGCGAACGTCCGACCGAAGAGAACGTAACGGTCCTTTGACCCCTTGCCCTGGTTGATCCTGATTTTGCAGGTCTCCAGGTCCACGTCCGCCACCAGCACGTTGCACAACTCGCTCACCCGCACCCCGGTGAAGAAGAGCAACCGCAGCATGAGCGCGTGCTGCACGTCGTCCGCCTTGTCTACGGCGGCGTAGAACTTCTCGAAGGCGTCGGCGGTCAGCACGCGGGGCAACTTCTTCCCCTTCTTCGCCGGCTTCAGGTCGCACGCCTGCCTCACCCGCTTGGCGACGTACCGCCACCCCTCATAGTCGAGACCCGCCTTGCGAACGAGGCGGGCGACCTGAGCGATCACCTCCGATTTCGCCTTGTCGGTTTGCGCCTCGAAATTGCCCGCCTTTTCGCCCCTCGGCATGGCTCATCACCTCCGATTTGGGATGTCGAACTTCGTGATCTGACTGTTCTGCGAAATGGAACTCTCAGGCGGTCGCCGGGGGCGGTCCCTCGTGCATCTCTCGCAGGCGGCAGGCGACCTCTTCGATTTCCACCCAGTCGAGGTCCAGCACCTCGGCGAGTTTCACCAGCCGGCTGAGCGTGACCTTCCCCGTCGCCTCGATGACACGAACTCGCCGTTCGCCCTTGTGCGTCGAACTGTATCCCATCGCTACTGCCACGTCACGGATCGACAGCCCTCGGTCCTCGCGCGCCTGCCGCAGAATGCGTCCCAGTTCCTGCATGGTGGTAGTCCTCGGTGTGTTGGTTGTGGGAGAGATCAGGCGATGACGCGGACGAACGACAGCCGCTCGGCGTTGGGTCCGGAACATCGACACCATCGCTCCCGGCTCGGACGAGCGTAGAAGTGGAAGACCCGGCGGCAGGATCGGCAGATGGCTTGGAACTCGCCGGGCGGCATCACCCCCCTGCGGAAATATCGGCTCGGTTCGATGCCGAGCGCACGCGCCTTCGCCTGCCAGACTGGACCGTGACCGTGCCCCGGTCCCACCAGCGCGTGGGCGATCTCGTGAAGCACCAGTTCGCGGACGACCTCGGCGGAGTTCTTTGCGACGAACGGCACGGACAGCCGGATGGTGCGGGTCGTGTAGAAGCACTTGCCCAAGTTCCGCCGGCATCTCCAGGTGAACGCCACCCGCCAGCCGGTCAACTGCGGGTGCTGGGCGATCAGGTGAACCGCCAGTGCCTTCGCGTCGGGCAACTTCATGTGGAACTCGCTGCGGTGGTCGCCCTGGTCCTCGCCGGGCGGTTCGATCACCACCGACATCACCCACACCGGCGAAAGCCGTGATGGGCGGACTACCTATTTCCATGACTGGGTTTCAGAATTGGTTCCTGCTCGAAGGTGGGCAGTTGGACCGTGCCGGGTTCAACGCCCTCTTCCGCGACCAACTTGACGAACTGGTCCCGCGTGTGACCGACCCCCGACGCCGAACTGCGCTGGTGGGGATGCGGGCGATGGATTGGATCGGCTACATCCTGACGGCGGTGAGGAACGCGGGCATCGTCGGTGACGCCGACCGCGAAGCCGCCGCCCACGAGGTGGCGGTCCACCTGCTCGTCCAGCCGGGCAGACTGTTCACCGGCTACGACCCGGCGGCGAGCGGTCCCATGCCCGCACGGTTCACCGTCGCCGTGCGGAACGCCCTCCGCAACGTCCTCCGCTCGCGGAGCCGCCGACGGTCCAGGGCGTCCGGTGAAACGGCGGACGCGGCGACGGCTCCGCCCGATTTGGGGCGGCAACGGGTGGACGGGGACGACCTGTTCACCGCCTTCAACTCGCAACTTCGTCGAACGCTGGGAGCCGTCGCGGTCGAGTTCCTGTCCTTCCGCCTCCAGGGGTTCTCAACTCGACAAATCACCCGGCGGAAGAAGTTCGCCCGGTTGGGTCGGTGGCGGGTGCGGCAGTTGATCGCTGGCATCCGGGCGGAAGCCGAGGTGTTCGCCCGCCGCACCGACGACGGGTTCGCGGCGGTGATCGACCGCGTCCTCCGCCGGCGAAAATGAACCGATCTGGTTGGTTCAGGGCTCGCCCCAACTTCACCCGATTTTTTGACCACGCCGGCAGGCGGTCGCGCCGCTACACCGAGGGCATGCCCACCGTCACCTCTGCCCGCCGGCTCGCCCGGCTCCCGCTGACCGGCATCACCGTCCCCCGCTCGTCCCCGCCCGACCCGGTGCGGGTGGGCGAACTCGCCGACTCCATCGCCCGGCTCGGGTTGCTGCAACCGCTTGTTGTTGTGCGAGCCGGCAGGAAGCACCGACTGATCGCGGGGCGTCACCGGCTGACGGCGGTTCGCTCCCTGGGCTGGAAGGCGGTCGATTGCCTCGTTTTGGAACTCGGCTCAGTGGATGAAGAGTTAGCGGAGATCGACGAGAACCTGATCCGCAAGAACACGCCGTACCTGGACCGAGCGGAACTCATCGCCAAGCGAGCCGATCTGCTCGAAGCCGTCGGACGCGGGCGGATGGGTCGCCCGCGAAAGTCGGCAACGGCTGCCGACTTTTCCACCGCCGCCGTCGCCCGCACCTCGTGCCTGTCTCCCCGGTCGGTGCGGCTCGCCCGGCAGATCGTGGCGGGCATCCCCGCGCCGGTGCGGGACGCGGTGCGGGGCACGCTCGCCGGGAACTCCCCCAGCCAACTGCTCGCCCTCCTCAAACTGCCCGCACCCGAGCAGCAGGAGACCGCCCGCCTGCTCGCCGAGGGGCGTCACCGGCGGGTGGGGCAAGCCGCCGTCGAAGCCCGGCGGAACTTGCTCACCCCTGCCGAGCCGGGGGACGCCGGCGACGGGCTGCACGTCGGCGACTTCCGCGACCTGCCGGTGGCGGCGGGGTCGGTCAAGTTGCTGCTGCTCGACCCGCCCTGGGGAACCGCGTGGCTGCCGCACTGGTCGCCGGTCGGCGCGTGGGCGGCGAAGGTGCTGGACCCGCGCGACGGGGTGCTGGTCACCTACGCCAGTCTGATGCACCTGCCCGCCGTGACCGCCGCCCTGGGCGAACACCTGCGGTATCTGTGGACCCTGTCCGCCCGGCACAGCCGCCGCTCGCCGGTGGTGCGGCGGCTGAAGGTGCTGAGCCACTGGCGACCGCTGCTGGTGTACGCTGCCGGCGGACAGCCCGACCTGAACCTCGTGGACGTTCTCGATTTCGGGTACGAGGGCAAGAATCACCACCCCTGGCAGCAGAGTCTGGCGGAGGCGGAGTGGCTGGTGGAACGGCTCACCCGACCGGGTGATCTCGTGGTGGACGGGCTGTGCGGGAGCGGGACGGTCGCCGTCGCCTGCCGGCGGCTGAACAGACGGTTCGTCGGCGGCGACCTCGACCCGATAGCGGTGGCGACGGCTCGGAAACGGCTGGCGGAGGAATGCGGTGGGTGAGCCGGGCGGCTGGCCATCACCCCGTCGTTCGATAGAGTCGCCCCACAGAACCGAATCCTGATTCGCTTTTCGGGGGCAGATGTGAACCGACCAACGCGAGCCGTCGCCCCCAACCCCTCCGCACTCGCATCGCTGGCACGCCAGATTCTCGACCTACACGGGACGGTCTCGCTCCGCCCGACGCTGGACAGGTGTGGGGAACTCGGACGGATGCTGCTTCGGGCGAAGGAACTGATCCCGCACGGCGGGTTCACGTCCTGGCTGCGGTCGGTCGGGCTGCACCCGCGTTCGGCACAGCAGTACATCCAGGTCGCCGAGGCGGACCCCGCCGAATTCGGCAACGCGGTCACGCTGACGGGATTCCTGAAGGTGTTGCAGAAGTCGAAGCGGCGAAAACTGGAAGCCGACCCGGAGACCGAGTTCCCGTTGCCGGGTGCGGTCACGCTGGCGAACACCGACTGCCGCACGTACCGCTGGCCGTCGGCCCCGACGGCCATTGCCGACCCTCCCTGGCACGACCGGGACGGGGCGGCGGAGTTGTACACCTGGGTCGGGCGGTGGGCGGCGGAGACGTTGGAGCCGGGCGGGTTGCTGCTCGCCCAGACCAGCACGCGAGACCTCCCCCAGCGGTTGAACCAACTCTCGGCGGGTGGGTTAGGGTATGTGTGGTCCTGCTCGATCTGTTACGAGTTCACCCGGCGACCGAAGGTATTCGGCTCGAACTGGCAGTCGGGACATCGGCTGATCCTGGTGTTCTCGAAGGGCAAGCCCCGCAAGACCCTGCCCTGCGTCGATACCTGCGTGCTGAAGCCGTACACGCTCAAGTTCCACCCCTGGGAACAGCCGGAAGCGGCATACCGCCATTTCTTCTCGTTCCTCACCCCGCCGAACAGTCTGGTGCTGGACCCGTTCTGCGGCAGCGGCAGCGCGACCCTGGCGGCGGCACGGCTGGGGCGGCGGGTGGTCGCCACCGAAGTCGATCCGGCGACCTACCGCATCGCCCGCAAGCGGATCGCGGAGGCGGACCTGTCCCCGTCGCGGTCGCCCGCCGGCTGACCACCTCTGGCGGTGACGCGGGCGGTACAATCCGCTGCCCCCGCCCGCCGAGACCTCCGTGATGGCTGAGCCACCCGCCCTCGACCCGACCGCCGACGCCCCCAAATTGCTCGCCCAGGTGGTCGGCTACTACCACACCTGCTTGAAGAACTCCCCCGACGCGCTCGGCTACCTCGCCAAGCGGGGTATCACCCACCCGCGAGCGGTGGACCACTTCCGCGTCGGCTTCTCGGACCGCTCGCTCGGTCTGCACCTGCCGACGATGGACTCCAGGGCGGGGGTCGCCATCCGCACACGGCTGCGGGAGGTGGGGCTGTACCGGGCGAGCGGGCACGAGCATCTCCGCGGGTCGCTCACCTTCCCCATCCCCGCCGCCACGGGCACGGGCGAGATCGTGGACGTGTACGCCCGGAAGACGCAGGGCGAGGTGCTGCGGCGGGGGACGCCGCTGCACCTGCACCTGGGCGAACAGCGGTGCGGGGTGTGGAACGTCGAGGCGTTCGCCGGGGCAAGTGAGGTCGTGGTGACGACCGGACTGTTCGACGCCCTCACATTCTGGTCCCACGGCTTCCGGAACGTCACCTGCCTGTTCGGGCGTGCGGTGTACCCGGACCTGTTGGCGGCGGTCGCCGAGTTCGGGGTGAGGCGGGTGCTGACCACGAGTGAGCCGGCGACGGAATCGCTGTTGGCGGCGGGGCTGGAGACCTTCCTGGTTCGCTTGCCCATCGGTCTCGACGTGAACGCCTACGCCCTGAAGTCGAGCGACCCCGCCGACGCCCTGGGCAACCTGCTGCGGCACGCCGAATGGGTGGGCAAGGGAACGCCGGTCGTCACCCCGGCGATTCCCCGCACCCGTGAGGAGGACGACGCCCCGGAGCAGGACCGGGATATGGAGGTCGGCGGGGAGATCGGCGGTGAACTCCCGCCCGTCCCGACCGCCTGGGTCGAGGACGACGAGGACGACGAGGTGATTGCGGACCAGGACGAAGGTGATGACCAGCCGGCGGAACCCCCGCCGGTCGAACCGCCCGTCCGCACGGCGTCACCGCTGCCGCTCGCCCCCGCGCCGGACGAGGCGGTGGTGAACGGCAACGAACTCGTCATGACCTTCGGGAATCGGCGGTATCGCGTGCGGGGGCTGGACGCCATCACCCCGGAGCAGTTGCGGGTGAACGTGCTGGTGAGCAGTTCGGTCGGGCTGCACGCCGACACCCTCGACCTCTACCAGTCGAAAGCCCGCACACTGTTTCAGACTCAAGCCGCCGGCGAACTGCGGGTCGAGGAAGCGGTCATCAAGAAAGACCTGGGACGGCTGCTGCTCAAGTTGGAAGAGGTGCAGGAAGCGAAGACCCGCTCGACCTCGAAGGCACACGCCCCGCCGGTCCCGGAGATGACCGCCGGAGAGCAGGCGGACGCATTCGACCTCTTGCGTGATCCGCACCTGTTGGACCGCATCGCCGGTGATTTCATCGTGGTGGGCGACCGCTCGGCGAAGGTGGTCGGTTATCTGGCAGCAGTGTCCCGCAAACTCGACACCCCGCTGGCGGTGGTCATCCAGTCGAGTTCAGCCGCCGGCAAGACCACGCTGATGGACGCGATCCTTCAGTTCGCTCCGCCCGAGGACGTGGTGCAGTTCTCGGCGATGACCGGGCAGAGTTTGTACTACCTGCCGCCGGACAGTCTGCGGCACAAGGTGCTGGCGGTCGCCGAGGAAGCAGGTGCTTCGCGGGCGAGTTACGCCTTGAAACTCCTTCAGAGCGAGGGGGCGGTGAAGATCGCCTCGACGGGCAAGGACGCCGGGACGGGGCGGCTGGTGGCGACCGAGTACAAGGTCGAAGGCCCGACGGCGTTGTTCCTCACCACCACCTCGATCAACCCCGACGAGGAACTCCTGAATCGGTGCATGGTGCTGAGCGTAGACGAGGGACGGGAGCAGACGCGGGCGGTTCACGCCCTCCAGAGGAAGAAGCAGACGCTGGACGGACTGGTCGCCGCCAAGAGGTTGGAGGCGGTGGTGAACGTCCACCGTAATGCCCAGCGGCTGCTCCGCCCGCTCCTGGTCGTGAACCCGTTCGCCGAGCGGTTGACGTTCCCCGACACCTCAGCACGCACGCGAAGAGACCACGCCAAGTACCTGACCCTCATCCGAGCGGTCACTCTGTTGCACCAGCACCAGCGTCCTGTGCGGACGGCGGAGGTGAACGGGCAAACCGTCGAGTTCATCGAGGTGACGATTGACGACATCGCCGCCGCCAACGACCTCGCCCACGCCGTGCTGGGGCAGTCGCTGGACGACCTTCCGCCGCAGACGCGGACGCTGCTCACCAGTCTCGATGCCCACGTCACCGAAGCGTGTGAGGCGGAGGGGATCGACCGGGAGGACTTCCGGTTCACCCGCCGGGACGTGCGGACCTGGACGGGGTGGAGTTACACCCAGGTGGCGGTCCACATGCAGCGGCTGGAACGCATGGAGTACCTGCACGTCCGGCGGGAGCGGGGGACCGGGCGGACGGTGTACGCACTGGTGGGTGGGTCGTTGAACGGCGAGCGACGGATGCCGGGTCTGACCGACGTGGCTGTCCTACGCGGGCAGAAGCCGGGGTACGACGCGGGAGCGGCTGGCGGTGTCGGGGCGGTGTCGGGGCGGTGTCGGGGCGGTATCGGGGGGGTGTCCGAGACACCCCCGCAAGGGTACGACGGGGCGAACCCACCCCCGCCGCCGTCGCCGGACGGGGCGTCCGACGGCTGCGGCTGGGCGGACCCCTGGCTGGCGGTGGCGAGCCGCAGGCGTGGGGGGTTCACCCGCTCGCCGAGGAAGCGGCGGGCACTTCCCGCCGCAACGTGAAGGGCGACCTTTCTTCGTTCGTTCGCCGGGCGGCGAACTGCTGGGGGACCGCTCACCGTGAACAACGGGCGGGTGGTGGGCTGTCATCGGTGAGCAAGACGGGACCGCTTTCTTCGTTCGTTCGCACGGGACGGGCGGACGCCCGGCAGGACCGCCTCGGGCTGTTCTGGCACACAACCCCACCCCCCACCCGTTGTCGGCAGCGAGCAGTGATGCGGTCCTGCTTGGGCAGTGCTGCCAGGAGCGTTGCTTGAGTGCCGGAGCAGGACTGTGCTTTGTGCAGGGGGGGGGAGGGGGTTGTGAGCAGGATACCGTTGCCGATGCCGGAGCGAGTTTGGTGAACGCCCGGCGGCAGCCGGTGCGTGAGCAAATGTCGTCGCGTGCCCCTGTCGGGGAGACAGGAGTTCTGAGCAGGGTGTCGAGAGAGGGGGCGTAGTAAGGTAGTCTGCCGGTCGTTGATCTCGCGGGAAAATTTTTCCCCGACGGTCCTGCGTTTGGTGAACAGTACCGCCCCGTGCTGCTCTTGCGCTTGCACGACAAGCGGTGTGCGAAAGAACGAAGAAAGGTCGTGGCTGGAGGCGAACCCGAACCGGCACGGCGGAACCTGCGAAAGAACGAAGAAAGGTCGTGGGCAGGGATGACCGAGCCGGTGCGAAGAAAGCGAACGGACGAAGAAAGGTCCGGTCCTGTGTGGCAACTTCCTTCGTTCGCCCCGCGTCTCGCCGCAGTCAGTCCGTTCACCGCCAGGAACCTCCACGTCGGTCAGCACCAACTTCTTTCTTCGTTCGCACCCACGGAGACGAGTCATGCCGAGGAAAGGCGACAGCAAGCCCCGCCACCCGGTCGGGGACCGCACCGACCCGCACGGGCTGGCTGCCCTGTGCCAAGCGTACCTCACCGCCCTCCGCGTCAAAAACTACTCCCAGATGACCGTGGACCGCCGCCTCGACCTGCTCAACTGCTTTTTGAAGTGGGCGGATGATCGCGGGCTGAGCAAGGCGGTGGAGGTCACGAAACCCATCCTGGAACGCTACCAGCGGTGGCTGTTCGCCGTCCGCAAGCCGAACGGCGACCCGCTCTCCTTCGCCACCCAGATCAACTACCTCGCCCCGCTGCGGTGCTGGTTCAAGTGGCTCGCACGCCACAACCACATCCCCTTCAACCCGGCGTCGGAGATCGACCTGCCCAAGCGTCCGCAGACCCTGCCCAAGAACATCCTGACCGCCGACGAGGTGGAGATCGTGCTGGCCCAACCCGACACGTCCGAGCCGATGGGCGTCCGCGACCGGGCAGTGATGGAGGTGCTGTACTCCACCGGCATGAGGCGTTCCGAGGTGGTCAACTTGATCGTCACCGACATCGACCGGGCGCGGGGCGTGGTGCTGATCCGCTCGGGCAAGGGGCAAAAGGATCGTGTCGTACCGATTGGCGAGCGGGCGGTCGCCTGGGTGGATCGGTACATGCTGGAGGTTCGTCCTCGCCTGCTCGTCGGCGGCAGGGGCGGGCACACGCTGTTCCTCACCGCCCTGGGCGAGCCGTTCACGTTGGACCGCATGAGTGACATGGTGGCGGCTCACATCACGGCGGCGGAACTCGGCAAGACCGGCTCGTGCCACCTGTTCAGGCACACCGCCGCCACGCTCATGCTGGAGAACGGGGCGGACATCCGCCACATCCAGGTGATGCTCGGACATGCGAATCTGGCGACCACGCAAATCTACACCCAGGTGAGCATCCGCGTGCTGAAAGAGGTCCACAACCTCACCCACCCCGCGAAGACGAAGACGGAGGAGAAGCGGGAGGGCAAGAGTTCCAAGCGAACAACAGGTGGGGCGTGGTGGCTGTGGACAGTAGCCCACGAACGAAGAAAGAAGCCGCCGGTGATTGGTCACTGAGGAGCAGCAGATACATTCTTCGTTCGCGGTCAGCCGACGCGGGCGGACGCCTCAGCGAGTCGAGCCAGCAAGGGGCAGAGCATCACCAACGTCTCCCGATCCGCCCCGTCGATCAACCCGGCGGCGAGGGCACGCGCCTGATCCCTCAATCCGCTCGTCGGGTCAGGCGGGGCAGTGTCAGGCAGCAAGTCTGCCACTCCGATCCCGAGAGCCTGGGCGAGCCGGGCGACCGTATCCACCTGCGGGGCGGACGCCCCACTCTCCAACTTGGTGATGTAGGTGGCGGCGACGGTCGAGCGGGCCGCGAGTTCGACTTGGCTCAAACCCATCGCCCGACGGCGAGCGCGAAGGGCGGCTGCGAAGTGAGCGACCACAGGATGCTGACGCACCCGCTTCTTCTTCTTCGCCATGCCCACCTCCCGGCTGAGTCATCGCCGGGGGGAGGCGGGAAACAATAAGCGTCATGACTGTTGGTACGCTCTACAATTCCTCTAGTGCGATTCCGGTCTCTGAACTCGATGCAGGAGGTCGATGATGCCCAACTGCACCTGTGGAGGCGTGCTAAAGCGGTGTACGCGGTGTAGCGCAGTGCTGTGTGGGAAGAGCAACGCGGGCGGGCGGTGTGCGAAGGGCAACCCGCATCCCCAGAACGGCAGGTGTCCGGCGTGCGGCGGGTCGGTCACGACCGCCAGCATTCGGCGGTCCAGGATGATCCTGGCTGCCCGACCGCTCTTCCGCCAGATGACCGTCTTCGCCGGGGGTGGGCGATGAGTGCTGTCAACTTCTCACTCATCCTCTCCGACAAGTGGGAAGACCCACCTCCGCCCGAGGAACTGGACGTGCTGATCCACGACGCCAACGGGAGCCGCCAGGAGGTCGTCCGCACCCGCCTGCAAGCCGGTCAACGCTTTCGGCACTGGCTCGCTCTGGGAAGGTACTCACTCACCCTCACCCCCCGCCTGGGCGAGTCCACCGGCAAACCGCTCCGGCTGTCGTTCAGGTTCGGGGACGATCTGCATCTCATGATGCGGGTGGTCGTCGAGCGTGGGTTCTTCGGCGGGTTGAAGGTCGGAATTGTGACCCAATCGGGTGCGAAGACAGAGCAGATGTGAGCGTGGGAGAGTACCGCTCCGCCTCTCGCCGCGTCGGAATTGGAAGCCGCGAACGAAGAAAGACCCCGACCCGAACGGGGGACTCACACAATCTTCGTTCGCAGCCCACACACACCACGCCCGTTGTCCACAGGTGAGCCAGTCGAGCAAGCCGCTTCGTTCGTTCGCAGACATGCGGTTTCCGCTTCATCGGTGAGCGACCATCGGGTACAAATTCACCAACGCCAACCAGCGTCGGGAACTGCGGCATGACCGCCCTGAAACAGCACCGGGGAATTTCACAGCGACGGAAACGTCGTGGCGGGACACTTCGTTCGCATCGCCCAAGCCACAACAGGGTTTCTGCCCGAACGGGTACGACCTCGCGTCAGACTCCCCAGTGGCAGGTGCTGGAGGAGGCGGTGGCGGGGACGACCACCCAGCGGTACGTGTGGTCGCCCGTGTACGTGGACGCCCTCAACCTCCGCGACCGGGACACGGACGCCAACGGGTCGCTCGACGAGCGGCTGTGGGTCATGCAGGACGCCAACTGGAACGTGGTCGGGCTGGTCAACGCGAGTGGGGTCGTGGTCGAGCGATACGCCTATGATGCGTTCGGAGCGGTGACGGTGATGAACGGCTCGTGGACGGTCATCGGGTCGAGCGCCTATGGGTGGGTTCACGGCCATCAAGGGTTGAGGCTGGATCTCGTCGGATATGACAACCGCTGGCGGATTCTCGACCCGGTGATGGGTCGGTTCCGCAACATGGACCCGATCCGGTACGATGCGGGCGACGTAGTTTTGTACGCTTATGTATCCAATAATCCTCTTGTTGGGTTGGACCCGACTGGGCTGGAAAGAGAAGAACCGTTCCGTTCCATGCCTTGGATCGTAAATGCCAGTCGATTAAAACCTGCTAAGCTTGGTATCGATGACCGTGAAACCACCTTTGTGCTTGCTGTGCTAGGCTGCAAAGATTGCAAGAAAGCGAAAGCGTTGCTCGCGCAGTATTACGATGGTGTTCAAGAAGCGAAAGATGCATATAAACAAGCGATGAAGTGGTACAATATGCTGATGTTCTATGGTAAAATGTATAAATATTTGGAATCGAGTCTCAGTTATCTAAACGATATTCGTGTTGGTAAAGCGCCGAAGCCGCTGTGGTGGAACCAGCAAAACGGGAAAAATATGTTCAACATCCTGCTGGATCAACAAAACATCATTTCAAACATCATACAGGATAAGAATGGACTGTTGATAGCCTATGAAATGGCAACAGCAGCATACGAAAAAAGTAAGAAAAATATGCTGGATGCGTATTTAGAACTATGGTTCAAAGCGTGCGACGAGAAGAGTGTGAAGGCGTGGCTGACGCCGTTTAACGAAGATCTTCCCAAAGCAACTCAATTCGCCGACGTCATCAAATAGCTCATTCCAAAAACAGGAGACGATGTATGCTGTCAAAGTCACTCTTAATGGCATTTACACTCTGTGGGGTATTGGAGCCGATCAGTGTTGCGTTCTATCAATTCCCGAGTGTCCGGGATGTCGTCAAAGACATCTATGGAGATATCGACGCCAAGATTCTGATGTGCGAACGTCTTCTACTCGAAGAGCGTGCTGAAAAGCAGCCCTCGGAACGGATGATTGCGGCCCTTGAGAAGAAGATTGACTTGCTTCGCCAAGCGAGGGCGATGCGCGACAAAAAGTAGCCGATCTATCGGTAGGCGTCCGGTGAAACGACGCCTTACGCGGCGTCGTAGGCTGGTGGCTTTCTCTTTGGAGGAGCCCCACCGTGTCCGACCCTGTCATCCCCCGTCCCACCGCCCCGGCCGAGCGGGCGGAGTTCTGGCGGCAGGCCGTCGCCGCGTTCGAGTCGTCTGGCCTGTCCGTCCGCGAGTTCTGCCGCCAACGTGATCCGCCGGGCGCGTACGCAGCTCGGGCAGCACCCCGCCGACGGTCAGCGTCCGAGCCCGCACCTCGATGCTGCCCGTCCCCCCGCCCGAGTCGGGCGGAACGACACCGCCGCAAGCGGTCCGTGGTCGGGCACCAGCACTCCGGCGGCGAACCGCGAGAACAGGTCGTCGAGCGGGCGGGTGAGGACGTCGGGAGTACGCCCACGGGTGTCGCCCGTGTGCCCGGCACAGGCGGCACTCCCCGCACCCCAACCGTCATTTCACCCGTCCCACGAGGGTGTGTGGGGGGAAGTGGTGAGACTGAGACCAATCCCCTCGGACCACCCGCCGCTCACCCTTCGGCAGTTCGCTCGGTCCCGGCGTCACGGTGGCGGTGGCCAGCGGCAGGCGGGCGATCAGTTCGGCCGCCGACACCCCGCGGAGGAAGGCGAGCGCCTTCACCGCCTGCATTAACCGCCGCTCGGCCTGGGTCAGGCACCGCTCCACCCGCCCCCGCTCCTTGCTCGCCACCCCGAACCCACACGCCTTCGCCTCCAGCGCCCCCACCATCAGCCAGTTGCTCACCACCCGCGTGATGGCCAGCTTCTCCAGGGCCGTCGCTCGCCCCATGCCCAGGTCGTCGGCCAACTGGTCAGCGTAGGTGTGGGTCGCTCGCCCCACCACCCGGTCGGTGCCGCACGTCTGGCTGATGACCCAGCAGCGGGCGGCGTACACCGGGTTCCCCCACCGCCGGGCGTACCGCCGGTCGGTCAGGTACTTGTCGCACTTCGCCAGCGCCGCCGCGTCCCCGGCGGCCGCCGCCCGCAGCACCGCCCGGTCTTCCTCGGGGATGCCGGAGAAGTCCGGCGGCAGGATCGGCGGTACTGTCGGGGTGGCCAGCGCCGCCAGGGTGCCGGCCGTCGCCTTCGTCGGTTTGGTCGCCATCTCTTTCCCCCCGCGTGCCCACCGCCACTGCCGGCGGTGGCGGTACGCACCGCACCGCCCGGCCAGCACGGCGAACAGGTGCCCAACTGCCTCGTCCACCGCGAGGTAGTCCCGAATGCCGGCCAGGAACAGGTCGAGGTCCAGTCGTCCCTCCCACCCGTCCCACCGGCGGAGTCGCCGCTCGGCCCCGTCCAGGTCGGCCGCCAACTGGCCAATCCGCCCGCCGCCGACGTGCTCGGTGACGACCCGGCCGTTCACCCGCCGCGAGCGGCGGTAGTAGCGGTGGCCGTTGACGTGGACCCACGGCATGAGTCGTTCCCGTTAGACGACAGGTGTGCGACCCGCCCCAGTTCGGGCGGGTCAGTCGGCCCACCGGCCGGGCGGCGGGGCGGCCGCTTCCTGAGCGTCCAGTTGCCGCTCCAGGTCGTCCACCCGCGCCTCCAGGTCCACCACCTCGCGGAGTTTCAGGCCGGCGTCCAGCACCGCCTTCGCCGCCGCCAGCCGTACCGCCGGCGGGCCGTCCCCGCGGGCCAGTTCGACCAGCGCCTCGGCCGCCGCCAGCCCGGCGGCGGTGAGCAACCCGCACGTCCGCTCGGTCAGGGCCGCCCGCGCCGCGACGATCCGCTTGCGGAACTTCTCGTCGGTCAACCTCCGCCGCACCGCCTTCTCGTCAATCCCGCACCGCCGGGCGGCATCCTCAACGGTCGCCCCGCTCGCCAGGGCGGACACCAGCGCCTCCTCAGCCTGCTTCTTCGCGCTCATGCGTCACCGCCCGACCGGGTGAACCGCAGGGTGCGGGCGTGCTTGGTGCGGCGGAACTCGACCGCGAACCCCTGCGTGCGGATGAACCCCTGCTCGGCGGCGATGACTCGTCCCATGCCCGAGCCGAACGGCACGTGCGTCGGCACCGGGTCGCGGCGGGCAATCTTCCACAACGCCTCGCCCAACTCCTCCACCCCGCCTTCCCACCCGTCGGCCGGCAGTTTGGCCAGCCACCGCATCAAGACCTTGTGGAAGGCGTTCACGCGGGCATCGCGGTAGCGGCGCTGGGTGACGGCGGACATCGCGGGCACTCCGGACGGGTGACAGAAGTAACTCTCTCTAACTGCTCGACTGTTCCGTGTAGGGGCAGAACCGAACTCGCCTCGGAAGGACCCGCGAACAGTCAACGACGGTCCGGGGCGAACCCCTTTTTGCGAGTTGCCAACTTTCCCGTGTGGGTCCGGGTTTGGTCTACGTCGTGAACCCCCTGAACATTTCGCCCCGCCCTCCCCCCAGGCACACCATCAGGGGTGAAGGGGGTGAACGGGGTGAAGTCCCCCCGACCACGAGGCGGGTGTCAGGCACCCTCGCGTTTCTCCCACGGCAGGCGTTCGAGGTCGTCGAGCGACTTCGGATCGGCGGGCGGGTTCGGGGCGGCCGTGTTCACCAGCGCCATCACCGCGAGGCGGACGTGTTCGGGCAAGGCCGGCCACTTCTCCACCAGCCGGGCGAGGTCGGAGGTGAGCAGCGGGGGGATGTTTCGGGGGATGCCGGAGGCGGGAACGGCGGAAGTGCCTGAAATCGTGGGGGTTCTGCCGGAGGTGTCCGGACTGTTAATCGGCTGGCCGTTGGTTCGAATCCAACCTGGGGAGCTGTCTCAGACCGTCCCGGATCGTCTCAGGTAGTCCCAACCCCTTAGAAAATCAGGCTCTGCGACTCGAAGGCCGGGGGGCAACCTCCGGCCTTGTTGTTTCCACACGTCCCAGACTGTCCTCAGCCGGTTCCATTTCGGGTACAACCCGGGGTACAACCAGAATGGTGCCGGTGACGGCGGCCAGGGTGAGGGCCTCGGCGACGGTTTCCAACTGATGCCGGGTGAGTTGGGGAACGTCGAGCGGGGCGTTCAGATGCCCGGCCGGTGGGACGTGAGCCAGGGCGACACGGTGACGGTAATCGGCGTGTTAAAAGTGGTGACCACCCCGGCGGCGGTGGTGAAGGGGCAGAACGTGCCGGCGTCTACCAGCCTGGTGGTGGTCGGGGTGCGGGTGCGGTGAGTGTATGGGGGGCGCAGTCTCATACGGTTCCCAGGAGTATCTTGCCGACTGTAGCCGGCCTCTGTGAGGCCGGTCGGACCGGCCTCACAGAGGCCGGCTACAGCGAGTACCCGGCACCCAATTCCTGGGAACCGAATCAGTGGCGACTAAGGCCAGCGGGCTCGTGGGAACGCCAGCAGGGCGACGAGACATAGGGCCGCACCGACGACGAGTGGCGGGATTCCGAGAGTGATGAGCTGTACCGAATACCCGCGATTCTCGGCCGGACTCACGTCGGCGAGAACTCCCAGCCATCCGAGTGCGGCGAACCCCAAGAGCGGCATGGCGATCAAGAGGCCGCACAGCCCCAGCAGGAGAACGACGATTCGGACCGTCCGCATGGCCTGCCCAAGAGTGGGTGATCGGCATCTCATCGGCCGATGGACTACCGTCTCATCCTTGGCGGCAGACCGCCCCTTCTGTCCAAACCATTTCCTGTATTCCGCGTATGGTGCGGATTGTGCGCGGGGGTGGCGGCTCAGCCCGCGGGGGCGAGCAGCCAGCGGCGGGCGGTCTGGTCGCATGTGAAGGCGGAGACGTGTTCGGCGGCGCCGGCCAGCACGGCGAGCAGGTGGGCGGTGGTGGCCATCCCCACGGTGGCGGTCACCACCGCCACCCGCCCACCGAACCGCTCCCGCAAGCGGGCGGCCACCCCGGCCATTCCCGGCAACTCCCACGGTGGCGGCGGCGAGAAGTTGGCGTGAGCCAGCACCAACACCGGGGCGGTGGGCGGCAGGCCCGGATCGGCGGTGATGCGGTCGGCATGCCACCGCAGGGCGGCCAGGGGTTGGTGGTCGGCGACGGTCACCACGAGCACGCCGTCGGTCGGGTCGAGGGTGTAAACGACGGACACAATGGGGCCTCGGCGGGTGGGGAAACCGTAGTGCAGCGGTAACGCCTTGCCACCACTTTCACCGCACAAACCGCTTTCACCGCACACCAGCCCGAGCACCGTCTTGACGTCGGCCCCCGGTGGGGCAGGGGAGGGGCGAGTTGCAGGTCGGCTACAACCCGGAGTACAACCGGAACGGTCATCTGCTCAGATTGCCAGCAATTTCAGGCAGTTCGCCGGAACACCCACCCGACTGTTGATCGGCTGGCCGTTGGTACGAATCCAACCTGGGGAGTTTCCGAACCCCGCGGCCGTCAAACGGTCGCGGGGTTTTTCGTTTTCCCACTTTCCCGCCCGCCGCACGTCCCGGTTCCGGTCGTCACACGGGGACACACCCCGGGGTCGAGTCCTGACACAATCTCCGGGTGAGCTGCGACCGATCGGGCACCGTTACTCCGCACGCCGTCGCCGGGGGATCGGGCGGTAGTCGTCGTCGAAGTCCCGCCGGTTGCGGTCCGGGTCGCGGTCGTCACGGGGGTCGCCCACACCGGCCGATCGCGTCGCTTGCAACTGGCGGACGAACCCGGCCACCACCACCCAGTGGACGATCACCGCCACCAGTTCGACCAGCCCGAGCAGGCCGGCAACCCAGAGCGAGTGGAAGAAGAACCGCTCGTGCTCGAACTCGAACGACAACAGCAACCCGACCACCACGACCACACGGGCGACGACCGCCAGCACCGCCACCGTGATGCCCGCCCCTTTGCCGAACGAGTGCCCAGTCCGCAGCCCGCGGGCGTCGTACTCCCGCCGGAGCGAGTTGCCGATCGCGATCACCGTCCAGAACCGCCAGAACAGGTGCCCGAACGGCACCACGTTCAGCCACACCAGCCCAGGTGACATCGCTCGCCGGGACGGTTCACAAGCCGTGAGGGCGCGGGAGAGTGAGAGGAGGTAGAACAGGCGGACGAGCAGGACCGTCACTACCAGTAGGAAGACGCAGGCGAAGCGGAGCCAATCGAAACGGGACACACGTCACCTCGGGGCGGGGTGTTGTCCAGGCAGGGTATCAACAATACCGACGTCGGTCCGGTCGATCACCTCCACGGTTGACGTTTTAACAACCGCCTGATGGAACATCGAGTGACGATTCTCGCACTTCGTGGCGGAGGCCCGATTCGCCGTAAGTGCTTGGCCGGCATGGGATGTTTCGCCGATGGGACATGGTTTCGGGGATGGGTGGGGGGAGGTGGAACGAAACAATCCGCGGCCATCGTCCGGGCGGTCTGGGCGGGTTTTGCGGGGTCGGCAAGGGGGGTGGTTGCGGTTGACGCCCTTTCAGGCGGTGGGTAGAACATTCCCGCTCTGGACACCCCCTTGCCCCTGCGAGCGGAGAGGACCGATGAAAACTGTGCTGCTCGCCGGCGGGCTGGGCACCCGGTTGGCGGAAGAGACCTCGGTGCGGCCGAAACCGATGGTCGAGGTCGGCGGGACGCCGATGCTCGTCCACATCATGCGGACGTACGCGTCCCACGGGTTCCGCGAGTTCCTGGTGGCGTGCGGGTACAAGGGGGAGATGATCAAGGAGTACTTCACCAACTACGCGGTGAAGCACTCGGACTGGCACATCAACCTGAAGACCGGCGACCGCACCCGGTTGGGCGGCAGCGCCCCTGACTGGGACGTGTGGACGGTGGACACCGGCGAAGCGACCATGACCGGCGGCCGCATCCGCCGCCTGCGGGCGGTGGTCGGCAACCAGCCGTTCATGTGCACCTACGGGGACGGCGTGTCGGACGTGGACGTGGGCAAGTTGGTCGCCTTCCACCGCTCGCACGGCAAACTGGCGACGGTGACCGCCGTCCGCCCGCCGGCCCGGTTCGGGGCGCTCGAGATCGACGGCGGGCAGGTGAGGTCGTTCTCCGAGAAGCCGCAGGTGGGCGAGGGGTGGATCAACGGCGGGTACTTCGTGTTCGAGCCGCAGGTGTTCGACTACATCGACGCCGACAGCACCATTCTGGAACGCGACCCGTTGGAGCGGATCGCCCGCGACGGCCAACTGATGGCCTACCAGCATGCCGGCTTCTGGCACCCGATGGACACCCTGCGGGACAAGGAGTTGCTCGAACGCCTGTGGGCGAGCGGCAACGCCCCGTGGAAGGCGACCGCCCCGGCGGCCGACGCCCGTTCCGCCGCCTGATTCTTCTGTCGCCGGCCTCCGTGAGGCCGGCGACAGCGGAACGCTGACACCCGGAGCAATCCCCAGTGAGTTGGACGACAGCCTACCGCGGCCGCCGGGTGTTCGTCACCGGCCTGACCGGTTTCAAAGGGACGTGGCTGGGGCTGTGGCTGCAGCGGCTAGGGGCGGAGGTGTCCGGCCTGGCCCTGGCGCCGGACGAGCCGGTGCTCCGCGGCTGGCCGGGGCTGGCCGACCACCTCCACTGTACCGTCGCCGACGTGCGGGATGCGGCGACCGTTCGCCGGTTGATCGAGGCCGCCCGCCCGGACATCGTCTTCCACCTCGCCGCCCAACCGCTCGTCCGCCTGAGCTACCGCGAGCCGACCGAGACGTTCGCCACCAACGTGCTGGGCACCGCCCACGTGCTGGACGCCGTCCGCGGGATGGGCAGCCCGCCGCCGGTGGTGAACGTGACCAGCGACAAGTGCTACGAGAACCGCGAGTGGGTGTGGGGGTACCGTGAAGACGAGGCGATGGGCGGGCACGACCCGTACAGCGCGAGCAAGGGGTGCGCGGAGATCGTGGCGTCGGCGTACCGGCGGTCGTACGGGATGAAAGTGGCCAGCGGGCGGGCGGGGAACGTGATCGGCGGGGGCGACTGGGCGGCCGACCGGCTGGTGCCCGATCTGGTGCGGGCGGTGCTCGCCGATCAACCGCTGGTGTTGCGTCGGCCGCTGTCGATCCGCCCGTGGCAGCACGTCCTGGAGCCGGTCAGCGGGTATCTGGCCGTCGGCGCACGGCTGCTGGCGGGTGACTCGTCCGTGGTCGGCGGGTGGAACTTCGGGCCGTCCGAGCCGGTGCCGCTGACGGTGCGGGAGGTGGCGCACCTGCTGGTGAAGCACTGGGGGCGTGGGAGCGTGGTCGAGCAGGCGGACCCGACCGGCCCGCACGAGGCGCACTTCCTGCGACTGGATTCGAGCAAAGCGGCAACCGAGTTGGGCTGGCGGGCGATGCTCTCGCCGGAGGAGCGGATCGGGTGGACGGTGGACTGGTACAAGGCGTGGCAGTCCGACCCGGCGGCGGTGTGGCGGGTGACGGCGGACCAGATCGAACGGTACGAGCGGAGGGCGGCATGAACGCGACCCCGGCCGAGTTGACGCAGCCACCCGTCGTGGCGGATGACTCGTCACCATCCCCCTCGAACCCACCGGAACCGACCTCGACCCCATCCCCCACTCCACCGGCGGGCGGCTGGTGGCGGACACTCGTGGCGTGCAGTCTGGCCGTAGGAATCGCGACCCTCGCTACCACCCTGGTGTCGGACTACTGGAAGGGCAGCCTGAAGGTGCCCCTCCAGTACGACGGGGACGCGCTACTGTACCTGCCGCTGGTGAAAGCGGTCCACGAAACCGGCACACACTGGACGAACCCGCGGATGGGGGCGCCGGACGGGTTCGTGCTGCACGACTTCCCGATCCCGGACAGCCTCCACTTCTTCACCCTGTGGGTGCTGTGCACCGCCTCGGGCGACTACGCCACCGGGTACAACTTGTTCGTCCTCAGCCAGTTCCCGCTCGCCGCCCTTACCGCCACCTGGGTGGCCCGCCGGTTTTCCGCAGGGGTGCTGACGTCGGTCACGTGCGGGGTACTGTTCGCCTACCTGCCGCACCACGTGATCGTGTACACGAACCACATCTTCCTGTCCGCCTACTACCCGGTGCCGCTGGCCATCTGGCTGGTGGTGCGGGTGTACCTGGGGCGGTTGACCCTGCTCCGCCGCCACCCGGCCACCAACCGCCTCCGCCCGCCATACCTGTCGGCCGACGGGGTGGTCGCCCTGCTGGTGTGCGCCCTGCTGGCTACCACCGGGGCGTATTACGCCATGTTCACCGCCGGGTTGCTGGTGGTGGCAGCCCTCGCCCGCCTGCTGGACGTTCGGCGGCTGACGGCTGCCGTCCCCGGAGTGCTCCTGGCCGGGTTGATCGTCGCCGGGTTGGCTGTCAACCTGGCCCCGTCCCTCTTGTACCAGAAGCAGCACGGCCCGAATCCCCTGCTGAAGCGGTCGGCGGCGGAGTCGAACACGTGGGCGCTGCGGCCGGCCGAACTGTTCGTCCCCCCGCCCTTCCACCGCAGCGAGCGGCTGTCCAAGGTGGGGGCCGACTACGCCGCCGTCTTCGGGCAGACCATCGTCGTGGACGTGGCCTCGTTCACCTACCTCGGGCTCGTGCCGGCGGCCGGGGTGGCCCTCGCCCTGGCTCTCGGCCTGCGACGGCGGCCGGCCGCGGACCCCGTCCTGCCCGTCCTCACCCGCCTGCTCGTCGCCCTGCTGCTGGTGGCGGTGGTTGGCGGGTTCGGCCCGCTGTTCAACCACTTCGTCTCCCCCTGGATCCGCTGCTACCACCGGGTGATGGTGTTCACCGGCTTCTGCGGCATGCTGGCCCTCACCCTCGCCGTCGGCCGGCTGGCCACCTCCCCTCGCCGGTGGGTGCGGCTGATCTTGCCGGTGGGGGCGGTGTTGCTGCTCGCCGTCGGGCTGTACGACCAGACCTACCCCAAACTCGTCCGCCCGTATGAGGCCCGCGCGCACGTGTTCCGGGCGGACCGCGAGTTCGTCCGGGGGGTCGAACAGGCCCTGCCGGAAGGGGCGGCGGTTTTCCAACTCCCCTACGTGCCGTACCCGGAGTCCGGGTACGTAGGCGAGATCGACAACTACACGCCGTCCATCGGGTACTTGCACTCGGACGGGTTGCGGTGGGGGTACGGGACGAGCAAGGGGCGGGCGCTGGCGGACTGGGCCGAGGGGGCGGCCGCCCTCCCCCCGGAGCAGATGGTGCCCCTGGTGCTCACCCGCGGGTTCACGGCGGTGTGGGTGGACCGTTGGGGCTACCCCGGCCGCACCCCGCCGGTCGAACCCGGTCTGGCGGCGCTCGCCGACGGCCCGCCGCTCGTGAGCGGGAACGGGCGGTACGCGGTGTACACGTTCGCCAAATACCAGGCCGGGTGGCGGGCGCGGCTGGCCGCCGGAGAGCGGCCGGTCCTGGCCGTCCTCCCGTCCTGGGGCGAGTTCTCCTTCGAGGAGACGATCCCCGTCGGGCCGATGAAGAGGTTCCGCTGGTGCGACAAGGACGGCACCGTGACCCTGTACAACCCGGCCGACTACCCGCAGAAGGTTCGCTTGCGGTGGGGGATGAAGACGTACACCCCCGGGAATTGGCGGATCACCGTCGACGGGTTGGGGGTGTCGGACAACCTGCCCGTCACGGAGGTGATCGTGCCGTACGAGCGGGAGGTGACGGTGCCCCCCGGGTCGCACGCCGTCCGGTTCCATAGTGACGCCCCCCCGTACAAGACCTCCTACCGGACCGTCGTCTTCCTGCTCGCCGACTACTCGTTCACCACCATCCCCGAAGGCGGGGGGAAGTGATGCGGACCGCGCTCGTCGCCGGGGCTACCGGGTTCGTCGGGTCGGCCGTCGCCCGCCGGCTGCTGGCCGACGGCTGGCGGGTGGTCGCGCCGGTGCGGCGAACGAGCGGGGACAAACACAGGCTGGGAGGGTTGCCAGGACTGGACGTGGTGGAGGTGGTCGGGTACACCGCGGGGGAACTGCGGGGGGCGTTCGCCCGCAACCCGGAGGTGGTGTTCAACCTCGCCTCGGCGGGTGTCGCGGGGAAAGCCGACCCGGATGACATCGTGGCCGGGAACGTGACGCTCACGTTGAACCTCTTGCGGGCGGCGGGCGACGCGGGCGTGCGGCGGTTCATCCACACGGGCAGTTGCTTCGAGTACGCCGCCGTTCCGCCGGGTGAGTTGATGTCCGAATCGTCGCCCACGGTGCCGTGGTCGGTGTACGGCGCGGCCAAACTCGCCTCGGTCCACCTGGCCCGGACGGCGGCGGTGATGTGGAAGGTGCCGCTGGTGGTGCTGCGGCTGTTCGGCGTGTACGGCCCCGGTGAAGCGCCCAAGCGACTGGTGCCGTCACTGATCGACCGCCTGCGGAAGGGTGAATCGGTTGACCTGACCGCCGGCACGCAGGTGCGGGATCTGTTGTACATCGACGACGCGGCCGACGCCTTTGTCACCGCCGCCGATACTCCCGTGATCGATGACGGCCGCATCCTGAACGTGTGTACCGGGATGCCGGTGGCGGTCCGGCAAGTGGGCGAGACGGTGGCCCGGTTGCTCGACGCCCCACAGGACCTCTTGCGGTGGGGGGCCATCCCGCCGCGGACCGAAGAACCGCCCTGGATCGTCGGCGACGGCACGGCCTTCCGCACCGCCACCGGCTGGCGACCGGGCTACGACCTGACCGCCGGCCTGCGTGCCGCCATCGCCGCCCGACCTGTTGCGTTTGCCTGAGGAGGACGACCGTGTCTGAAGCCGCCGCCGACCTGCGAGCCGACATCCTGGAGCGGGTGCGGGCCTTCCACAAAGCCAACTGGCCGGCCCGCGAGTTCGTACCCGGCAAGTCCGTCATCCCCGTGTCCGGCAAGGTGTTCGACGACGCCGAGTTGGTCGCCCTGGTGGACTCGTCGCTCGACTTCTGGCTGACCGCCGGGCGGTTCGCCGACCAGTTCGAGCGGGACTTCGCCGCCTTCTTCGGCACCCGGTTCTCGCTGCTCACCAACTCCGGGTCGAGTTCCAACCTGGTGGCGTTCGCCGCCCTCACCTCGCCGCGGTTGGGCGAGCGGCGGCTGACGCCCGGCGACGAGGTGATCGCCGTCGCCGCCGGCTTCCCGACGAGCGTCAACCCGATCGTCCAGTACGGGTGCATCCCGGTGTTCCTGGACATCGACATCCCCACATACAACATCGACGTCGCCCGCCTGGAGGAGGCCGTCACCTCCCGCACGAAGGCGGTGATGATCGCCCACACCCTGGGCAACCCGTTCGACCTGGACGCGGTGAAGGGGCTGTGTGACAAGTACAACCTGTGGCTGATCGAGGACTGCTGCGATGCCACCGGCGGCACCTATCGGGGGAAGGGCGTCGGCACGTTCGGCGATATCAGCACGTGCAGCTTCTACCCGGCCCACCACATTACGATGGGTGAGGGCGGGGCGGTGATGACCAACTCGCCGCTGCTGAAGAAGTTGCTCGAGTCGTTCCGCGACTGGGGCCGCGACTGCTGGTGCCCGCCCGGTCATGACAACACGTGTGGCAAGCGGTTCTGCTGGCAGCTCGGTGACCTGCCCGAGGGGTACGACCACAAGTACACGTACAGCCACATCGGGTACAACCTGAAGGCGACCGACATGCAGGCGGCGGTGGGCGTGGCTCAGATGACCAAACTGCCCGAGTTCATCCGCCGCCGCCGCGAGAACTTCGCCACCCTCACCAGGCTGCTCGACGACGCCCAGGATAAGCTCATCCTGCCGAAGGCCACCCCGCACAGCGACCCGTCCTGGTTCGGCTTCCCGATCACGCTGACCGACAACTGCCCGGTCAGCCGGAATGACGTGATCGCCCACCTGGAGGCGAACAAGATCGGCACCCGCCTGCTGTTCGCCGGCAACCTGCTCCGCCAACCGGCGTACAAGGGGGTGCCGCACCGGGTGGTAGGCGACCTGACGAACACCGACCGGGTGATGAACAACACCTTCTGGGTGGGCGTGTACCCCGGACTGACGGAGGAGATGTTGACGTTCGTGGCGACGACGCTGAAGGACGCGTTGGCCGGCGCCGGCCGACGGTCGCTTCCGAAATCGGCGGCCGGGTAGGCCCGCCGCCCGTCCGGTATTGCCCTCGTCGGGTTTGAGGGGTTGCCAATGCTCCGCGGTGCCGTCGCGATTCTGTTGGTCGTGGGTGCGTTCACCCCAATCGGCTACTTCCTCATCGCCAACGACCGTGCGGCTGGGGCGGTTGGTCCGGAGCAGGCCCAGTTGATCGAGCCGTCCACCGCCCGCCCCGAACCGGCCGAGCGGTTGACCTACCTGTTGGCCGTGGCGATCTTGCCCGCCGGCCTGTTCGGGCTGGCGTGGTTCACACGGCGGTGGGACGGGGGCGGTGGGCGGTGGGCGGTGGCCGGACGGCTGGCGGCCGAAGGGGTGCTGGCCGTCGGCCTAGTGGCAGGGTGTTGGGCGGCGTTGGCCGGGGAAAAATGGTACCACGTGAGCCACCACTTCGGCCACCAACACCCGGTCCTCGCGGTCCCCCTGTTCTTGCTGGCGATCGCGGGCTGTTTCTGGCCGCACCGACTGGCCCGGTGGGTGCGGTGGACCGGGTGGGCGGTGATGCTGGTGACGGCCGTGTGGGTGGTCCGTGTGTCGCTGTTCGACGAGAGGCATCCGACCGCCTCGTCCTACCATTTCAATGCGTTCTTCTCCGCAATGGTCGGCGTCCACCAAGGCCGTCCGCTGCTGGTGGACTCGGCCAACCAGTACGGCTGTTACCCCCAACTCCTCGGCCCGTTCTTCCGACTGGCCGGATTGGACGTGGGGGCGGTTTCATTGGTGTTTGCCGCCCTCACGGCGGCGAGCTACTTGGCCGTATGGGCGGGGCTGGTGAGGGTGTGCCGAAACCCATGGATCGCGTTACTTGGCTGCCTCGCCGTGGTCTTTTTCAACTGGCTGATGCCCATGTACCTGTTGGGGCTGGACGTGTACTTCCAGTACCGCCCGCTCCGAATCCTGTTCCCCATGTTGGCGTTCGCGTCAGCCGTCCACACGTACCACCACACCTCTCGGAGGTGGTACTGGTTGACGCTCCTCGGGCTGGCGGTCGGACTGCTGTGGAACCTCGACGCCGGGGTGCCGGCTGCGGTCGCGTGGTTCGGGGGGAGGGCGCTGCACGCAATCGCCCGCCGACCCGGTTGGAATGCGGTGCGTGTCATCGGCAGAGACATCCTGGCGGCCGCCGCTGCTGTATTGGCGGTCGTCACCGCCTACGTCGGGGCCGTCTTCCTGGCTTACGGGGCGGTGCCCGACCTCGGCCGCCTCTTGGTGTTCCAGCGGGTCTTCTACCTCACCGGCTTCTTCATGCTGCCGATGCCGTTCCCGGGCACGTGGGTCCCGGTCGCGGTCGTATACCTGAGCGGGTTCTACTTCGCCGTCCGATCGGCCCTGGCCGGGGATGTCTCCCCGCGGGCAAAGGCGGCATTCGTCCTGTCCGTCCTCGGGATTGCCGGGTTCGCGTATTACCAGGGACGGAGCCACCCCTTTGTTCTGTTCCTCGCGGCCTGGCCGGCGCTCCCACTCGCGGCTGTTCTGTTGGACGAACTCGTGTCCCGCCCCAGGCGGCTCCTCCGCCCGCTCCACCTGACTGCCGCCGGGATGATCCTGTGGACCCTCCTCGGGGCGGCCGTCGGCATCCCCGTCCGGCTGCCAGACATCGACCGGCTGTCGGCGGACAAGAGCAGCCAGGGGGAGGATGACTCGACCGGGCGATTCGCGGAGTTCATCCGACGGCACGCCGAACCTGGTGAGGAGGTGTTCATCTTCTCCATCCGGGATGGTGTCCTTCACCACCGAACAGGCACTAGTTCGATCGCCCCGTGTTCGTTCAACGAGATGCTCCGTACGGCGGACGTGGCCGAAGTGAACCGGCGGTTCGCGGCGGGCCGGGGGACCAAGCTGTTCGTCGATCGCGGGTACACGGTCGATGACGAACTGCTGGTCCGGCTGCACCGCTCCACGCTACGCCAGTTGGAACTGCACCTCTTCGAGTTCGTCGCCCGGTGCGACCAGGGTGAGGTGTGGGAGTACCGACCGGTTTCGCCCGTCCACGGGCTGGCGGTCGGGGAAGTTGGACAGTCCCTGGCACACTTTCGTGATGTCCCCCTGTCGGACGGACCGCGGTTGTTGCCGGTCGGCCTGGTCCCGCCGATCACCTTGGAGGTGGTCGTCCGCCCGTCCGCCGACCAGCAGCCGTACGCCGTTGTTCTCAGCAACCAAGCCCTCGACGGGGCATCCGGGTTCTCCCTGGTTCAACTCCAACCGGGCACCCTCACGCTGGTGACGGCGGACGGCGAGCGGTGGTGGCCGTCACTCACCATGCCGGTCCTGTCCGGCCGGTGGAACCATGTGTCGGTGGTCATCGACGCCCACCGGGCGAGGGCGTTCGTGAACGGCCGGGGGGTGGCCGACTGCCCCACCGCCGGGTTGCAGATCCGGCAGTCCGACGAGATGATCCGCGTCGGCGACCTCCCCGCCGGCGGCCGGGAGTTCCGCGGGCAGATTCGCCGGTGGCGGGTCTTGTCTCGGTGTCTGTCCGCGGAGGAGATCTCTGCCGAGGCCGCCCTGGTCGATCCGGGGGAGGCCGACGGCACCCCGGTGCCCACCCCGGAGGAGTGGGAGAGGCGAAAACAGGACCCGAGACTCGCCCCGGCCGTCCGGTGGGGGGACGGGTTCTCGTTCGAAGAACCGAGTAGCCTTCCCGGTTGCCGCACCTTCCGTTGGTCGCAGGCCGAGGGGCACCTCCGTCTGGTGAACACGGCGTTCGAGCCGCGACGGGTGCGGGTGCGGTTCACCACCGTGGCCGCCACCGGGCCGGGCGCGCTACGAGTGACCGGACCAGGGTTCGACGACACCATTCCGGTGTCCATCGTGCCGGGAGTGTTCGAGCAGGAGTTCGATCTCCTCCCCGGGCCTAACCTGCTCCGGTTCCGGTGCGACGCCCCGCCCCACGTCCACCCGGTGCGGACAGTCGTGTTCGCGGTCCACGGGCTGAGTGTCTCACCCGCGACCGGTGAGCCGATCCTGCGTTGGGAGGGCGGGTTCTCCTTCGAGGAGACGAGCCCGACCGATCCGACCCATCGGTTCCGCTGGTCGAACGCGGAAAGCACACTCGCGGTACTGAACCCGACACCCGACGCCCGACGCCTCAAGATGACGTTCGTCGCTGCCCCGTTCGCCCCCGCGCCATGTTCCCTCCAGGTGGCCTGGTCGGGCGGGGACGAGGTGCTGCGGCTACCCGCCGGAGCGAACTTCGGACGAACCTTCGAGTTCCCACCTGGGGCGAGTGTGATCCGCTTCCGGTGTGACGGCGAGAAGTCGGTCTCGCCGGCCCGGACGGTGGTGTTCTGTCTCCACCGGTTCTCACTCGCCCCCGAACCCAGACCAATGACCGGGAACGGCCAATGACTTGCCCACGCGTACCGGAGTTGCCCGTGCACACCGACACCCGCAAGCTGATCTCCTTCGCCGTGCCGGTGTTCAACGAGGAGGCGAACGTCCGCCGGCTGTACGACACCGTGCAGGGGGTGATGGCCCCGCTCGCGGACCGCTACCGCTGGGAGTACGTGTTCACCGACAACCACAGCTCGGACCGCACGTTCGAGTTGCTCACCGAGTTGGCCGCGTCCGACCCGAACGTGCGGGTTCTCCGCTTCTCCCGCAACTTCGGCTACCAGCGGTCCATCCTCACCGGCTACTTGCACGCACACGGGGACGCGGTGGTGCAGCTCGACTGCGACCTGCAAGACCCGCCCGAGCTGGTCCCGCAGATGCTCGACCACTGGGAGGCCGGGCACCAGGTGGTGTTCGGCGTCCGCCGCCGCCGCAAGGAGGGGTTCACCATCGGCGTCATGCGGAAGGTGTTCTACCGGCTGATCAACATGCTCAGTGAGCAGCCGCTGCCGCTCGACGCCGGCGACTTCCGGCTGGTCGACCGGCGGGTGGTGGAGGAGTTGCGGAAGCTGGACGACGCCACCCCGTACCTCCGCGGGGCGATCGCCACCCTCGGGTTCAAGCAGATCGGGTTCGCCTACGACCGGCAGGCGCGGCTGGCAGGGGAGAGCAAGTTCGGGCTGAAGGACCTGGTGCGGTTGGGCCTGGACGGCATCCTGAACCACTCGGTGGTGCCGCTCCAGATGGCCACTTACGTCGGGGTCGGGGCGTCGGTACTGGCGGTGGTGCTCATCATCGTGTACATCGTCGGGCACTTCATCGCCGGGCAGGACTGGCCGCCCGGGTTCACTACCCTGGCGGTACTCATCCTCCTGTCCACCAGCCTCAACGCGCTGTTCTTCGGGGTGATGGGCGAGTACGTCGGCCGCATCTACAAGCAGGTGAAGCGGGGGCCGTTGACCGTCATCGAGTACGCCATCAACACCGCCCCGCGGGAGGCGGCCCCGCCGGCCCCGCAGGTGGTGCCGGCCGACGAGACTCACCGGGCGGCGTAGTCAGTCGTCGTCCCGCCACCGCCGCCGTCGCGGGCGGTCGTCTTCGTCGTCCTCGTCGTCGTACCGCGACCGCCGCCGGCGGCGGCGATCCTCCCGCTCTTCGTCGTCCCGGTCGTCGTAGTACCGCTCGCGGGCCTCCCAGTCCTCGTCGTCGCCGTGGCTCTCCGACTCGCGGAGGGTCCGAAGCAGACCGGCGATCCTGACCCAGTAGAAGACGCCGACCACCGCCGAGGCGATCCACAACAGGCCGCCGACGTAGGGGACGAACACGCACACCGCGAGGGTGGCATAGACGGTGCCCAGGCCGTTCCCGTAGTCGCCCTGCCGCCGCAGCCCGCGGTCAGCGAACTCCTCCCGGAGTGAGTAGGTGAGGGCGTTGACGGTGTTGAACCGCCACACAAGGCTGACGAGCGGGATGAGGTTCAGGTACACCTGCCCCGGCTCCATCCTCCGGTTTCGGGGGTGGCACTCCCGCAGCGCCCGCGAGAGGGTCATCAGGAAGAGCAGGTAAACGGCCAGCCAGATGACGAGGGTGACGCCGCACGCCACCAGCACGACGATCAGGATCAGTTCGTCGGACGGGCCGGCCCCACCGCCGGCCTGGGCGAATGTCATGGGATCACCCCGGTTTCGGGATCAGTCGGTCGGGTCGTGGGTGGCTGAATATCGCTCACGATAGTCACGGTCCGGGTCGTCGTCCGCCGGCGGGGGAGTGTATCGGGAGAGGTGTCGTCGCAAGTCGGCGGTCAGCATGAAATGGCCGGCGAGCAGGTACAACCCGAGGAAAAAGGCCACGGCGAGCAACAACCCGACGGCCACGCACGACAGGGCGCGGAGCGGGATCCGGTCCACATCGCCGACGGACAGAGAGTTCCCCAGCGCGAGGAGCAAACTGCCGACCACCACCGCCCCGACCGCGACGAGGGATACGCGGAACAACCGCAGAGCGTCTTGTGCGGTCGAATCGACGGCGATGCAATCGGCCACCGCACGTGCGAAGTGGAAGAACATGACCCGAGCCGACACCGTCGTGACCACACAGAAGCCCATCCCGGTGAGGCCGAGTTCGGGCGGGATCGGCAGGCCGGAGAAGGCCAGTCCGATCGTGGTGAGTCCGCTCAGCAGGCCACACGTTTCCAGGACGACCACGAGGCGGACGCGGGCACGGGCGGTGGTCGCCTCGGGCGGGGTGGCCAGGCACACCCACCGCCCGACGGCACAGAGAACCCGACCGAGTACAACAGTGCTGAGAGTGGTGAAGAAGAGACCGCCGAACAGCCACCCGGCGAGCGGGCCGAGTTCGAACCCGCTGAGCACCCCCGCGCCGCCGCACACGAGTGCGAACGCGGCGGCGAGCGACCACCCGATGACCTGAGCGCCGATCAGTGTCAGCCGCAGGCCGGTCCCCACGGTTCGCCAGCTCGAAGTCATCGTGCAGACGCCGTGGGAACCGGTCCGGTGGGCGAGGCTCAGTCGTCGTCGTCGCGGCGGCGACGCTTGGACGGGCGGTCGCCTTCATCCTCGTCGTCGTCACGAGGGCGACGCTTGGACGGGCGATCGTCCTCGTCCTCATCGGCGTACTTCGACTTCCGCTTGGACGGGCGTTCACCCTCGTCGTCGTACTCCCGGCTGCCGGCCCCTCCGCCTGTCAGCGCCTTGGTGTGTTTGGAAATGGTCATCCAGTACATGATCCAGAAGATCAGGCCGACCGGACCACACAGAAACGCCCCAATGATGTACCACAAGGCGTAATTTTTTCCGAAGTCGTCGTCCGACCGCATGCCACGGTCGCGGTACTCGTTGGCGAGCGAGTCCGGCACTTTGAAGATGGCCATGATCACGAAGATGATCCCGACCAGCGGGATCAGCGACAGCCACACCTGACCCGGTTCCATCGTGCGGTTTTCTGGAGAACAGGCGTTCAGGGCTCGGTAGAGGGTGAGCAGGAAGAAGATTTGTAACCCGATGGCCGCGACGAGCACGACCATGTAACAGGCCATCATGCCGAGTGCGGCTGCCGCGTCGCCGCCGCCACCTCCGCCACCACCTCCGCCACCGCCCGCCTGGGCCAGAATGGGTACCATCTCCGCGAACGTCATGGGCGGTCTCCGGACAGGGGTTGGTCCGCCCTGCTGGGGCAGACGGTATCGGTGTGTTCCCGGCGAAATGCCGCGGGGGGAGTTGTCGTATCAGGAAGTGGCGTCGTCGTCACGCTCGTTCGGCCGACTCAAGGGAGCCGGCCGGGGGCGGGGTGGAGGCGAGGTAGCGGGCGCGGTACTCGCGGTCGGGGTCGTCGTCCGCGCCGGCGAGCAGTTCGTCAGTTTCGGCCTGCATCACCCCCTTCCGCAATTCGCCGAGCAACCCGCCCCACCGCCACGCCATGAACAGCCCGAACACGGTGGCTGCCGTAGCGATCAGCCAGGCCAACAGTCGGCCACCCGCTTCGTAGACCGGAAGTTCGTCGGACGAGTTGACGAAGTTGCCCGCCGCGGCTACGCCGATCGCCACGATGAACCCGCCCGGCACGTACAGGTACAACCGGCTGACGGCTTTCACCTCGGCCATCAGCGGAGGGGCGAAGTGCAGGGCCAGCGTCCGGAGGAACAGGTGGAACTGCACGCGGGCGAGGTAGGCGGCGATGCCGGTGAACAGCGCCCAAGTGGTTTCGACCAGATGCGGCAACGGGCCTATAACCTTCGTCCCGAGCCAGGACACCCCGATGAGTGCCGCCCCGCTGAGCAAGCTGGACACTTCGAGCACGGTCGCCAGCTTGATGCGGGCGACGGCCGTGCCGTCCGTCATCGACGCTCTGAGACAGCAGTAACGGCCGAACGCGCCGAGCACCAGCCCCACGCCCGCCGCCGCCAGGCATCCGTACATGCCCCCCCGTGTGAGTTCGATGACGGCGTCTTCGACGTCCGAGCCGTACCCGAGCCTGGGTCCGTACTCCCGATATGTGATGGCGGAGAGCAGGCCGATCGCGACGGTCAGGACGGCGGCGGTTGTCAGTGCCCACAGGCCGAGCGAGGACATCCGCAGGCCGACCGACACGTTGCGGTTCCACGACGGCATGGTGTGACTCCTTGTGGTGTTGCGGCCCCAGGAGTCTTTAGCACACGCCCGAAACGCTCGCGGTCAGTCCTCACCCTCTGGTGAGTCGCCTGCATCCTCCCGCGACCGATACCGCTCCTCCTCGTCATCCCGGTGGTCGTCGGCGAACGCCCGCACCGACTTCGTCAGCCCACCCAGTACGCGGTCGTACAGCACCAGCCCGGCCAGCCCGCTCATGCCGGTCAGGATCCACACGAAGAACGCCAGCGGGGTGGACAACTGGTACGAACTGAGCGCGCTCCCTGCGGCGGCGATGCCCGCCCCGAGCAGCCCCGCCCCCCAGTCGGCGAGGAACAGGGCGAGCGAGTAGTCGGCCCGCCGGGCGGTGGTGTTGTCCTCGACCACCCGTGCCAGTACCCGCAGGAACCGCAGGAAGAGGATTCGCCCGCCGAGCAGAAGGAGGGTGGAGAAGATGCCCCCGATGAGTAACACCCACGGCTCCTGGGGGAGGTAGCGGTATCCCATCGCGATCCCCACCCCGGCGCCGGCGAACCCGCTGAGCCAGCCGCTCCCCTCCAACACCACTGCGGCGATGGCCCGCCCGCGGACGGCCGGGAACTCTGGCGGGGTCCGCAGGCACCTGACCCGCCCGACGATGCCCGTCACCACCCCGCCCACCCCGATCGACACGTTCAACCAGAACCCGCCCCACAGGACGAGCCGCATGTAATCGGGGCCGTAATAGGTGTTGCTGATGATCCAGATCAGGATGCCGGCGGACGTGGCCCCCCAGCAGGTGAGCAGGTAGCCGGCGTGGGCGACCCGCAGACCGCGGGCGACGGCGTGAAAGGCGTCAGTCATCGGTCACGCTCCGCGTCCTTGTTGACCGTATCGAGTCCGAACGCCCGTTCACTCAGTTCACCCGGCGAGCCAGTGGCGGAGGTGGTTCTGGCGAGTCGTCCTTGAGGCGTAATCCGTAGTGAGCCATTCGGACCCAGTAGACTACGAATGACGCCGCCGCGACGATACCACTCGCCGCCAGCAACATCCCGATGAAGTTCTGCGTCGAAGGCCACACCTGGAGCTGGGAGGCGAGCCAGTACGCCAGTCCTGTGACCACCGGACCGATCAGACCGACCAGTCCGGTCACCAGCCCGTAGCGCGACCCTTGCCGGTGATCGCCCCGCCGGATGAACTCGCTCTTCAATGAAGCCGACACCCAGTGCACAGCTAGAACCCCCCAGACGACGTTCACGACCGGGATCATGTCGAGCCACACCAGCGACGGCTGCATTCGGCGGTGGACCGGGTGAACCTGACGGAGGGTGTTCGCGAGCGTCAGGTTGAACAGAATCAGGACGACCACGAACACCATCACGCCCACGCACGCCGCGCCGAGGATGGCGAGGAGCCACAGGAGTAGCGGTGTCGGGTCACCGAATCCGTTCGGACCTGCCATCACGATCCCTCGCAGTCGTTCGGGGCGCAGTCGGAGTCACTGGGGCGGGTATCACGCCCCGAGCAGTTGCCGCAGTACGTACGGCAGGATGCCGCCGTGCTGGTAGTACAGCACCTCTTGCGGGGTGTCGATGCGGCAGACGGCCTGGAAGGTGGTCTCGGTGCCGTCCGCTTTCGCCGCCCGCACGGTCAACTCCTTCCCGCCGGCGAAGTTGGTCGTCAGCCCGTTCACCAGCCCGTCGATGGCGAACACTTCTTCGCCGGTCAGCCCGAGTGACACCGCACTGTCACCGGCCTTGAACTGGAGCGGCACCACCCCCATGCCCACCAGGTTGCTGCGGTGGATCCGCTCGTAGCTCTCGGCGATCACCGCCTTCACCCCGAGCAGGTTGGTCCCTTTTGCCGCCCAGTCGCGGCTGCTCCCGCTGCCGTACTCCTTCCCGCCGATCACCACCAGCGGGGTGCCCTCGGCTTTGTACCGCATGGCCGCGTCGAAGATGCTCATTGGCTGGCCGTCCGGCAGGTGTCGGGTGACCCCGCCTTCGACCCCCGGCACCAGGGCGTTCTTCAGCCGCACGTTGGCGAACGTGCCCCGCATCATCACCTCGTGGTGCCCGCGGCGGGCGCCGTCCTGGTTGAAGTCCTTCTGCTCGAC
>CAYMHO010000002.1:81527-82762 GCA_964390195.1 uncultured Fimbriiglobus sp. | reverse complement strand
CGCGACCGCGAGGGAGCGGGTGATTCAACACCCGCTCCCTCGCGGTCGCGGCTCGTTCGGGTGTGTTCACTTGGTGCTGTTCTGCAGCGCCTTGAAGTACTCCTCGACGTACGCCTTGTACTTCGCCGGGGCCTCCTGCACCATCCGCTGGGCGATCTTGATCCGCTCCGAGTCAGGCAGGGTGCCCCACAATTTGGCGATCGCCTCCAGTTCCTTCGCGTTCACCTTGCCCTCGCTGCTGCCGCCCGGCAACTCGCTGCGGGGGGCCGGGTTGTTCGGTCGCTCGCCACGGCGGTCGGACGGCGGGCCGTCGCCTTCCGGCCCGCCGCGGTCGCGGTTCTCGAGATCCTTGATCTTCTCGTCCAGGCGGAAGAGGATCCGCTTCTGGATGTCCTGAGTCGTCTGGCCGCCGCGGGCCAGGTCCAACCGCCGCCCCGAGCTGTCCATCAGCTTGCCGATGTTGCCCAGGTCCTTCTCGTCCTTCGACCAGTTCTGCAGGTCGAAGAACATCAACGTCGCCACCATCTTGTACCGATCCGGGGTGTCGGAGGTGTCGTCCAGCAGGCGGGTGAGCGAACCGACGGCGTCCGCCTTCTTCGCCTTCTGATACCCGGCCAGGTTGTGCTCAGCGACCGCCTTGAAGAACAGGAACGACGACGGATCGACCACGTCTTCGGCCTTCACGCCCTTCACCGCCAGCAGCGCCTCCTCGTACACCTTCTTGCCGGCGAGCGCCCGGGCGTAAGCGGCGCCCAGGTTCGCCTTCACGAACGGGTCCGTCTCGTCGGCGATGACGGCGGGTACGGCGGTCGGCGCGTCGGCGGTGATGTCGCGGGCGTCGTCGAGCAGCTTGCGGGCGTCGGGTTTGCCCAGGGCGATGCTGGCGAGCGTCTTCTCGGTCACGCTCCGGTCGGTCACCCAGACGGCAGCGAACGCCGGCCGGTCGAACTTGCAGTTCACGTCGTTCAGCCAGCGTTCGCACTTGGCCTTCGCGTCGGCCTCGGGCATGGTTTGCAGGGTGCCGAAGGTGAGCAGCGACGGTTCGGGGAGTTTGGCGACCGGGTCGGCGGCGAGTCCGGTCAGGCTGGTGCCGGCGGCGACGGCGGCCGCCGCGAGCCACTTCCGCAGGTTCATCGTCATCCCTCTGTGTGTGGCGGTGAGAGGACCGCTACCGAGGAGATGAGCGTGAACCGCCCGGCTAACCCGCGGGTTACAGCAGCGTTACGCGGGTGAGG
>CAYMHO010000002.1:49334-81427 GCA_964390195.1 uncultured Fimbriiglobus sp. | reverse complement strand
TGAGCGTGAACCGCCCGGCTAACCCGCGGGTTACAGCAGCGTTACGCGGGTGAGGGATGGAACCTCACCCCCCGGCCCCCTCTCCATGCCATGGAGAGGGGGTGTTCATGGGGATGACGTTCCTGATCTTCGCCGCGAGCAACGCGAGCGCCAGATGCGGTTGGCGCTCGCGTTGCTCGCGGCGAACACGGGAAGTTGTGGGGTTGAACACCCCCTCTCCATGGCATGGAGAGGGGGCCGGGGGGTGAGGTCCCAGAACTCTCACTCGGACCTGAGCAGGAACGGCACCAGTAGCATGAAGATCAACGCCGGCGTGAGCAGTGACGACACGAGCAGGTGTCGGACGGTGTTCACCCAGAACGTTGGCGGGTTGGCCTTTGCCTTCACACACAGGAACAGGAACGTGTTCAGCACGGTGTAGATCACCCCAAGTGCGACCAGCTCTTGCGGACCGGAGATTCGCTCCAGGATCATCAACCAGCGATCCGCTGGGGCGAGGCCCGGTGGGCACATCGTGGCGAACGCGTAGCCGACGAGTAACGAGTACAAGATGAAGGCGGTTCCAATTCCCCCGATGACTCCTGATGCGACACGAATGACGGTTTTCATGCCAGCCTCTTCCGGTCGGCCACCGAGACATCCCGCCTTCTCCGACCCGTTCCGCCCGGCGTTTATTCCGCCCGTCGGCTACAATGTCCGCATCCTCCCGCCGCCGCTTGCCGCATGAACTTCTTCGCACTCCCGCCCGTCCCGCACGAACACGGCTCGCCCCTGGCCAAGGTGGTCCGCAGCATCCGCCTGGCGGTGCGGAGTCTGTGGCTGCACAAGCTGCGGGCGTTCCTGTCGGTGTTGGGCATCATCATCGGCACGGCGGCGGTCATCAGCCTGATGGCGTTCGGCGAGGGCACCAAGCGGGACGCCCTGGAGGACATCAAGCGGCAGGGGGCGACGAACATCGTGGTGCGGAGCGTCAAGCCGCCGGACGAGAGCGCCACCTCGTCCCGCTCGTTTGTCCTCAAATACGGGCTGACCATCAAGGACCTGGAGCGGTTCCGCACCCTGGGGGAGAGCATCTCGCTCATGGTGCCCATGCGGGTGTTCCCGTCCGAGTTCCGGTACAACGACCGCTCGTGCAACGGGCGGCTGGTGGCCACCACCGACGCGTACCCGGAGGTGAACAAGCTGACGATGGCGGCCGGGCGGTTCCTGGACGACGACGACGGGTTCGAGCGGCTGAACCGGTGCGTGCTCGGGGCGACGGTGGCCGACCGCCTGTTCCCGTTCGAGGAGCCGATCGGGCGGAGCGTGGTCATCCGCGGGCAGGAGTACCGGGTGGTGGGGGTGGTGGCCGACCGCATGCCGACCGGCGGGAGCGGGGGCAGCCAGGCGGCCGAGGACTTCAACAACGACATCTACATCCCGATCGAGACGGCGGTGGTGCGGATCGGCAAGACGGTCATCCTCCGCACCGCCGGCTCCCGCAGCGGGGAGGAGGTGGCGTTCTCCCAGGTGACGATGACGGTGGACGCCGACTTCAACACGCGGGAGGGGCGGGCGCGGGTGAAGGCGGTGGGCAACTCGATCAAGGACATCCTGCGGCAGGAGCACATGCGGGAGGACTACGCGGTGACGGTGCCGCTCGACCGGCTGGAAGAGGCCGAACGGTCGCAGGACCGCTCCAACAGCCAGTTGGCGTTCACCGCCGCCATCTCGCTCCTGGTCGGCGGCATCGGCATCATGAACATCATGCTGGCGACGGTGACCGAGCGGACCCGCGAGATCGGCATCCGCCGGGCGCTCGGGGCGAAGCAACTGGACATCATCACCCAGTTCCTGGTAGAGGCGGTGGTGCAGACGCTCGTCGGCGGGCTGGCCGGCATGGCCGTCGGGCTGGTGATGGTGCTGGCGGTACCGCCGCTCACCGGGTGGATGGTGAGCGTCGGGTGGGCGGACATCCGCCAGCCGGCCGCGCTCACCTGGGAGCCGATCCTGCTGTCGGTGCTGGTGAGCATCGGGGTGGGGGTGGTGTTCGGCCTGTACCCGGCGTGGCGGGCGGCCAAACTGGACCCGATCGAGGCGCTGCGGCACACATAAGTCGGAAGTAGTAAGTGAGAAGGAGCAATGAGCAAGGAAAAGCAGACAGCTTGATCTTCCCTTGCTCCTTGCTAATTGACACTTGCTACTTGCGAAGCCGGGCGAGTGGTGGAATGGCAGACACCGGGGACTTAAAATCCCCTGCGGGCAACCGCGTGCGGGTTCGAGTCCCGCCTCGCCCACCTAAACAATCGGACACTAGCGGACGGGGTAAGACCGGAAACGACGAATCGCCCACGTTTTCAGGGTTTGGCGCGAGGTCCGTCCGGTCTCGTCCGCCGCTGTCCGCTTCTGATTGAACCGCGTTTTGCAGCGCCACTGCACCGCCTTTTGCACCGCCTTTTGCACCGCCGGTGACGGCCTTCTCGAAGTCGGTGTCCAGCGTTTGCAGGTAGTGACCGAGTGCGATCCTCGGCGTGTTCCCCAGCCACGCGGTGACGACGTGGATGGGGTGATTCTGCATCAGGTCCGTCTCACAGCTCGCCCGCAGGTTGTGGAACAGACGCGGCCACGCCACCAGACCGGCCCTCTTGATCAGTTTCTCGAAAGTGGTCCGCAGGTTGGTGTTCACCCACCCGCCCGGCTTCTGCGTCGTCGCCCGATAGCCGGCTCCTTGCGAACCGCCGATGACGTACACCTCGCCCGGCTCGGCCAATTCGAAAGCCTCTTCCAGGTGCGGGCGGAGGGCGGCGAAGACGGGCACGACCCGGTAGGCCTTGCCTTCGAGGTGTTCGGTCTTCGGGCTGGGTACCGTCATCCGCCCGGCGGCCAAGTCCACGTCGGCCCACTTCAGTGACAGCACCTCCGACGGGCACCGCAGGCCGGCGAACCGGGCCAGGGCGACGATGATCCGCCAAGTGGGGTTGGCGTGTTCGATCAGCTTCCGGGTGTCAGCCTCGCCGAGGTAGAACCGCCGCTCGCTCGGGTTGTGGTTCTTGCCCTTCACGTCGGTGAACGGGTTCTCGTTGATGAGCTTCAGCCGGCGGGCGTGGTCGAACAGCATCTTGCAGTTCTTCAGCCGCCGGGTGATGGTCGCGCCGGCCAACTCACGCCGGTGATACCCTTCCTTGAACCGCTCAGCGTCGGCCACGGTGATCCCCCGCAACGCCGTCTCGTCGCCGAAAAACGCCTTCAGGTCGATCACCACCCGCTCGATGGTGACGACGGTGGCCGGCTTCGAGCCGTCCGCCCGCCGGCGGTCGAGGTATTCGTTCAGGAACGCCCCCAGCCTGGCCGACTGCCTCTCGGGGATCAGCCCCACGGCGGCGAGTTTGGCGGCGAGCGCGTCACCAATGTCGGCAATCCACCTGGCCGTGTCGGTGTCCATCGGCAAACGGGAGACGGCCAGGGCGCTCAGGTGTTCCACCTTCAACTTGATCTCGTTCGCCGTCTTCTGGTTGATCTTCCCGAGGCGCACCGACCGGCGTTTCTTGTCGCCGCCGACGAACTGGATGCAGATGTTGCCGTTGGCGTCTTTGCTGATGCTGGCCATGCTCATTCTCTCCGTGTGGGTCGAGGGTACGCGGTGTGTTCGGACAGGTCAAACACCGGAGGGGGATTTCGCCCGCCGGCGACTTCGAGGCGGTTTCGTGTCGTTCGACTCGGTGAACAACTCGGGGAAGTCGAGGAACGCTTGGGGGTCGATCCGATCCCAACCTGCTTCCCCTTCGACCCCGAGCAAGCCGACGTTGTGGGGGATGCGTTGCTTGGGGTCGAGGAGGACGGACCGGCCGGTTCGGGAGTCGCAACCCCACCAGTTTCGACCCGCGATGGCAGCCACGAGGCCCGACCGCAAGACTTCCAGAGGTCCGGTCAGCGCGTCGGGCGGATCGGCGGTGAAGACAAGTTCCGTGCCCCCGACTCCGGGGGCAAATCGGGCATCCCGCAAGGCGGCGAGCAGTTCGGCGGCGGTCATGAAGTCCCCCCGGCCGACCCGCTCGCCCGCTCGCGGCGGGTGTACTTGCCGCTGGGGACGTACCTCCGCTTGCCGGCGGACGCGCCTTCTGTGTTGGGGGGAACTTCACCCCGTTCACCCCCTTCACCCCCGGCCGGCGGGGGCGGTGAGGGCGGGTGCGGGGGGTCCGGGGGCCGCGTCCGGTCCGAGCACCCGCCGGCCGGGAACACCCGCCAGCGGTTGGCGTGCTTCCCGCCCGGCGGGGCGTCGATCATCTTGCCGTTGAAGTTCCGCCGCTTGAAGTGCCGCAGCTTGTTCCCCAGCGCCCGCCCGTCCAGCTTGCCGCACAACTCCTCGACCGCCGCCCGCAGGTCGAGCAGCCAGTCGGCCGCGTCCTTCTCATCCCTCAGCTTGGCCACCACCTCGGCCGCGGTCAGCCCGCCGCCCGTGTCCAGCTTCTCCCACCCGGCCAGCAGGTCGAGCATGGCCGCCGCGTCGCGGTCGGACGCCGACTGCAACTGCCCGCGGGTGTCCCCCGGGTCGGGTAGGCCGGCGAACACCACCGCCTCCCGCACCACCCCCGACCACTGCTCGTAGCTCCCCCACGCGGGCAGGTTGTGTTTCGGCTTCCCCGCCGCCACCCACCCCCGCAGCACCGTGAGCGCCGCCGACAGCAGTTGGCCGCGGTGGGCCAGCACGTGCGCCCGCAGGTCGGGGTACGTCACGTCCGTCCGCAGTTCCGGCCGCTCCTCGGCGCTCTCCATGCGGACGTGACAGACGCGGCGGGAGGTGTCCGCCCGCAGGGCCACGTTGTTCCCGGTGCCGAACCACACCACCTGGAGCGGCCCCTTGTACGTCTTGCTCACCCCGAGCACCCGCCCCTGCCACTCGGTGGCCGTCAGGGCGGCGTCCAGCTTGTCGTTCCCCACCGCCCCGGCCAGGTTGTCCAGCAGCACCAGCCGCTCCCCCTCCAGGGCCAGGGTGGTGATCCGCTTCTCCATCTCCTCGGTGTCGTGCGTGTACGTCATCACGCTGAACCGCCGGCCGGTGAGCGCCAGCGCCGCCACGTCCGCCAGCAGCCCCTTCCCGGCCGCCCGCACGTTGGCGTCGATGAGGAACAGCGGGGCCGGGCCGTCGAACGCGAACCAGGCGAGCGGGGTGAGCAGGCCGGCCACCCACGCGGCCCGGTGGGCGTCCGTCTCGAACGGGAAGTCCCGGATCGGGTCGAGCAGGGCGGCCACCGCCGCCGTCACCTCGGCCGGGGTCGGCCGGTCCGGCACGCTCACCGCCAGGTCGGGCGGGATGGCGGCCAGGATGCCGCTGGCCGGGTGGTAGCCGGTGCGGGTGAGGAGCGACCCGTCGGGCAGCAGCACCGGGTGGTTGACGACGGCCTCCAGGTGGCGGACGTGCGGCCAGTGCCCGCGGGCGTGGACGGCCTCCACGCACCAGCCGGGCGGGTGCTCGGCCTTGAAGTACACTTCGCCCTCGTCGCTCACCCGCACGCTCTGCCAGCGGGCGCACCGGCTGAGCCGCTCGCGGAGGAGCGGCTTGACCAGCGGCAGCACCACGGGGGAACCGGCCCGGCGGCGGATGGCGGCGGCCGGGGCGGAGTCCTCCCCCTGCTGCTGCAGGTACACCAGCAGCCCGCCCCGCTGGAACAGGTCGGGTTCGAGGGCGAGGGCGGCGGCCGCCTCGTCGTTCACCCGGTACTCGTCGGTGTCGATGGTGATCTCGGGCCGCGGGTCGGTGTCCCGGTCCGCAGCCCGCGCCTCACTCACCAGGCAGGCGAACGCGTCCGGCCCGTGGGCGACCAGGAAGTCGTCCACCCCCTGCTTGCCCCCGTCGGCCGCCGGCGGCACCCGCACGACCAGCGCCGTCGCCCCGTGCCCGCCCAGCACCTTCCCCAGTTCCTGTTCGGCGAACCGCACCTGGTCGTTGGTCGCCGCGTCGCTGTCGAAGGCGATGACCACCGTCCGCCCGGCCCACGCCACCGCCGCCAGGTCGGGGATCAGCTCCCGCTCGCCCACCTTCACCCCGCTCTCGTCCACCGCCCGCTTCGCCTGCCAGCTCCACACCCCGGACAACCCGATGCAGGGGAACCCGTGGGCGTCGGCGGACACCGCCTTCTTCTCCCCCTCGGTGAGCAGCAACACCGCCGTCGGGTCGGCCACCGCCGGGCGGGTGTTCACCGGGACGTAGGCGCGGTTCGGGCGGCCCTTCGGCGCCTCGTACTTGATTGGTTTGCCTTTGTCGTCCGTCCGCCGGCTGGTCCGCGGCTTCGTCGGCTTCACCCGCGCGTACCCGGTGGGGGTGCCGTCGGCGGCGAAGTAGGGGAACACCAGGCAGTCGCCGAACGCGCGGCCGCCGGACCAGTTGAGCAGCCGGCCGACGCGCTTCATGTCGGTCTCGGTGTGGATGCCGTTGGCGGCGGCCACCTCAGGGGTGATGCCGCTCGCGGCCAGTTCGCGGACGTGGGCGGCCGACAGGTTCGGCTGGCGGGCGGCGGGGTCGGGGGTATGATTCATCGGCGGAGTTCTCCGGTGACAGCCCGGTGTCACCACGTCGTGGGCCGACCCCTGGTCCGGGTCGGCCCGCGGCGTTTCCGGGCGGGCGAGGTGTTCAGGTGGGTGGGTTATTTGGCGGACAGCTTCGACTTGACCCAAGCTTCCAGCACGTCGCGGACGAACAACACCCGCCGGCCGAGTTTGATCCGGCCTGTGGCTTCACCCGCCTTGTGATGCCGTTCGAGTGTCTTGTAGCTCAGCCCGGTGATGCGCTCGGCTTCGAGTTGATCGACGGTGATGCGGTCGAGGGCGTCGCCTTTCTCGGCCGCGGTGGTGGGGGTGGACACGGTCACGTTCTCCCGGCGTGCGACGAATTGCCGCGAACGGGGGAAGTGATGCACTCCCGATTCGAGAACCATTGTGGTGGAGGATGGTTCCCGAATCCGGTTCCGGGGAAGGACGTGAAGTGACCTGACGGGCTACGGTCGGACGGGGCGGGGAAAAGATTGGGGAACTGTTCCGCGGAGGTGATTCGGAACCCGAACGCAATCAACTGCGGTTGCGTTTCTCGATGCACTTCACCGCCCGCTGAATCAATTCGGGGGTGAGAATCAAGCCGGCGTCTCCGACCGCCTCCCGCACCTGGCGGTGTTCGGGGGCGGTGCGCAGTTCGAGCAAAAGACGCTCGCGCCTCCCCTTGCGCGACCCGCCCTCCGGCTCAAACGTTCGGTCTGCCGTGTGGAGTTGCTGGTACACGTTCAACACCGCCGGGTTCGTCTCTTCGAGCGGTTTTTTCCCCGGCCGCTTGCCCCTGCCGGCCGGCGTGCCCGTGTCGGCGGGCGGCGGAGTCGGGGCGACGGCATACCCCAACTGTCGCTCGGCCGAGTCGCCCAGCAGTTGCCCGGCCGCAAGGATGCCGCGGACACGGGCGGCCACCGTCAGCCAATCGACGTACTCGGCGATGCGAAAGCGGAGGGTGTTGGCGTGACGGAGGATGTCGAACCGGGGGTCGGTGTCGAGGAACTCACCGGGAAGGCGGGAGCAGATCCACCCACCGGCTTCGATCCGGAGTGAATGGACGGCATCAGCGCTATACCGTTCTGCCCGCCCCACCAAGTCACGGCACACCGCCAGCGCGAGCATGCACCCCCGCACGTCGGCGTCGTCCGTCGCACGCCAGCCGGCCGGCGGCGGGCACCCTTCGACCGCCACCACGAGGAGGTCGTGCAGGTGCTGCCCCACCCGCCGGAAGCGATCCACAAGTTCCTGCTGGCGTTCGTCCAGGTGCGGGCGGAGTTGGTCGATCGTCGGGCGCGGGCCGTCCTCCGAGGGGTTCCACGGTCGCCCGATGGTGACGAACAGAGCCGGCCTGCCTTCCGGCTGTTCACGCGGCAACCTGCTACCACCCTGCACCTCATCCGCCGGCTCCGGAACGGGTGCGGTGGCGGCGGCGAACCGCTCGAGCGCCGCCGCCGCATCCCGGACGCCGGCGGCAGCGGTGGCCCGCCGTCGTGCGTCTCGTTCGGCGGCGGTCTGCCAAACCGCCCACTGCTCCCGTGCGGCGTCTTCGGCCGGGGCGGGGTTGGGCGGGGTCATGCTGAGGCATACGCCCCACCGCACGCACGCCTGGGCGTTCTCCATGTACCCGGCGAGCACAGCGTTGCACGCCTCCGTCAGCGGGGACACCAGTCGCTCGGCGGTGGCGTAGTCGGCCCGGCGGGTGACTTCGGCCAGCGCCGCGGCGTCCAACTCGCGGAGGGAGTCGGCGAGCGAGTTGAACCGGCGGGCGGGGTGTCCTCCGGGCACCGGGTCGGGGGGGATTTCGGCCGGGTCGCCAGTGAGCAGGCGGAGCAGGCGGTGGGCGAGTTCGCACAACCCGTTGAGCGGATCAGCGGGCGGTTGGGCAGTGGGGGAGTACGGCGGCGGGTCGGCCCCTCCCGCCGACGGGGTCAGCGGGGCGGGGGCGATACGGTCGATGAACTGGCGGAGGCGGAGCCAGTGGTTGCGGGCACGGTTGTAGGTCGGCTCGTCTTCCGGGTACTCCGGCCGTTCGATGCCGAGCCGTTCGGCCAAGTCGCTCGCCTCGTCGAACGCCTCCCGCAACCCCTCCCCTCCCCGGCGGGCGTTGTACTCGCCTCCGATTGCGAATACGAATAGCGCCCACCGCTCCCGCTCGCCCAGCGTGGCGCGGAGGTGGCGCAGCGAGCCGAGCAGGTGGGCACGGGGGTCGGATTTGGCGAGCCGGGCGTAGTACACGTGAACCGCTTCGCGGTCATCGGTGTTCAGTCCGGCCGTCGTCGCCATCGCCCGGTAGCGGTCGTCGATCAGGCGACCCAGTTCCTCCCGCGTATCTCGGAGGCGGTTGCGGATATACATCGCCGGGAACGTGTCGGCATCCGGAGGGAGGTCGGCGACGAGGTCGGCGACACGACGTGTGAGATCCCAAACCCGCTCGGAGAGGTCGGCGTCGGTCATGTGCGTTGTTCCCGGACGGGCCGGGCGGTCGGGGTCGGTGGGAACAACGGCACCGACCACCGACCGCCCGACGGCGGGGTAATTACTCCCACCTGTCCGCAAGTACACTAATCAATCCGCCGCACCGGAATCAACCCCGGAGTTTCTTCTCCCGCTTGGTGGCGCGGGCGAGCGCCAGGTGGTGGCACCGCATCGCGTGCCGTTCCCGCTCCCGCTCAGCCCGCCACCGCCGTCGTTCCGACTCCGCCGCCAGCGCTTTGGCTTGCACCCGGCGCAAGAACTCGGTCCCCGCGGCACGCACCGCGGCGGCGAACGTGGGGCCGGCCAGCCAGCGGTACACCGTCGCCCGGTGGACGCCGGCCCGCCGCGCCGCCGGCGATACCGCCCCGCACTCCCCATAGGCGTCCACGAACCGCCGCCGCCCGTCGCCCACCGCCGGAGGTTCCACTTCCATTAACTTGTCGTCGCACCTGTCGCACGCAGCCGGTCGGTTCTCGGTCTCCATTTCCACCCTCCGCAACGACCCGACAGGTCGGCATGGTGTGAGTGAACGGACCACCCCTTCTTTCCCTCGCCGGGGCCGCCGGTGTTGCCGGCACCCTTTTTTCCCCCGCCAAGAGCGACACCGCCGCTCGCCCCACTGCCCTGAATTGTGACAGCAACGGCGGCGATTCGTGCCGCCGGCTACACAAAGTTAGAGGGCGGGAATGGCCACCTTTTCCCGATGCCCGCACCGGAAGCATCCGACCGACAACCGCGATGCCGACCAAACGGTCGGCCCCCGACATTTCGAGCAGGGCCACGGGGCGGGCGGGCGCCAGCACGCCCACCCGCATCCTCGCTTGCAGCACCAGAACCGCAACAGGAACCCGCCGGCCCGCACCCCGACGGCGTCCCGCTTCCGGCAGTTCGGGCAGGTAGTCGAGGTGGGCACGCTCGGCTTCGAGCGTGGGACGCGACCAAAAGGACAACGGAGGCGCATGGCACGACCTTTTCGGTGTCAACCTCGGCCGTCGATCACCGTTCCCGGCTGAGACCGACGGCATGTATTCTAAACCGAGTTTGCCAGTGGAACGTCGGCCGCGGATGGCCTTCACTGGGCGTGAACGCCTGGGGCGGTTGACAAAACCAAGTCAGTCGTGGTGCCCGACTATTCCGCGCGCGGGGTTGGAGTATCGATCGACCGGAAGGACCCGCGAGCGTGCGCGGGGCGAACAACGGCGGTTCACCGGCGAGTAGGAAAAATGTCGGAATCCATGTCTACTTCCGCCGGCGGATCGCAATTCGGTAGGGGGAGGACTCGCGCCGGTCTTCGGGTGAGGGCAGCCACATCCGAAACGGTTGTCCGCGAAGCGGTTGCGCCGGTCGGGCGACGGCGTCTCGGATTGCCCCTGTGGGGGTGTCACTCGGCGTGTGGCGACGACTCACGAGGTCCGACCGCCGCCGGTAGTGGGAATGGGGAGAAAAATCGGTCGAAGGTGTTTGGCGCAAGTTCTTGTTTGCAAATCGGTTGTAGGCATTGCCGGCGGTGTGTCAAAAAATACTGCCCGGATTTCTGTTGTGCGGCTCAGGCCGAACCGTTAACTTCCCATCCCACAGCGTCACCCCTCAACTGCCCGCACGCCGTTTCGGTCCGGACACCCCTCCCCTCAGCCCGCCCGCACGACGCCGGCGGCCGTGTGCCCCCACGCCCCTCGCCCGCCCGGTCTGGTCGGGGGCCGGAAGGACGCCCGCCATGAGTCGCACCCCGTTCGCCCGCCCGGTCTGGTCGGCCCTTGCCCGCGTGTGGGACCACCTGCTCAGCCGCCCGGCCGCCTTCACCTCGCCCCCACCCACACCCGCCTCTCAGCCCGTCCGGTTGGCCCTCCTCCCGCTGGAGGAGCGGGTGGTACCCACCGGTCGCCCGCTCCCGATCCCGATGTTGTTCACCGGCACGGAGAGCGGCCTGTCGCTCGTGCGGGCGTACCGGGCGGAGACGGGCGAGTTGGCGTTCGAGAAGCAGCCGTTCGCCAGCTCCTTCGGCGGCGGGGTGCGGGTGGCGGCGGGCGACATCGACCACGACGGGATGCCCGACCTGATCGCCGCCGCCGGGCCGGGCGGCGGGCCGCACGTGAAGGTGTACAGCGGCAAGACGGGTGAACTGATCGGCGGCCCGCTGGGCAGCTTCTACGCCTACGACCCGGCGTTCGGCGGCGGGGTGTACGTGGCCGGCGGGGACGTGGACGGGGACGGGCAGGCGGACGTGATCACCGCCGCCGGCGCCGGCGGCGGGCCGCACGTGAAGGCGTTCAGCGGGCGGACCGGGCAGGTGATCGCCAGCTTCTATGCCTACGCCCCACACTTCCAGGGCGGGGCGACCATCGCCGCCGCCGACCTGACCGGGGACGGGAAGGTGGAAGTCATCACTGGCGCGGGTGCCGGGGGCGGGCCGCACGTCAAGGCGTTCGACCTGAACAAGGTCGGCGGGCCGGCCGAGGTGCTCAGCTTCTACGCCTTCGCCCCCACCTTCACCGGCGGGGTGAGTGTGGGTGCGGACAACCTGGCCGGTGATGTGTCGGGTGACGGGGTGGCGGACATCGCCGTCGGGTCGGGGGCGGGCGGGCCGTCGCGGGTGAAGGTGTTCAGCGGCACCACCGGCACCCTGGTGCGGGACTTCGCCCCCTTCCCCGCCGCGTTCACCGGCGGGGTGCGGGTGGCGGTGGCGTACGTGGACGACGACGCCCAGGCGGACATCTTCGTCGGCACCGGGGCGGGCACGGCCGGCACGGTGAAGGTGTTCAGCGGGGCGACGGCGAAGGAGTTGCCCGCGCCGATGAGTCCGTACACCCCGTTCGGCGGCGGGTACACCGGCGGGCTGTTCGTGGCCGGCAGCAACGACCCCGAAGTGCCGACCGTGACGGCGGTGGCGTCCCCCTCGACGGTCCCCGGCGGCGGGGCGATCACCGTCACCGTGGACGTGGCCGACTCGGACCCGAGCAACGGGGTGCAGACGCCGACGGGGGTGGTGGTGGTCAGTTGGTTCGGCAGCAACCCCAGCCTGACCCTCACCCCGGTGTCCACCGGCCTGGCCCGCGCGGTGTTCAACCTGACCGCCTCGTCGCCAGGCGGCCCGCTCCCGCCGGGCACCTACCCGTGGTACGTGTCATACACCGGCGACAGCCACTTCGCCAACCTGCACTACGTCGGCGGCAACCCGATCACCGTCACCGGGTCGCCCCCGCCCCCGCCGCCCCCGGCGGTCCCGCTGGTGAGCGTCGAGGCGGGTCGGGACGCGTACGAGGAGGGGTCGAACGACGGCCTGTTCGTCTTCCGCCGCACCGTCCCCGACCCGGCCACCGACACCGGGCTGACGCTCACCTTCGAGACGCTCGGCGGGACGGCGACCAACCTGACCGACTACGAACTCGCCGGGACGGCGTACTTCGCCCCCCAAGCGACGGTCGCGTACGTGCGGGTCGATCCGTACACCGACCTGGTCGCCGACCCGGACGAGTACGTGCGACTGGGGATCGCCGACCACCCGTCGTACGTGGTCGATGAGGGCTACCGCCGGGCGGTGGTATTCATCACCGACGACCAAGCGGCCGACCGCCTCGGGCCGACGTGCGGGGAGTGCGACGCCGGGTCGCCGGCGGACACCCTGGGCGGGGCCGACACCGGCGGGTCGCAGAAGTTGTCGAGCGGGGTGCGGGCGGACGGGATGGTGCGGGTGAACCTGGCCGACCTGGGCGGCGAGCGGGCCGGATCGGCGGCGGCCGGGGTCCTCCAGTGGACCAACCTGTCCGGGTACGCCGACCAGCACGGCGGGCAGGGCACCCGCCTGGCCGACGTGCCCCGCCTGTTAGAGCGGGACGGGGGCGGGTACACCCTGGCGGACGGCGGGTACTCGGCCACCCCGTTCGTGCCCTCCGGCGGTGGGCTGGTGCCGGCGTTCGGCGGGCCGGCCACCCTCACCAGCCCCAACCTGGACCACCTGCTGTTGACCGACGGGGCGGGCAACACGCTGGTGTTCAACTCCTACTTGCAAGATGTGCCCTACTACCTCCGCGGGCAGTTGGTGTCTCGCACCGACGCGGCCGGGCGGTCGACCACCTTCGAGTACGAGACGGACCCCTCCAAGCACACCCGCATGGGCCTGCCCAAGACGGCCACCTGGACCGACCCGACCACCGGGGCGACCGAGTGGGTGGAGTACGGGTTCGCCGGGTTCGGGGACGGCGCGAAAGGATATCAGTACCGGCTGGCCGGGTTCACCCGCTTTCGGCTGGTCGGCGGGACGGGCAAGCCGGTCGAGTCGCTGGCCATCCAGTACACCCTGCTGCCGCGACTGAACCCGCCGCCCGGCGGCCTCACCCACACCCCGGTGGTGTCCGGCACCTCCCGCACGGTGTACGCCGACTACCAGACGCCGGCGGCGGTGGGCGACACGTACAACCGCTACTACGCGGGCGGGGAGGCGAACGGGTTCGAGCAGGGGCTGAAGTTCCACCTGGGGGAGAAGGCGGTCGCCCGCCTGCGGGCGGCCTACCCGTGGGCATCCGACCTGGACACGCTGAGCGACTCGCAGGTGACCACGTACGCCGACCTGCGGCTGGAGTACGACTCCCAGCGGCGGGTGAGCAAGATCGTCCGGGCCGGGGAGGGGTGCAGCGCGTGCGCCGGCGGGCTGGGCGGGGCGGTGCTCGGCTACGCCGCCAGCGGGAACACCCCCGAGGTGAACACCTGGGCGGGCAAGACGACCGAGACGCTGGACGACGGGACGGTGAACGCGGTGTACGCGAACGCCTGGGGGCAGGTGCTGCTGGCCGCCACCACCGAGGCCGGCACCGGCAAGACGTGGGCCACCTACACCCGGTACGACGCCGCCGGCCGGCCGGTCCTGGTGGCCGCCCCGAGCGCGGTGAGCGGGTTCGCCGAGGCGTTTCCCGACCTGGTCGGGTACTCGGGCGGGGACGCCTACTTCCTGCGGGACGCGGTCGGGCTGGTGCGGACGTTCGCCTACCCGGCGGCCACCACCGCCACCGACACGGTCGCCGGCGAGGTGCACTGGCTGGCGTCCTCCGGGTGGCTCCACCAGGGCGAGTTCGGCGGCGGGGTGAAGCAGTGGGAGCGGGCGTACCTGGCCCGCACCGCCGGCGGGTTCGCCTCCTACCACCTGGCGGCCGAATCGGTATTCCGCTACGCCGACGGCACCGGCGCGCAAACCACCACCTACGCCTACGACTGGCTGACCGGCACCCACCACGCGCACACCGTCACCACCACCCTGCCGGCCGTCACGACCGCCCGGAACGGGCCGGGGTCGGCGGTCAGCGTCACCTGGGTGGTGAACACCGACGGGCGGATGACGTGGCTGAAGGACGCCGCCGGCTTCCTCACCCACTACCAGTACGACCCGGCCAGCGGCGGCATGACCCTGGCCGTGTCCGACGTGAACGCCACCGTCCCGTACGAGTACAGCGGGCTGCCGGCCGGCTGGTCCACCCCGGCCGGCGGCGGCCTGCACCAGCTCTCCCGGTTCGAGGTGGACGCGTTCGCCCGCGGCACCAAAGCGACCGACCCCCGCGGGCGGGTGACGTACACGGCGTACAAGGACGCCGAACACGAGGTGCGGGTGTACCGCGGGTGGGCCGGGTACCAGACGACCGGGCCGATCCAGGTGTACCGCGAGGACTGGGGCCGCGGGTACGCCGAGTGGCTGAGCATGGCCACCTACCCGACGCTCGACATGTCCGGCCGGCCGACCGGCACGGAAGGGATCAACGGCGTCCAGTCGCTCGCCCGCGCCCACACCAACCCGGCCGGGCAGACGGTGGCGGTGGACGCCTACTTCGACCTGGGGTGGGCGTTCTACACCGAGGACCCGACGATCGGCGCCGCCGGGGTGAACTACCTGCGGACCGAGTACGGGTACGACAAGCGGGGGCGGGCGAACAAGACAATCGGGCCGGACGGGGTGATCGGGCGGACGGTGTACGACGCCCTCGGCCGCCCGGTCAGCTCGTGGGTCGGCACGAACGACACCCCGGCGAGCGGGTGGTGGAGTCCGTCCAACCCGGCCGGCATGGTGAAACTGGCCGACGCCGAGTACGACGCCGGCGGGATCGGCGACTCACTCCTCACCGCCCTCACCGTCTACCCCGGCCACGGGCGGGCCGCCCGCCGCACCGAGACGGCCTACGACTGGCGGAACCGGCCGGTGGCGGTGAAGGAAGCGGTGGAGGCGGTCGAGTCCGAGTCGGTCAACCGCCCGCTCGTCCGGTACGCCTACGACAACCTCGACCAGTTGCTCGCCGCCACCGTGTACGACGGCGACACCGTGCCCGTGTCCACCGTCCCCGCCACCTCCCGCCGGCGGGGTGAAACCGCGTTCAGCTACGACGAGTACGGCCGCGTCTACCGCACCGACCGCTACGCCGCGAACCAGACGACCGGCACGCTGGCCGCCCCGCTCACCGACGAGGTGTGGTTCGACGTGCGGGGGCTGGCGGTGAAGACGCGGTCGGCCGACGGGCAAGTGCTGAAGTGGCAGTACGACAGCCTCGGGCGGACGGCCGCCGGGTTCCTGACCGACGGCGGCGGGGACGCTTCCTGGCTCGACGCCCACGGCCTCACCGGGGACACCGTCTGGAGCCAGACCGAGTTCGTGTACGACATTGCCGACCAGCTCCTCCAGACGAACACCCGCTCGCGGGCGTTCGGCGCGGTCGGCACCGGCCCGCTCGGCACCCCGACCGCCGGCGTGCAAGCCCGCGTCACCTCCGCCGGGTACTACTACGACCTGGCCGGCCGGCTGACCGACGCGGTGGACGTGGGCACCAACGGCGGCGCCCCCTGGGCCCGCCCGGCGACCGTCCCCGCCCGCTCCGACACCGCCCTCGTCACCAGCGTGGCCTACGACGACGCCGGCCGCCCGCAGGACGTGACCGACCCGCGGGGGATCACCGCCCGCACCACCTCCGACCTGCTCGGCCGGCTCACCACCACCACCGCCGCCTACGGCACCGCCGACGCGCTCACCACGGCCGTCACCTACGACACGGCCGGCCGGCTGCTCGACGTGACCGCCCCCGGCGGCCGCACCACCCGCTCCCTGTACGACGCGTGGGGCCGCGGCACCGGCGTCACCGAGCGGTTCGGCACCGCCCTGGCCCGCACCAGCACCGTCGCCCTCGACGACCTGGGCGGCACCCTCACCGCCACCGACCCGCTCGGCACCGTCACCGCGTTCACCGAGAACGTGCTCGGCCGCGTCACGGCCGTCACCGCCGCGTCCGGCACCGCCCTGGCCCGCACCGCCTCGGCCACGTTCGACGTGTTCGGCCGCACATTGACGACCACCAACCCGCGGAACTTCGTCACGGCTTACGCCTACGACGACCCGAACCGGGCCGTCACCGTCACCGACGCCGCCGGGTACGCCTGGACGACCGCGTTCGACCAGGCCGGGCGGGTGACCAGTGCCACCAACCCGTTCGGGCACACCACCACGGTCGGGTACGACCTGCCCGGCCGGGTGGTGAGCGTCACCGACCCGCTCAACCAGACGACCACGTTCCAGCACAATGTGGACAGCGGCGAGGACCGCACCCTCAACCCGCTCGGCCACACCACCCGCACCCTCCTCGACCGCTTCGGCCGCACCGCCAGCGTGGCCGACCCGCTGAACAACGTCACCTCGTTCGGGTACGACCGCAACTCGAACCCGGTGTCCGTCACCAACGCGAAGGGGGTGGCCACCGCCTTCGCCTACGACAGCCTGAACCGGGTGACGGGCGTGACCGAGGCGGTCGGCAAGGCCGAGCAGCGGTCCACCGCCTACGCCTACACCGCGGCCGGCGACCTGGCCTCGGTCACCGACCCGCTCGGCCGGCAGACCACCTTCGCCTACGACGCGGCCGGGCGGACCACCGGGCAGACGCTGGCGGCCGGCACCGCCGACGCCTTCACCGTGTCCGCCGGGTACGACCTGCTCGACCGGGTGGTGAGCGTCACCCGCCCCGGCAACCGCACCACCGGGTACGCCTACGATGCTCTGAGCCAGCTCACCAAAGCCACCGAGGGGGTGGGCACCAGCCTGGAGCGGCACACCACCTTCGCGTACGACGCGGGCGGCAACCGCACGGCCGTCACCGGCCCGCTCGGGTTCACCACCGCCACCGCGTACGACGCCCTCGACCGGGTGAGCGGCATCACCGACGCGAACGGCGGGCTGGTGCAGGTCGCCTACGACAAGGCCGGGCGGACGGCCTCGCTCACCGACCCGACCGGGAACGTGACCAGTTGGGGGTACGACGCGGCCGGGCGGACGACCGCCGAGACCGACCCCCGCGGGAAGACGACCGCCTACGGGTACGACCCCGCCGGCCGGCTCACCTCCGCCACCGACCGCATCGGCCGGGTGCGGGAGTTCGGGTACGACAACGCCGGGCGGCTGACGAGCGAGACGTGGAAGACGGGCGGCAGCACCGTGCAGTCGCAGACGTTCGGGTACGACGCGGTCGGCAACCAGACCTCGGCCACCGACCCGGACGGCAGCTCGATGCTCACCTACGACAACCTGAACCGGGTGGTGTCGGTGGCCGGGCCGTGGGGCGTCACCCAGACGTTCGGGTACGACGCGGCGGACAACCGCACCAGCACGTCCGACAACAAGGGCGGCGGTTCGACCAGCACCTACGACCACCTGGACCGGCTGAAGACCCGCACCCAGTCGGCGACCGGCATGACCACGGTGCAGGCGGCGTGGGCGTACACCGCCGCCGGGGACGTGGACACGGTGACGCGGTCCGCCGGGGGCGTGCCGGCCGGCACCACGGCCAACAGCTACGACGCCCTCGGCCGGCTGGTCGGCATCGCCCACAAGAACGCGGCCGGGACGAGCGTGGGCGCCTACGCCTACGGGTTCGACGCCGGCGACCGGCTCACGTCCGAGACGTTCAACGGCACCACCCGCACCTTCGGGTACGACAAGCTGGGCCAACTGACGAACGACAACGGCACGCTGCACGCCTACGACAAGAGCGGCAACCGGACGGGCGGCGGGTACGTCACCGGCACCGGCAACCGCACCACGTCGGACGGCACCTGGGCGTACACCTATGACGACGCCGGGCAGATGACCGGCAAGAGCAAGGGCGGGGAGGCGTGGGCGTACACCTACGACCACCGCGGGCGGATGACCGGGGCGAGCAAGTCGGCCACCCCCGGCGGGGCGGTGACGGACAGCGTGAGCTACAAGATGGACGCGTGGGGGAACCGCATCGAGCGGGCGCAGGCCGGCGGCACGAGTGCCACCCAGCGGTACGCGGTGGACGGGTGGGACACGGCCAAACCGGGGGCGGCGGGCACCGAGGGGTTCGAGGCGGTGATGGACCTGGACGGGTCGAACGCAGTGACGGCCCGGCGGGTGTTCGGGGCGGGGTTCGACGAGGCGGCGGCTCGACAGGACGCCGGCGGCGGGGTAACGTGGTACGGGGCGGACGGGCTGGGCAGCGTCCGCCAGGTCTTTGACAACTCGGGCAACACGACTGGCAGCCAGGCGTTCACCGGGTTCGGGGTGACGACGGCGACGAGCGGGGCGGGGCAGGACCGGTACGCCTACTCGGGCACCGTCACCGACCCGCTCACCGGGCTGGTGGGCGACGACGCCCGCCAGTACGACCCGACGCTGGGCAAGTGGATGAGCGACGACCCCATCGGCTTTGGCGGGGGCGACACGAACGTCTCACGCTACGGCGGCAATAGCCCGACCAACGGCCGCGACCCCAGCGGGTTCGCTCTCCTCCCCACTTTTAACCACATTCCAATTCGATTTGAGCTGGCGCTCGAAATTAAATTCAATCCAGAGCGCGTCGAAACATCTGTGGTCCACAACCTGATTCGAACCTGGGAGGCAGTGGTTGAGAGCGACGACGTGCTGCCGGATTGGAAGAAGCCGAAGTATTTTGGCATGATAAAAGGCGACTATTCTGCCGGACGCGTGTATTACGGCGAAGTATCCAATGATCGAGTACACACCTCGATCATTCTCGAACCCGTGCTGGCAAAATGCGGTGCTCGTGACGGCTACCACGGGTATGAGATTTCTCACTATCGAGTTGTGTCGTTCCTCCAATCAGAGATTCCCGGCGATGAGTCACTTGATTCCCTTCGCGCCCGGCTCGTAGTGGCTCCTCTCGGCAGAGGTGCTTCGAAAGAAAAATCGGGCCGAGGCTATGGAGAGCGTGTACTCGCGCGGTACGCAGAGGGGCTTCGCCTCAACAAACAACTCGAAGTGGATTTGCTCGCGGCTCAGATAGCCCGCGTGGCTATCCACATGGTGCCGTTCGGCGGGTCGATTGATTACCTTTACGACGGCAAATATTTAGAGGCCGGGCTGTCGGCTGTCGGGGATGTCGGGATCCTCGTCTCCACCGCCGGGGTCGGCATGCTCGCGAAGGGGGCCAAAGCTGGGCGAACCCTATATCTGGTCGGACAGGGAATGCAGGGAGCGGTCGCCACGACCCAAGTCATCCGTGCGATCGACGCTTACAACAAGGGTGAAAAGGAAGTCGGCAACCTGTTTTTGAGTGACGCGGGGTTGCGGCTGCTCGGGATGACGGTTTCGGCCACACTCAAGGTACGCTGTACAATCCCAGCCAAAGCTCCAAGCAAGCTTCGTAATGTCGTCATGGATAAGGGGATCGCTCATGCCGAAGTCAAACATTTGTCCGGCGATGGGCCAGTCAGTCTGAAAACCCTTGACCCACGAGGCACGCGAGAAAAGTGGGTGAAGCACATCACGGTACTGGCCGAGAACGGCAGTGGCGGGACGGTCACTAAGTTGCCGACTGGGGAGAAACTTGATCTTATGGCCCCAATGCCTCTTGAGGGTGGAGGACACATCAACGTCGGAGTCAGTCTATTCCGCAAAACGGGCGAGACTGAGTGGGTGCTAACGACGATTCTCACGAGGCAATAACGATGGCGAGTCTAACCTCGGGCAACTTCCACCTGGAGTTCAACATCCATCCGATTGCCGACCCCGTTCATGACGGGTGGCACACCTACAGCATTCGGTTGAGGAACAGTTCAACCGGGGAAGAAGTCGCCCTTCTTCCTTCCTCTGCCAATCCGCTGTATCTGAACTGCTCATTCATGCCTGAGATTCCTATGCTTTGCTCCGGGATTCAGACAATCATGGAGAAGGGGGGCGAACTGACTTTTCAGCCGATAGACGACAAAGACTTTACCCTGAAGGTGTGGGCTGATAAAGGTGGGGTTACTGTTCAACTGACCTGGGACAGTCGGGCGAGTGGGAAAGACTTGGGCTGGCCAAGCGGAGTTCCGGTCAAGAAACAGGAGTTGTCGGAGTTCACTCAGCAACTCGCGACGCAGTATGCAGCAATTGTCGGTTGATTGTAGGGCGTGCCGCGTCAGAGTTGTCGTGGTGATAGCGGCGAGATAGGGAAGCGCCGTCAGCTCCGAATCGGGAAGCGCGTGAGTGGGGTGAAGGGGGTCACTTTTTGGCCTTGGCGGTCTTGGTCGTTCGAAAGCGTCCTGTGGGTTGGTTGATGGGTGCGTGGCTGGGCGTCGCCGGCCTCGAACGGTCGGAGTGACGGGTGGGACGAGGTCGGACGGCCGCCAGTGATTGGGGAGCAGGTCGGACGGGTCGGCGTACGGGCGGTCGGGTGAGCACGTCGCGGAAGTCCGCTCACGGGTTACGCCCGTGTCGTTTGGCACCGGCGGGCACGCCCCGTACCTCCGCCGCCATTTCACCCTTCCCCGCGGAGGGGAGTGGGGGAATGTGGTAAGACTGAAACTCATCCCCTCGGGCCGCCAACTCGACCGTCAAACGCCACATGCCTGACGGCAGTTGTCACCGTCGGCCGGGATGGGGAAGTCGCGGAGGGTCACGCCACGCCCGCCGTCAGGTCCACGTCGTTCTTGAGCGTGCCGGTGGCGAACAGGACGGCCTACCGCACGTCGGCCGGGGTGAGGATCGGGTCCGCGGACACGAGGTCGGCCACCGATCCGCCGGACGCTACCAACTCAAGGATGAACTCCACGCTGATGCGGGTGCCCCGGACGATCGGCTTGCCGCCGAGGATGTCGGGGTCGGACACGATGCGGTCGAACACGGCCGGCCCTGTCACCCCGTTGGCGGTTCGCCCGTCCCTGGCGTCACGGTGGCGGTGGCGAGCGGCAGGCGGGCGACCAGGTCGGCCGCCGACACCCCGCGGAGGAAGGCGAGCGCCCGCACCGCCTGAGTCAGCCGCCGCTCGGCCTGGGTCAGGCACCGCTCCACCCGACCCCGCTCCCGGCTCGCCACCCCGAACCCGCACGCCTTCGCCTCCAGCGCCCCCACCATCAGCCAGTTGCTCACCACCCGCGTGATGGCCAGCTTCTCCAGCGCCGTCGCCCGCCCGACGCCCAGGTCGTCGGCCAACTGGTCGGCGTAAGCGTGGGCCGCCCGCCCGACCACCCGGTCGGTCCCGCACGTCTGGCTGATGACCCAGCAGCGGGCAGCGTACACCGGGTTCCCCCACCGCCGCGCGTACCGCCGGTCGGTCAGGTACTTCTCACACTTGGCCAGCGCCGCCTTGTCCCCGGCGGCCGCCGCTCGTAGCACCGCCTGGTCCTCCTCGGGGATGCCGGTGAAGTCCGGCGGCAGGAGCGGCGGCACGGCCGGGGCGGCCAGCGCCGCCAGGGTGCCGGCCGTCGCCTTCGTCGGTTTCGTCGCCATGTCTTTCCCCCCGCGTGTCCACCGCCACTGCCGGCGGTGGCGGTACGCCCCGCACCGCCCGGCGAGCACGGCGAACAGGTGCCCGACTGCCTCGTCCACCGCGAGGCAGTCCCGGATGCCGGCCAGGAACAGGTCGAGGTCCAGTCGTGCCTCCCACCCGTCCCACCGGCGGAGTCGCCGCTCGGCCGCGTCCAGGTCGGCCGCCAACTGGCCGATCCGCCCGCCGCCGACGTGCTCGGTGACGACGCGACCGTTCACCCGCCGCGAGCGGCGGTAGTAGCGGTGGCCGTTGACGTTCACCCACGGCATGAGTCGTTCCCGTTAGACGACAGGTGTGCGACCCGCCCCAGTTCGGGCGGGTCAGTCGGCCCACCGGCCGGGCGGCGGGGCGGCCGCTTCCTGAGCGTCCAGTTGCCGCTCCAGGTCGTCCACCCGCGCCTCCAGGTCCACCACCTCGCGGAGTTTCAGCCCGGTGTCCAGCACCGCCTTCGCCGCCGCCAGCCGCACCGCCGGCGGGCCGTCCCCGCGGGCCAGCTCGACCAGCACCTCGGCCGCCGCCAGCCCGGCGGCGGTGAGCAGCCCGCACGTCCGCTCGGTCAGGGCCGCCCGTGCCACCACCACCCGCTTGCGGAACTTCTCGTCGGCCAGCTTCCGACGCACCACTTTCACGTCAATCCCGCTCTGCCGGGCGGCGTCCTCAGCCGTCGCCCCGGACGCCAGGGCGACCACCAGCGCTTCCTCGGCTTGCTTCTTGGCGCTCATGACTCACCGCCCGAACGGGTGAACCGCAGGGTGCGGGCGTGCTTGGTCCGGTGGTGCTCGACGGCGAACCCGTGGTCGGCCAGGAACTCGGCCATCTCGGCCACCTTCCGGCCGGGGCAGATTGGCACGAACGCGAACACCCGCTGCCGGTCGGCGAACCGGGCCAAAGCTTCGCCCAGGTCGTGGGAGGTGCCTTCCCACCCGCCCGGCGGCAGCTTCGCCAGCCACTTCGCCAGCAGCGTGCGGAACCGTCCCTCGGCCTGTTGCTCACGGCTTTCGATCATGAACGCCCTCCCGACGGGTGACAAAACAAAGTCAGTCGTGGTGCCCGACTGTTCCGTGTGGGGTCAGATCGCAGGACCGCCAGGAAGGACCCGCGAACGGCCCCATGCCGGCCGGGTGCGTGCCCTTTTTGCAAATTGCCAACTTTCCCGCGTGGGTCCGGGTGTGGTCTACGGCGTGAACGCCCTGAACATTTTGCCCCCCCTCCCCCCAGACACACCATCAGGGGTGAAGGGGGTGAACGGGGTGAAATCCGCCCGACCACGAGTGCGGGTGTCAGGCGTCCTCGCGTTTCTCCCACGGCAGGCGTTCGAGGTCGTCGAGCGACTTCGGATCGGCGGGCGGGTTCGGGGCGGCGGTGTTCACCAGCGCCATCACCGCCAGGCGGACGTGTTCGGGCAGCTTCGGCCACTGCTCCACCAGCCGTGCGAGGTCGGACAGCGGGACGACGTGGTCGATTCCGGGCACTGCACCGGAATGTGCAGCGCCCGCCGGCTCGTGAGGGTAGGGACCGCTGACATTCTGGGTCACGGCGGCCTCGGTTCGAGTCCCGCCTCGCCCAGTTCGGTTCGGTCACTTCTTCGTTTCGATGGCGTACAGGTGCTTGTGCCCGCGGAGCAGTAGGGTGCTGCCGACGGCCACCGGCGAGGCGTCGAGGGTGTCGTCCAGCTTGTTCGTCGCCAGCACCTCGGGCTTGTCGGTGGCACTCAGCACCACCGTCGTGCCGTCGCGGCCGACCACGTACAACCGCCCGCCGGCCACCAGCGGGGAGGCGTACACGCTCGCCAACTTCGGCAGCTTCTCCGCCTCCAGCAGCGGCTTGCCGGTCTTCGCGTCCAGCACCGTCAGCGTGCCGGTGTTCCCGGCGGTGAAGTACAGCCGGCCGTCGAACAGCACCGGCGACGGCACATACGGCGTGCCCTTCCCGTACCGCCAGTTCCCTTTGCCGTCCGCACCCAGGTCGCCTTTGGAGTCCAACGGCACGGCCACCGCCGCCGCCCCGCGGTACCCGCTCACGAAGTACGCCATCCCGTCGGCCGCCACCGCCGACGGGATCGCGTTCCCAGTCATCCCGCCGACCGCCCAGAGCTCTTTGCCGTCGCCGAGGTTGTAAGCCCGTGCCCGCCCGGTGCCGTTCATCAGCACCTGTGTCGTCTTCCCGTGCTCCACCACGAACGGGGTGGTCCAGGTGCTCTTCTCCTCGCGGGGCGTCTCCCACTTCGGTTTGCCGGTCGCGGCGTCGAGTGCCACCAGTTTCGAGTTCGCCTCCTGATCCAGGTTCAGCAGCACGGTGTCCTTGTACACCACCGGCGAGACAGCCCCACCCCAACCCAGCCGCGTGTTCAGCCGGCCGAAGTCGGCCCGCCAGATCTCCTTGCCGGCGTGGTCGAAGGCGAACGTGCCGAACGAGCCGAAGCTGGCGTATACCCGCTCCGCGTCCACCGCCGGCGAGCCGGCGGCGTAGGAGTGCGTCTCGTGGTGCCCCTCGTGCGGCACGGCTTCGGTGGCCTTCGTCTTCCACAGTTCCTTGCCGGTGTTCAGGTCGTAGCAGAGCACCCAGAAGGCGAAGAACTTGGTCGGGCGGGTGGTGCGGGTCTCGAACTTGGGGTCGAGTTTGGGCAACTCGTCCGGCTTGGCCACGCGGTCGGTCTCGACCGCCGTGAGGACGAACACCTTGTCGCCCCAGATGGCGGGGGTGGCACTGCCGCGGCCGGGCAGGTCGATCTTCCACTTGATGTTGGTCTTCTCGTCCCAGGTGGTGGGCGGGTCGGCCGACTTCGGGGCGACCCCGTTGGCGTTCGGCCCCCGCCACGCCGGCCAGTGGTCGGCGGCGACGAGCGGAGCAGCGAGGGTGAGCAGAAGAAGGAGTGCGCGGATCACTGGGAGTCTCCGACGGGTCGGGTGCGGCTTACCATAGGAAATAGACTGTCCGCGCTCGCACCCGGAACCTCTCCCCCATGCCCTCACTTGCTGACCTCCGTCGTGATTACACCCTGGCCGGCCTCTCGGAAGCCGACGCCGGGGACGACCCGTTCGCCCTGTTCCGCGGCTGGTTCGACGCCGCAATGTCCGCCGGGTTGCCCGAGCCGAACGCGTTCACCCTGGCCACCGCCACCCCGGACGGCAAGCCGTCCGCCCGCGTGGTGCTGCTCAAGCACCTGGACGACCGCGGGTTCACCTTCTTCACCAACTACCGCAGCCGCAAGGCCGGCGAGATGGCCGCCAACCCGCACGTGGCGATGGCCTTCCTGTGGGCCGGTCTGGAACGTCAGGTTCGCGTCGAAGGGGTCGCAGAGGTGGTGACGGCCGAGGAGTCCGACGGCTACTTCCGGGTGCGGCCGATGGGCAGCCGGCTGGGGGCGTGGGCGAGTCCGCAGAGTCAGATCATTCCCAGCCGCGAACACCTGGAAGCGCTTCAGGCGGCGGTGGCCGAGAAGTACGCCGGTGACGACCCGCCCCGCCCGCCGCACTGGGGGGGGTACCGGGTGGTGCCCGACGCGGTCGAGTTCTGGCAGGGGCGGCCGAGTCGGTTGCACGACCGCGTCCGCTTCCGGCGGGTCGGCGGCGGGTGGGTGAAGGAGCGGCTGGCGCCGTGAATAAACTGTCCCCCGGCGTGGTCTGCATCCGTGACGGCCGGCTATCAATAGCGGTCGCGTTCCCTCACCCGGAGTACCCGACGATGACCCGTTTCGCGCTGGCGATCCTGACGACCGCGGCGGTGGCCGCCCTCGGCTTCGCCGCCGACAAGAAGGAGGAGAAGAAGGTGAACGGCCCGCTCGACTTCACCCTGACCGACATCGACGGCAAGGAACACAAGCTGGACCAGTACAAGGGGAAGGTGGTGCTGCTGGTGAACGTGGCCAGCAAGTGCGGGTACACCCCGCAGTACACCGGCCTGCAGAAGCTGTACGAGACGCACGGGAAGGACGGGCTGGTGGTGATCGGCGTGCCGGCCAACGAGTTCGGCAAGCAGGAGCCGGGCAGCGACGCCGACATCAAGGAGTTCTGCACCAGCAAGTACAAGGTGACGTTCCCGATGCTGAGCAAGGTGGTGGTGAAAGGCGACGGCATGACCCCGCTGTACGCGTACCTGACGGGCAAGGACACCAACCCGAAGTACGCCGGCGACATCAAGTGGAACTTCGAGAAGTTTCTGATCAACAAGAAGGGCGAGGTGGTCGGCCGGTTCGCCAGCAAGGTGGCCCCGGACTCGGACGAGCTGACCAAGGCGATCAAGGCCGAACTGGACGCCAAGTGAGCCGGAGTCGGGTGTGGGCGGCGGGCCGGGGGTCCGCCCGGGGCCGGCCGCTCGCATTTCCCGCTTCTACAATCTGCCCTCACGTTCCCCTTCTCCCCGTGAGGAATCCGCCATGCCGACCAACGCACCGCTCAACCGCAAGCTCCGCATGGGTCTGGTCGGCGGCGGACAGGGGTCGTTCATCGGCCGCGTCCATGCCACCGCCGCCGTCCTGGACAACCGCGCCGCCCTCGTCGCCGGGGCGCTGTCGAGCGATCCGGCCAAAGCGAAGGCGTCCGCTCCCGACTACGACATCGCCGACGAGCGGGCGTACACCAGCTTCAAGCAGATGGCCGAAGAGGAAGCCAAGCGGCCCGACAAGGTCGATTTCGTGTCCGTCGCCACGCCCAACCACACCCACTTCGAGGTGGCCAAGACGTTCGTGGAAGCCGGGTTCAACGTCATCTGCGACAAGCCGATGACGTTCGACCTGGTGCAGGCCGAGGAGTTGATGAAGATCGTCGAGCGATCGGGGGTGGTGTTCGCCGTCACGCACAACTACACCGGCTACCCGCTGGTGCGGCAGGCCCGCGAGATGATCCTGAACGGCGAACTCGGCGAGATCAACGCCATCCGCAGCAACTACATTCAGGGCTGGCTCCGCACGCGGCTGGAGAGCAGTGACCAGAAGCAGGCGAAGTGGCGGACCGACCCGAAGCAGAGCGGGGCGGCCGGGGCGTTCGGCGACATCGCCACCCACGCGTACAACCTGGCCCGGTTCATGACCGGCCTGCTGCCGAAGCAGATTAGCTGCCTGCTGAAGACGTTCGAGGAGGGGCGGCCGCTCGACGACTACGGGGTGGCGAACATCCGCTTCGACAACGGCGCACTCGGCACGGTGACGGCCAGTCAGATCAGCCACGGCCGGGAGAACGACCTGTTCATCGAAGTGGACGGGACGAAGGCGGCGCTCGAGTGGCACCAGGAGGAGCCGAACAAGCTGATCGTGCGGCAGAACGGCCAGCCGCACAAGGTGTACACCCGTAACGGCGGGCCGTACCTGGGGGCGGCGGCGGGGGCGAGCAGCCGCCTGCCGAGCGGCCACCCGGAGGCGTTCTTCGAGGCGTTCGCCAACGTGTACGCCGCCACCTACGACGCCATCGTGAAGAAGGCGGCCGGCGAAAAGGTGGAAGCGGTGAACACGGTCTATCCGAACGTGTTCGACGGGGTGGAGGGGATGCTGTTCATCCAGCAGTGCGTGAACAGCAGCAAGGAGGACGGCAAGTGGCTGCCCTTCCGCCACCCGCGGGCGCGGAAGTGAGCCGGGCCGGCGGGCGTCACTCGGTCTCCGGCCGGTCCTGGTATTCCACCACCCAGATGGCGGCGGCCCGCGGGGCCGAGTCGAGCCACAGCCCCGGCCCGCCCGCCAGGGTCAGGGCGTTGCCGACGGCTTCGACCACCTTCGCCGTCTTATCCTCGGCGAGGCTGGTGAAGTGGTTCTTCGTGAGGATCTGCTGACCGGCCACGACCAGTTTCTTCTTGCTGAAGAAGCCCGGACCCTTCAGGTTCTCGGGGTTGAACTTCGGTTCGATGTCCCGGATGAACTGGAGGAGCTGTTTGCGGGTCGCCTTCTTACCCGTCAACGCCTGGCGGAGTTTGTCCAGTTTGCCCGCCTCCTTCCACTTGCGGAGGAACCCGACCGCCCCGCTCAGGCCGTTGAAGAAGTCACCCAGCGACATGAGCGTCTCGGTGGCCAGCCACACCTTGTACGAGTTGACGCCGGCCTGGTCCAACCCCTGCTGTTGGAACTCCTGCCACACGTCGTTCTCGACCGCCTTGCCAAGGCTCATCCCGCACAGGGCCGCCGAATTCAGGGCGAAGAACGCGACCCCCGGGGTGGCGGTGCCGCCGGACAGGTAGATCACCGCCCCGGTCGCCGCCCCGGTCGCCACCGCCGACCCGCAGTTCAGCACCGAGTCGCCCCAGCGGTCCCAGAAGGTCGGCACGGCCTTCTCCGGCGGTTCCAGATCGATCACCCGCATGGCCGTGTCGCCGATGTACACCCACTTCCGCCGCGGGCCGCCCCGCACCTCCTCGCGGTGGCCGGTCTTGTCGCATAACACGATCCCGGCTCCGGCCGTCTCCGGCAGGTCGTCGATGGCGGAGGCGATCACTTCGTTGCGGAGGTTCTTGGGCACCGGCTGGGTGGCCGCCCCGGCCGCCTCCTTCGCCCCGGCCAGGTTCTTCCAGGTGGTGCGGCCGGCGTCCACCCGCCCGTCCGGGTTGGCCATGAACCCCTTCTGGAACGCCTTGATGGCCGACACCGTCAGCGGGCCGCACCGGCCGTCGGCGGTCAGCCCGGCCTTCATCGCCCGGTTGAGCAGCGCTTGCACCACCTGCACGTCAACGCGGTTGTTCGTGCCGCCCTGCCCGACGCTGCCGGAAATGGTGACGCCCACGGTCGCCTCCGCATCAAGGGGTGGTTGACGGCCGCCCGGAGCGGCCCGACACCGGGAGAGCGGAATCGGCGGCACTCACCGGACAAGAAATGGCCGGATCCCCCGAACCCCCAAGCCCCCTGCGAGCGGAGGCGTGGGGACCCGTGCGAAAAAAGAGAACCGCCCTGAAGGGGCGGTTCCTGGGGGGTCGGCCTGTCCCGGTCACTTGGAGAACTCGCTCCCGCCTTCACCTCGGACCGGTTTGCTCGGCTTCATGCTGCCGTCCGACTTCAGCTCGATTTTCAGGTCGTCGGTCGGGCCGGTGATGGTCACCGTCAGGTTCGAGGTACTCACGTCGGCGTACTTCGACGGGGCGTGCCACTTCATCGTGTTTTCGTTGATCGACTCGCCGGCCAGGATGACGACCGGGTGCGTGCCGACGGCGCAGCCGTCGTTCGGGGCGGTGGTGGTGAGGGTGAAGCGGCCGCTCCCGTCCAGGCGGCCGGACGCCGGCCGCCAGCCGGCCGGCATCACCTGGATGTGGCCGTAGGTGAGCGGCTGCCCGTCGAGCAAAACGACGCCGGAGACGGGGACGATCTTGGGGCCGCCGTCGCCGCACCCGGCGAGGGCGAGGACGGCGACCGCCGCGGCCGCGAGCAAGACGGTGCGGCCGGCGGGCAGGGTGCGAGGCATGTGCGGGCTCCTTCGTGGCTCAGGGCAGGTTGACCACTTCGCCACCCCGGATGGTCGAGAGGCCGCGGTACTGGACGATGTCGATGTTCTGCGTCACGAACCGCACGCTGCCGTCGGCCAGGGCGAAGTTGGCCCCGCCGGTGTGCCGACTCATGAACGCGCCGTTCCGGAGCGTCCCGCCGTCGTTGTAGGTGATGCCCGTCCCCGGCGCGGTGTTGATCGGGTTCTCGGTGGTCCGCAGGCAGTGCGTGTGGCGGGAGCCGACGCTCCAGATGTTCTGGTTGTTGCCCAGGTGCCCGTCCCGCACCTCGCCGACGGCCAGGGTGTTGCTGGTGCCGTCGATGACGTCCGCGATCCGCCGGGTGTTGCGGTACAGGAACAGGCCGGTGTTGTCGAATTTCACGTTCGCGCTGATGCCCGAACTCGGGCCGAAGGTGCCGGCGACGAAGGCGTAGCTGCCGACGGCGGCGTTGATGGTCGGCCCCAGGCCGGTGTTCGTCACGAACGGGTTGGCCGTGTCCGACGGGCAGACGAGCACCTTCGGGCGGTTCTCCAGGCCCAGCTTGTCCACCGTCCGCCAGGTGGTGTTGTCCGTCGTCGGCCACGGCACGTCCGCTTCCGTCTTGCCCAGCGTGTTGTGAATGTTGCCCAACTCCAGGTACGGCAGGAGGGCGACGAACCCGCTCGCCCCGCCGCGGTTGACGCTCGTCAGGGAGTCGGCGGAGCAGGGCGCGCCGGACCCGTCGCACCCGAACCGGCCGGCCGGGAAGTAGCCGACCGAGTCGTGGTGGTTGTGCAGGGCGAGACCGACCTGTTTCAGGTTGTTGCTGCACGACATGCGGGCGGCCGCCTCGCGGACCTTTTGCACGGCCGGCAGCAGGAGACCGATGAGAATGGCGATGATGGCGATGACGACCAGCAACTCGATCAGCGTGAACGCCGTCCGCCCGCTCCGGGCGGTAGGGGGAGACATGAGAGGCACTCCGGGAGAGAATAAGGCCGCACTGTTGTAAGCGGGTGACGCGAGGGGGGCAACGCCGCCAGGGCACCTCTCATCGCCACATCATCCCGGCCCTCCGTCGGCCGGCGGTCGGTGCGGGGGGATGTCGAAGTGCAGCACGTCCTCCCGCACGCCCAGTTTCGAGTAGAGGGCGACGGCCGGGGCGTCCTCCGGGTCGGCCTGAACGTAGATCACCCACGCCTCACGTTCGGCGGCGACACCCCGGAGGGTGTCGATCAGTCCGGTCGCCACCCCCCGCCGGCGGAACGGCTCGTCCACCGCCAGGTCGTAGATGTAGACCTCGCTGCGGGCCTGCTCGAACTTGGGCAGCACGTAGGCGGCCAAACCGCCGACCACCCGCCCGTCGTGTCGGGCGGCCACGGCGATGAATGTGGGACTGGCGAGTAGGCCGGACAGGTAGGCGGCGTCCGGCGGGGCCGACTGGTAGTGGTCGGGGGCGTCGAAAACCCGCCCGAACAGTGACAGCATCGCGTACATCTGGGGCACGTCGCCCGGACCGAGAATGCAGAACTCCACGTCACCCCCCGTCCGGGCCGTTCGCCCGGCCGTCACTTCGTGCCGATCGCCCACAGGTGGTTCCACCCGCGGAGGTAGATCCGCCCGCCGCTCACCGCCGGCGAGGCGGTGAACGTGTCCGGCAGTTTCATCTTGTTCAGCAGCACCGGCTCCGGCTTCGGCTCGACGGTGGCCATCGTCCCGTCGCGGCCGACGACGATCAGCTTGCCGTCGGCGTACACCGGGCTGGCCCGGTGCCGCTCGTTCGTCACCTTCAACAGCTCGCCCGACTTCTTCCCCGTCTTCGCCTCGTAGGCGAGCAGGTTGCTGTTCTCCTTCCAGACGAACACGGTGTCGCCCACCAGGATGGGGCAGGGCACGTCCGGGGTGTCCTTGGGGATCCGCCACAACTCCCCCTTCTTCTGGTCGTCGGGGGTGATGTCCCCTTTGGCCGTGTTCGGGTCGATGCCGACCGTCACCCCGTTCTTGCAACTGGGTACGACGATCAGGTCGGGCGTCACCAGGGGGCTGCTGACCGCCCGCCAGGCCATGTTGTATTTCGCCTTCGGGTTCAGCTCGGTCACCCGCCACAGCTCCTTGCCGTCTTTCAGGTCGTGGGCGGTGCAGTAGTCGTTCCCGTGCACGATCAGGGCGGCCTTGTCCCCCTTCTCCCAGACGAACGGCGAGGTGTACACGTCCGGCGACTCGCCCTTGCCGTCGCTGGCGCGGTCCGCCTTCCACTCCTCCTTGCCCGTCTTGGCGTCGAAGCAGACGACCTGTTGTAGTTTGCGGTGCATGAGGGTGACGTACAGTTTGCCCTTGTACAGCACCGGACTCCAGTGCGCGCCGAACTGGATCTCGAACTTCCCGTACTCCTTCACCGTGTCCACCTTCCACTTCTCGGCCCCGGCGAAGTCGTAGGCCGCCAGCGTGCCGTCGCCGACGAACGCGTACACCCGCTCGCCGTCGGTGCTGCAACTGGCCGACGCCGAGTTGCCCTCGTCGTTGCGGGCGGCCTTGTTCCCCGTGCCGATCGGCTTCTCCCACTTGACCGCGCCGTCCGTGCCGACGCACACCAGGAGCAGGGCCTTCTCGCCCACGGCGGTGAAGAAGATGTGTTCCTTCCAGATGCACGGGGTGCCGGCGCCGGGGCCGGGCAGCTTGCACTTCCACACCACGTTCTCGGTCTCCGACCACTTGGCCGGCAGGGCGGCCTTCTCGGTCGAGTGGCCGTCGTTCTTCGGCCCCCGCCACTGCGGCCAGTTGTCGGCGAGGAGCGGGGCGGCGGCGGCGAGGGTGAGGGTGAGGGCGGCGAGCGGTCGGGGCATGGATGTGCCTGGGTGGGGTGGGAGGGAGGTATCCTACCCGAACCGGACGGCGGAGTGAACGGGGAAGGGCGTGTTCGCCGCGAGCGGTGCGACCCCCGATGGGTTGGGGTGGGACCCCTCGCGGCCGATCGCAATGGGCGGC
>CAYMHO010000002.1:22764-49324 GCA_964390195.1 uncultured Fimbriiglobus sp. | reverse complement strand
CCCCCCCCCCGCCGGGGCGGGGGGGGGGGGGGGGGGGGGGGGTGTGCGGGGGGGGGGGGGGGCGGGGGGGGGGGGGGGGGCCGCGCCGCCCGCGGCGAAGGCAAGTGGCCGGCGTCTGGCGGCGGGCGCTCAGTTGAGCGGGATGACCTCCCCGCCCTGGGAGGTGCCGGCCGCCCGCCAGGCGGCCAGGGAGACCGAGTTGGTGACGAACCGCACGCTCCCGTCGCACATGGCGGCGTTCACCCCGCCGGTGTGCTGGCTGCGGGCCAGTTGCATGCGGGCGAGGGTGGTGGTGGAGGTGGTGGTGCACGGGAACGGCGGGGTGGACGGCTGGGTGCCGCACCCGCCGCCGGTCATCACGTCGGTGGCGCTGCTGTTGTTCGGCGTCTGGAAGGTGGTGAACCCGGCCGCCCCGCCCCACCAGGTGAACCCGCGGATGTCGCTCCCCCGGGACGGCGACCGGAGCACCTCGGCCGCGCACACCGTGTTGCTGGTGCCGTCGGTGATGCTGGCGATGGTCTGCGGCTTGCCCATCTGCCCGGCGGCCGCGCTCCCGCTGGTGTAGTTGACCGGGGACGAGTCGCCGCCGGCGGCCAGGGCGGCCGGGTCGGTGTACCAGCCGAACGGCGCCCCGCCGAACGTCACGCACCCGCCCGCCCCGCCGACCGGGGTGCCGCCGGTGCAGTTGACCGGCATGCTCACCTGGTACAGGTTGGTGTTGCCGGCGTTCAGCACGTAGTTGTGCATGGTGAGCGACCCGTTGTTCCACGTCGCCGGCCCCGGGTCGCTCGGGCAGGTGAACGTGGGCAGCGACTTGGTGGACACGTTGGCCGCGTTCACCCCCGCCCCGTACCGGCGGGTGCCGTCGGTCGGGGTGGGGAAGCCCCCGCCGTTGTCCAGCCCGCCGAAGTTCACGTAGAAGGCGTACATGTTGCCCTGCTCCATGTACGGCAAGATGGGCACCATCCAGGTGCCCCAGCAGCAGCCGGTGCGGCTCACCCCCGGCAGGAAGGTGCCGTTGGCGCTCTCGTAATTCATGTTCGCCAGGCTGATCTGCTTCAGGTTGTTGCTGCACTTCATGCGGGCGGCGGCCTCCCGCACCTTCTGCACGGCCGGCAGCAGGAGGCCGATCAGGATGGCGATGATGGCGATCACCACCAGCAGCTCGATGAGCGTGAACCCAGGACGGCGACGGGTCATGACACCCTCCGGAGAGAACGTGACCGGGCGAGATGAAACGTGAACACCCCGCGGGAGCGGGGCGAAAAACGCCGGCGTTACGGGATGTCGAAGTCGAACACGTTCGGCCCCTCGGCCGTCACCGTCACCGTCTGCTTGGACTTGAGGCCCCAGTCGGACGGGATGAGGTCTTTCGAGATGATGTTGCTGCCGCCGCCGGGGCCGGGCGGCTCGTCCGGGTTGACCGGGTTGCTGGCCGTCTTCCCGTCCCCGGCGCTCAGCCGCACCAGGTACTTGCCCGCCTTCAGCCCGTTCGGCCGGGGGATGACGTACTTCCCGCCGGTGAACACCGCCTGCCCTTCCGTCCCCTGGTTGTCCTGCGGGATGAAGGTGACGGTGGCCCCGTCGGGCAGCGACTTGCCCTTCAGCTTGGCCGACCCGGACACCTCCAGTCGCCCGGCGTAGGGGTCCGAGCAGCCGACGACGAACGTGACGACGACGGCCATCCCGAGCGGGATGGCCCGACGGATGCGAGCCACGAGTCACCCCCACGAGTCGGAGAGGGAGGGGCGAGTGCGAGCGCCCTCACCTTCTCCGATCCGATACTGGGGATCAAGTGGAATCCTGAAAATGTGATGAGTGCGGCCGCCGCCTCGGTTCAATCCCGCCGCCACCGCTCGAGCATCGCCTCGGCCCTCTCCCGCCGCTCGCGGGCGCGGCGGGTGCTACCCGGCACCCACGTCGTCTGCGGCGGCTTCGGCGGGTCGAACAGGGTGGCCCACCGCTGCTGCAGCTTGTCCCAGAAGTCGTCCGCCGGCTCCGGCTGACCGGGGAACGGGGCGACCACCTGCTTCGGATCGACCGTCGGCCAGTTCCCCTGGAACGGGTTCTTCACCGACCCCGGCCCGACCGCCGGCGGGGTCTGTGTGCCCACGTTCGGCAGGCGGCTGCCCACCGGGGAGCCGACCGGCTGCACCGACGGCCGGCCGACGGCGGTGCCGGGCATCTCGAACCCGGCGGCGGGGATACCCGGCGGGGTGGCCGGCACCCCGATCGGCCCCTGGGCGGACGCGGCCGTCACCCCGAACGCGAACACCGCCCCGAGGGCGGCGCGGATCAGTCGTCGCATGGCGAGTCCCCCCGAACTCGGGGCTGGGAGCGCGGGCGTCCCGCCCGCATTTCAAAGCGGGCGGGACGCCCGCGCTCCCAGCGGCACCTACTTCTTCAGCCCCATCTGCTCGATCAGACCCGGCGCCTTCGGCTCCACCGACACCCCGGCCTGCACCACCTGGTTCCACTTGTCCGGGTCGGCCGGCAGGGTCTTCCCGGTCAGTTCCTTCAGCCCCTCGTGCGCGTTCTGGGCGAGCACCACGTCGCGGCCGGCCTCCTGGGTGAGCACCTTCGCCAGCGCCGCCACCGACTCCTTCGACCGCACCTGCCCCAGCCCGCGGACGGCCGCCGCCCGCACGTCGCGGTCGAGCTGCAGGTCGTCCCCGCCCGGCTCGGTGGTGGCCACCGTCGCCAGGAAGGCGACCGCCGCCGGTGACCGCTTGCCGGCCATCGCCGTCACCGTGCGGGACCGCAGCGTGGCCACGAACGACGGCTCGAACCCGGTCGGGGCGAGCGTCAGGATGGATTCGAGGGCGGCCGCCTGTTGCAGGTCGGGGCGGTCGGCTTTCGCCGGGTCGGACGGCACCCCGTCGGCCTTGGCGTAGGCGTTCTTCAGCAGCTCCACCGTTCGCGGGTCGTCGAACCGGCCGAGGGCGTCGATGGCCGCCACCCGCACGATCGGACTCGGGTCGGTGGTCGCGGCCGTCCACAGGATTTGCAGCGCTTCGTCCTGTTCGGCCACCCCGCGGCCGTCCTTCGCCGGCTCCTTCAGCCGCCGCATGGCGTCCGCCCGCTCGTTCCCGTCCACCTTGTTCCGCAGCACCGCCATCGGCTCCTCGCTGGTGAACATGGCCTTGAACGGGGCCTCGCGGAACTTGCGGGAGCTGACCGCGTCCCAGGTGCCGGCGCAGCCGACCGGGACGACCCCTGCCGCCGCCGCGAGTAAGATGAGTGCGCGTCGGGCCACCGGCTTCCCCCCTGAACCGCCACGGCGTGGATTCGGCACATCTCGGCTGTGAGTCGGGCGGATAGCACACCCCCCGCCCCAGGTCAACGGCGAGTTCCCGCGTACAACACCTCCCCTCCCACGGAGCCGCCCGATGCGATCCCTCCTCCCCCTGCTGTTGCTCGCCGCCCCGCTCGCCGCCGCCGACAAACCGGCCTACCGCGTCCTCGCCGCCGATCGCGGCACCGGCAAGCTGGCCATCGTGAACGCGAAAGGCGAAGTCGAGTGGGAGTTCGCCAACAAGCACGACGTCCACGATCTCCACATGCTCGACAACGGCAACATCCTGACGCACACCTCGCCGACCAACGTGGTCGAGATCGACGTGAAGAAGAAGGAGATCGTCTGGAAGTACGAGGCGAAGCCGAAGGACGGGTACAAGGGCCGCATCGAGATCCACGCCTTCCAGCGGCTGGCCGACGGGAACACGATGGTGGCCGAGAGCGGGAACACCCGCATCGTCGAGGTGGACAAGGACGGCAAGATCGTGAAGGAGATCGCCCTGAAGGTGGCCAAGCCGGACGCCCACCGCGACACCCGCATGGTGCGGAAGCTGAAGTCCGGCAACTACCTGGTGTGCCACGAGGGGGAGGGGGGGGTGAAGGAGTACGACGCGAAAGGCGAGGTGGTGTGGGAGTACAAGATCGACCTGAACGGGCGGAAGGCGAGCGGCGGGCACGGCCCGGAGGGGCACGGCACGGCGTTGTACGGGGCGGTGCGGTTGGAGAACGGCAACACGCTCATCGCCGGCGGGAACAACAACCGCGTGCTGGAGGTGAACCCGAAGGGCGAGGTCGTCTGGCAGATCGACCAGAAGGACCTGGACGGCATCACCCTGGCGTGGGTGACGACCCTGCAAGTGCTGCCGAACGGGAACGTCATCATCGGCAACTGCCACGCGACGGACAAGAACCCGCAACTGATCGAAGTGACCCGTGAGAAGAAGGTGGTGTGGACCTTCAAGGACTTCAAGACGTTCGGCGACAACCTGGCGTCGGCGGTGGTGCTGGACGTGAAGGGCGTGGTGCGGTGACCAAAATGGAACCGGGAACGCAGTGACCGGGTGGGCACCAACCCACCCGGTCACTGCGTTCCCGGTTCCATATCACCTCACACCCGGCTTTCGGCGACCGCCAGGTACAGCTCCGCCAAGTGCTGCCAGCCGCTCGTCTCGGGCAGGCTGGCCACCGCCTTCCGCAGATGGGGAATGGCTTCCTTCGCGCGGTCGGTGAACAGCAGGCACATGCCGCGGTTGAACCACGCCACCGGGCTGTCCGGCATGGCCAGCCACAGCTTCACCGCCGGCGACACGTCGCCAGCCGTCCACAGGGCCGCCGCCCGCTCGTTCGCCGACACCGCGTCGCTGCCGGTCGGCACCGCCGGGTCGTCACCGAGGCTGCGAGCAATCCCCACCGCCAGCTTCGCACTGCCGTTCTCCTGCTTCTTCACCCAACTTCGCATGGCGTTGAACCCGCCCGCCTCGCTCGGCGGGGTGGGCGTGTGGACCGCGTCGCCGTCGAGCAGTTCGGCCAGGTCCCGCACCTGCTGAGGGAACCGCCCGGCGGCCATCGGCACCGCCACCGTCGCCGGCAGCAGTTGCACGTAGCTCGCCCACTCCGGCGGCAGGGCGGAGGGCAGATCCTTCACCCCGAGCAACTTGAGGGCCGCAACCGCGTCGGTGTACGCCGTCCGCGGGTCGGTACGGAACCCGTTCAGCACCTCGTACGGCTCGACTTCCACTTCGGCCGCGTCGGTCGGGTCGGCGATCCGGGCCTTCAGCATGCGGTCGGTCAGGTCGGCAATCGACGGCGGGCTGAAGGGGGTCATGGTCGGCACTCCGCGAGTCTTACAGGGATCTTCACCCGGTGAACGGGTTACTGACACCAGCTTGCGCCGGAAAACGCCTTCCGGATGGTGGAAATCACTCCCCTGATCGGGTCAAAATGGTAGATCATTTCACTCAATAATCCCATACCCGATAATGACTTATGGCGATTTCGCCGGCGTCAGCCGTCGAGGGTGTCGGGCAGGTCGTTCCGCCGCACGCCGGGCGGGGGCGGGTCGGGCGGTTCCACCTCGAAGTCGGCCACGTCGTCCGGGCCGGGGGCCTGCGTCTCCCCCGGTTCGGCCGCCTTCGGCTTCACCGCCATCGAACCGAACACCAGGGTGAAGCGGAAGTTGGCGAACGCGATCTGGTCGTTCGGCAGGAGCGCCGCCCGGCGGACGCGGGTGCCGTTCACCCGCGTGCCGTTGGTGCTGCCCAGGTCCCGCAACAGCACCAACCCGTCGGTGCGGACGAGCACGCAGTGCCGCTTGGACACGCTCTTGTGGTCCACCCGCAGGTCGCAGTCCTCCCCGCGGCCGACGAGCACCACGTCGCGGGTCAGATCGACCGGGGCCGACCCGTCGGCCGGGATGAGCCGTACACGCATCGAGCGATCCTTTGTAGCCGGCCTCTGTGAGGCCGGTCGGACCGGCCTCACAGAAGGCACCTACTTGGCTAACTTATCGGCGCGGGCGGCGAGGGCGTCGGCGTTCTCCTTCCGACCGGGGAAGCTGGCCGCCTGCGCGTCGGCGTACTCGGCGTACCGCTTCCACCCCCTGGACGCCTTCGCCCACTCGGCTTTCGCCGCCACGCGGGCCTCGGCCGCCCCAGCTTTCTCCCGCTCGGCGCGGGCGGCGGTCGCCTCGGCCGCCTCGGCCTGTTCGTGCGCCGCCAGGGCCAGCAGGTAGTTCACCTCCCCCACCCCCACCTCGGCGATCATCCCGCCGACCGCCCGCTGGAACTGCCCGCCGCCGCGGAGGAACTTCTCGGCCTCCTCGCGGGCGACCGCCTCGCCCGGCGTCCCTTGCGCTGCCGTGTACCGGTCGTAGGCGGCGCTCAGACTCTTGTACCACTCCGTCAGGTCGTCCTCGCGGCCGGACAGCAGCCGGTTGAAGTCGTCCCGCCGCTTCACCAGTTCGCTCACCGCCACGTTGTACTGCCCCCGCTGGATCTTCTCCCGCGGGGTGGGCGGCACCAGGAAGGCGTCCCCGTAGGTGGCGGCGGACGCCTGCCGCAACCGCGACTCGGCCGTCCGGTTGGTCACCTCCGGCGGGGTGGCCTGGATGCGGTCCATCGGCAGGCGGGCGGCGTTGTACCGGGTGAACAGCGAGTCCTTCTCGGGCGTCGGGTCCAGCCCGCCCTGCTCTTTCGGCAGGAACGAGCCGAGCGCCCGCACCGGGCTGAACGGGTCCCCCGCCGGGTTCCACCCGCCCACCGGGGCGCCGCCCGCCGCCCCCTCCGCCGCTTTCACCGCCGCCGCCCAGTCCACCGCCAGCCGCACCCCCACCGCCTCCTTCAGCCGCTGTTGCACGAACAGCATCCGCGGGGAGAGGGCCGGCAGTGGCGGCGACAAGAACAGCCCGCCCTCCTTGATGTCGTCGGCGGTCACGTCCCACGCCTTCCCCTTGTCGCTCACCCACGGGCAGGCGGACGGGTCGGCCTTCAGTTCGGCCAGCGTGACCGGCCGGCTCGCCACCTTCCCCGGCACCGCCTCGCCCCGCCACGGGTCGAACACCAGCACCCCGTCGGCCGTCTGCACCCCGACCCCCCAGAACGGCCCCTTCGGCGGCTGCCCCGGAGCGGCCGGCCCCTGGTGCATCCACCCCCGCCCGGCCGCCGCCGGCGGGCCGAGGTAGTACGCGTCCAGGTCGAGCTGGCGGCACAGGGCGACGAACGCGACCGCCCGCTCCAGCCCGGTGCCCGACCCGCGGCTGAGGACGAAACTCGGCGGCACCGGCGGCAGCAGCACCTGCCCGATGGCCGCCGGGGCGAGCACCACCTGCCGGCAGACGAACCGGAAGGCGGCGTCCGCCCGCACCCCGGCCGGGTCGGCGGCCGTCACCCCCAGCCCGGCGGCCGCGTCGGACAGGTACAGGCACTCGCCCAGGTAGTTGGCGTCGAGCGGGCTGAGTTCGCCCCCGGCCAGGGTCTTCTTCTCGGCGTCGGTCAGCTTGAGGGCGGCGGCGACGGCGTCCAGGGCGGCCGGGTCGGCGGCCTTCGGGCGGGCGTCGGCCGGGGCGTTGCTCAGCCCGGCGGTCAGCTCGGCGGCGGCCGACCGCACCCCCTTCGGGTCCGGGGTGGCCCGCACCGCCGACGCGAACTTCGGCCACGGGTTGGCGGCCGCGGTGTTCGACCCGGTGGAACTGCTGCCGGTGTTGGCACTCGGCCCGCACCCGCCGCCGACCACCAGCACCCCGCCGAGGACCAGACCACACACGGCGGAACGGGAGAGGAGCTTCATGACGGGGTTGTCTCGTCGGGCTGAACGACCGCTTCGCGGATCCGCAGTAGGGCGCGGACCAGCGGCGGCAGGGCGTCCAGCGGGAGCATGTTCGGGCCGTCGCTCGGGGCGGCGTCCGGGTCCGGGTGGGTCTCGAGGAACAGGCCGTCAGCCCCGGCGGCGACGGCCGCCCTGGCCAGCACCGGCACCATGCCGCGGTCCCCGCCGGTGCGGTCCCCGAGCGCCCCAGGGGTCTGTACGCTGTGGGTGGCGTCGAAGATCACCGGCCGCCCGCATTGTTGCATCCACGGGATGGCCCGGAAGTCGTTCACCAGCAGCCCGTATCCGAAGGTGGTGCCCCGCTCGCACAGCAGGACACGTTCGTTCCCGGCGGCGGCGCACTTGGCCACCACGTTCTTCATGTCCCACGGGGCCATGAACTGCCCCTTCTTCACGTTCACCACCTTGCCGGTGACGGCGGCCGCTTCGAGCAGGTCGGTCTGGCGGGCGAGGAACGCCGGGATTTGCAACACCTCGCACACCTCGGCGACGGCCCGGCACTGGCCCGCCTCGTGCACGTCGGTGGTGACGGGCACGCCGAGGGTGTCGCGGACTTCGGCGAGGACTTTCAGGCCGGCGTCCACCCCGACCCCGCGGAACGACTTGCCGGACGAGCGGTTGGCCTTGTCGAAGCTGGCCTTGAACACGACCGGCAGGTTGAACTGTCGGGCGATGTGAACCACCCGCTCGGCGACGCCGAGGCAGTGGTCGCGGGACTCGATGACGCACGGCCCGAGCACCCACAGCAGGGGGTGGCCCGGCCCGACGCGGTACGACCCGACGGGAACGACGATCGGCGACACGGCAGCTCCTTTGCACGGCCCCCGACTCAGGATACGAAAACGTGTGAGGCAAACCGCCGCCACGAAACGTGTAGGAGCGGCCGAGGTCATCTCGGCCGCTCCTGTGGTGTGTCCAGCTCGCTCGCCGGAGCTACTTCTCCATCTTCTCGGGCGGCATAGCTTTCAGCTTGCGTTCGGCCTGATCGAACAACTTGTCGACTCCCTCCCAAGAGTCGGGGAGGCAATCGACCAATGAGAGGTACTTCCGGCCGACCGCGATGGCCTGTGGCCCGGCGGCCGCCCTGAGGTATGCGGTGTATGCCAGCGTCCAGCACATCCGGTCGCGGACGGGTTGCGGTGCGGCCTTCCGGTAGGCGTCGATGTCTTCCATCACCTCGTCGGCCGTCTCCTTGCTCCTTTCTGTGCCCGCAAGGATCAAGCGGGCGACCAGGAACGTTTGGCGGAACTGGTCGGTCCTATGGGACGTTCAAGTGTCACGACACAGTTTTTGGTCCGGTGACGGGATGACTTGAACCATCCGCCGGACGGCCGCTCACGCTGGGAACAGGAACCGCAGCACGTCCGGGAAGCGGGCCGCCCACGCCCACTCGTTGTGCATGCCGCCGTCCACCTCCGTGTACCGGAACTGGTGCGGGGGCAGGTGCCGCAGGGCGGCGGCCAGCCGGCGGGCACGCCGCAGCATCGGCGGCAGGCCGTCGGTGCTCGGCCCCTCCTGCGTGCCCATGTCCACCCACAGGCGACAGCGGTCGAACTGGTGCGGGTGGTCGGCCAGGTGCCGCAGCAACCGCTCGTGGTCCCACCACAGGCTGGACGACAGGGCGGCGCACCGGCCGAACACGTCCGGGTGCCGGCGGGCCAACTCCAGCGAGATCAGCCCGCCCATGCTCGACCCGCACACGCCGGTGTGCTCCGGCCCGGTCCGCGTGCGGTAGGCGGCGTCGACGAACGGCTTCACCTCTTCGATCAGGAAGCGGCCGTAGGCGGCGGACAGGTCGCCGTCGGCCGTCGGGCCGTACTCCTTCAGCCGGTCCGGGGTGTTGGCGATGCCGACTTGGATGACCGGGGTGATCTCGCCCAGGCGAGCCAGTTGCTCGGCCGACTCGTCGCACCGCCACGGCACCCCGGCGAACGACGTGTGGGCGTCGAACAGGTTCTGCCCGTCGTGCAGGTACAGGACCGGGTAGTAGCGGTGCGGGTCGAGGTCGTACCCCGGTGGCAGGTGGACGGACAGGGTCCGCGGGTGGGGCAGGAAGGCGGAGGGGAAGTCGTGGTGGTACCGCACCGACTCGCGGCCCCAGGCGGGGACGGCCACGTCCACCATCAGGCCGGGCAGCGGGACCACCTCGCGGGGCAGGTGCTCGCGGCCGTTGCCGTCCAGTTCGGCCTGTCGCCAACTGCCGCGGGTGAACAGGTATCGCACCCGCTCGCCGGTCGGTAAATCCAAATGGGTGCGGAACGCCCCGTCCCGCCAGTCCAGCCGGACGGCGTCGGCCTTCCACCGCCCGAGCAGGTCGTGATCCCCGGACAGGTACACGGCGTCCCACGGGTGCAGGCCGGGCGTTCGGGCGACGAATTCCACCATGAGAATGGTTTGCCACACCACCCCACTCCGGGCAAGGGGGAGTCGAAACCCGAACTCCGATCGCCGCCGCCTAAAATGCCCTCACTCACCCACTCGGAGGGCCTGGCGTGTCGCCGGACGAACTGACCTCGCTTCTCGCCCGTGTGCAGGCCGGGCAACTGACCGTCGCCGAGGCGGCCGCAGAGTTGAACCGCTCAGGTATCGCCGAGCTGCCGTTCGCCACGGTGGACCTCGACCGCTCCCGGCGGTGCGGTTTCCCCGAGGTGGTCTTCGGCGAAGGGAAGACGCCCGAGTGGGCGGAGGGGGTGGTGCGGAAGCTGGCGGCCGCCGGGCAGGACGCGTTCGTCACGCGGGTGAACGACGCCCAGGCGGCGCACCTGACCGCCGCGTTCCCGACGGGTGTTCACGACCGCCTCGCCCGCACCTTCCTGTTGCAATCCGCCGCCGAGCGGGTGACGCCGGTGGGCGACGTGCTGGTGGTGACGGCCGGCACGGGCGACCTGCCGGTGGCGCAAGAGGCGGTCGTCACGGCGCGGGTAATGGGGGCGAACGCCGACCTGATCGCCGACGTGGGGGTGGCCGGCATTCACCGCATCCTGCGGCACCGGGCACGGCTGAACGCGGCCGACGTGGTGGTGGTAGTGGCCGGCATGGACGGGGCGCTGCCGAGTGTGGTCGGCGGGCTGGTCGATTGCCCGGTGCTGGCCTGCCCGACGAGCATCGGGTACGGGGCGGCGTTCGGCGGGGTGGCGGCCCTCCTGACGATGCTGAACAGTTGCTCGGCCGGGGTGGCGGTGGTGAACATCGACGCCGGGTTCAAGGCCGGGTACGTGGCGGCGCGGATCGCGAGGCGGGCACACCGCACGGAGTAGGTGCCGCCTGCCGGGCGGCACTGATCGATGGTGCCGCCTGCCGGGCGGCACCTACTTTCACACCCCCCGCAGGATCACCTCGGCTTCGAGCGGCTTGCCGTCACGCTCGATTGACAGCTTCACCCGATCGCCCGGTTTTCGCCGCGTCATCAGTTGCTCGAAGTCGGCGTTCCCCTTCACTTCCACCCCGTCCACCTTGACGATCAGGTCTCCCGCCGTCCCCTCGCGGGTGTCGGACGAGACCGCCCGCAGGCCGGCCAGGGAGGCCGGACTGCCCGGCTCCATCGACTCGATCATCACCCCGTAGCTGTACCCGGCCCGCCGCAGCCGCACCTGGTCCACCAGCCGGATTCCCAGGTCCGGCTTCTGGAGCTTGCCGCTCTGGATGAGTTGCGGCACCACCCAGTTGACCGTGTCCACCGGCACGGCGAACCCGATGCCCACGTTCCCCCCGCCCTCCTTCGCGGTGGCGATGGCCGTGTTCACCCCGATCAGCCGCCCGTCCTTGTCGAGCAGCGGCCCCCCGCTGTTGCCGGGGTTGATCGGGGCGTCCGTCTGGATGACCCCGGTGATGGGTGTTTCGACCGGCGAGTTCATCTCGCGGTCGAGGGCCGACACGATGCCCTTGGTGAGCGTCAGGCTGAGGCCGAACGGGTTGCCCAGTGCGTACACCTTCTGACCGACTTCGAGATCGCGGGAGGTGCCCACCTTGATCTTCTTCAACTGCGTTTGCGGGGCCTTGATCTTCAACACGGCCAGGTCGTACTCCGGGGCGACGCCGACCACGTCCACCTTCCACTCGGACCGATCGGCCAGCACCACTCGCAGGGTGAGCTTGTTCTTGATCGCCTCGCGGATGACGTGGAAGTTGGTGACGATCCGCCCCTGGTCGTCCCACACGAACCCGGACCCCGTGCCGGCTTGAATGACGTCGGTGCTGCGGGTTTGCAGGTTGCGGCGGAACACCACCGTGTCCACGTTCACCACCGAGTCCTTCACGTTCTTGAACAACTCCACCGCCTCCCGCTCCTCGCCGTCGAGCGGCCCCTTCGGCACCACGTCCCGCGGCTGGGCGGTCGGGTCGTTCAGCGGGGCGGCCTTCGGCCAGGCGACGAACAGGCCGACGCCGGCGGCCAACAGGGCGACGGCCAGCACGCCCACCAGCACCCACGCCACCGGGCTGCCGGCGGGGGACGCCCCGCGGGAGCGGGAGCGGCCGAAGTCGTCGTCGTACCGGGGCATGAGCAGGCTCCGTGGGCGGGTATTCCAATAGTAGCGGGCGCCTACAATCGCCGTCACCCACCGGAGGAATCCCGATGCGCCGCCTCCCCTTCCTCGTCGCGTTGCTCCTCGCCCCGCCGGCCCTCGCCGCCGACCACCCGACGCACACCATCAAGTCCGACCAGCTCACCCTCACCGTTTACCTGCCGGACGCGGAGAAGGGGTTCTACCGCGGCACCCGGTTCGACTGGTCCGGGGTGTTCAGTGTGCGGTTCGGCAAGCACACATTGTTCGGCCCGTGGCGGAAGGCCGACCCCACGTCGCACGACAGCATCGTCGGCCCGTGCGAGGAGTTCGGAACCGCCGCCGCACTCGGGTATGCCGACGCCAAGCCGGGCGAGACGTTCCTCAAGATCGGCGTGGGCGAACTGGTGAAGCCCGAAAAAGAGGAAAAGTACAGCCAGTTCGCCGCGTACAAGATCGCCAAGGCGGGCGGGTGGAAGGTGACGACGACCGACGCGAAGGTGACGTTCGAGCAGGCCATGACCGCCGGCGGGTATGGGTACAAGTACACCAAGATCGTCGCCGTACAGGACGCCGAAGTGCGGATTCAACACGTCCTGGAGAATACCGGCAAAAAGGCGATCAGCACCGACTGCTACAACCACAACTTCTTCAACGTGGACGCCGACCCGGTGGGCGGGAACTACGAAATCGAGTTCGGGTTCGAGCCGAAGGCGGACGCCCCGAAGGAGCGGTTCAAGGAACTGGTGAAGCTGGACGGCAAGAAACTCACCCTCACCGGCCCGCTGGACAAGGGGAGCATCTTCTCCGGGCTGACCGGGTTCGGCACCGACGCCATGGACCACCGCGTGACCATGCGGCACACGCCGACCGGGGTGAGCGTGCGGGCGACCGGCGACAAGCCGCTGAGCAAGGTGAACGTGTGGGGCATCGGCAGCACCATTTGCCCGGAGCCGTTCGTGCAACTGGACGTCGCACCGGGCAAGAAGGCGGTGTGGAGTTGGACCTACGAGTTCAGCAAGAAGTGAAAGTCTTCGCCGCGAGCCGTGCGAGCGGGGTTCCGCTCGCACGGCTCGCGGCGAACAGCCCCCCGCTCACTCCTTCTCGCCCCACACCTTCGGGGTTTTGAAGTCGGCCGGCTTCGGCTTGACCTTCGGGGCGACCGCCTCCTTCGCGTACCCGGCCAGTACCGCCTTCAGCTCCTTCACCTTGTCGGCGTTCTTCTCCGCCAGGTTCGTCTTCTCGTAGGGGTCGGCCTTCAGGTCGAACAACTCCACCGACTCCTTGCCCTTCTTCACCTCGCCGTCGTCCGTGTCCTCGCCGTTCTTCACCACCAGCTTCCAGTCGCCGGCCCGCACCGCCCCGTTGGTCGGCGTGGTGTTGATCAGGATGCTCGCGTGCGGACTCGGCTTGCCGGCGGTGAGCGTCGGCCACACGTCCAGCCCGTCCACCGGCAGCTTCTGCTCGGCCTTCGCCCCGCCCAGTTTCACGAGCGTGGCGTACCAATCGACGATGTGCATCGGCTCGCTGTTCGTCTTCCCCGCCGGGATCTTGCCGTCCCAGGTGGCGAACGCCGCCACCCGCACCCCGCCCTCGTACAGCGTGCCCTTCCCCGCCCGGTACTTGCCGTTGTCCGTCACCGTGCCCGGACTCGGCCCGCCGTTGTCGCTGCTGAACAGGAACAGCGTGTTCTCCCGCACGCCCGCCTTCTCCACCGCCGCCACGATCTTGCCCACGCCCTCGTCCATCGCGGCCAGCATGCCGGCGTATTTCTTCCGCTCGCCCTTCAGGTTCGCGTACGGCTTCAGGTAGTCGTCGGGCACCTGGTGCGGGGCGTGGACCGCGTTGAACGGCACGTACAGGAAGAACGGCTTCTTGCCGGCGGTGTCGGCGACGAACTTGGCGGCGTCGTCGGCCAGCAGGTGCGTGCTGTACCCCTCGTCGCGGCACGCCTTATCGTCCTTGTGCCAGTCGAACCCGCCGTCGCGGACGTGGGTGAAGTAATCCAGCGCGCCGTTGTAGTGCCCGTACTGGTGGGCGAACCCGCGCTTCGTCGGCAGGTACTCCGGCTGGAAGTGCCCGAGGTGCCACTTGCCGACGATGGCGGTGGCGTATCCGGCGTCGCTCAGGGCCGATGCGAGCGTCCGCTCGTCCAGCGGCAGACCGTACTGCGCCCACGGCCGTACCACACCCACCTGCAACCCGTGCCGCATGGGGTAGCGGCCGGTCATGAACGCCGCCCGAGTGGGGCTGCACACCGGCTGCACGTAGAAGGCGTCGAGGATCGTCCCGGCCTTCGCCAGTTTGTCCAGCTGCGGGGTCTTGATCTCGGTGCCGCCCATGAACCCGCAGTCGTGCCGGCCCAGGTCGTCGGCCAGGATGACGACGACGTTCGGTTGCTTCTCGGCGGCGGCACACACGCCGGCGAGCAGGAAGAGAGCGGAGAGGGATCGCACGGGTTAACTCCGGGAGAGGAATTCGACGACCGCGTCGGCGAAGGTGTCGGCGGACGGCGGGTGCATCCGCAGCCACAACTCCGGCTCGATCAGTTCCAGTTCCATCACCGCCAGCCGGCCGGCGTTGTCTCGCACCATGTCCACCCGCCCGTACACCGGCCGCGGCGAACGCGCGGTCATCGCCCGCTCGCACAGGTCGATCTGTTCGGCCGTCGGCGTGTGGGCGAACACCTTGCCGCCGTGGTCGTCCTGTACGCGGAAGTCGCCCGCTTTCGCCACCTTCCGCACCGCGTGGGAGTACCGCCCGCCGAACGCCATCAGCGTGTCTTCCCCGGTGTGAGAAATGTCCGCCATGAAGGGCTGCACGATCATCGCCTCGGTGGCCAACAGGGACGCGAGCAGCGGTTGCGCATCATCCGCCGTCTTGCGGTTCACCCGGTAGGTGTGTCGCGCCGCCCCGGACACGCACGGTTTGATGACCGCCTCGTCCCAGCCCGTTTCATTCAACACGTCAACCAGTCGTGTGGTCTCGCCGCGTTCGAGGAAACGCGACGGCACCACCGGCACCCCTCGGGCGTCCAGGTCGGCGAGGTAGTGCTTGTCCACGTTCCAGCGGACGGTGGGCACGGGGTTGCACACCCGCGTTTGCCGCTCGATGTGCCCCAGCCAAGCCGTGAACTGCGGGAACCGCTCGAAATAGTCCCAGGTGGTGCGAAACACGGCACAGCCGAACGCCGACCAATCGACTGACGCGTCGGCCCAATCGACCCGCACCGAAGTGAGGCCCCGCCGTCGCAACGCCGCCTGAAGCAACCCGTCGTCGGCGAGGATGTTGCCCAGGTACCAGTCGTCCGGGGCGGCGGTGGCGGCGGTGTAGCGGTGATCGGTCAACAGGGCGACGTCGGTCTGGGGCACTGGATCGCTCCGCGTGGCTTGCTTTCAAGCGATGTTGTATCGGCTCGCACCCCCGTTCGAGCAATTGCCGTGTGGACAATAGTTGTCCGAACGGCTATTCTGACGGCGACGACCGCCTGTGAGGTTGCAATGACTCGACCCCACGCCCTGGCCACCCCTGCCGTCCGCCCCCGCGTGTGGGTGGGCGGCCTTGTGTACCTCGTCACCCTCGTCGCCGCAGGCGGGTTGTTCCTGCTCGTGTGGCAGTCCGGGGTCGGGCTGTCCGCCGGCGGGGAGGCGACCGCCGGCGGGGCGAAGGGGAGCGGGGTGGACGTGGTGCTGCATGTGCTCGCCACCCTGGTGGCGGTCATCGCCTTGGGGCTGACGCTCGGCCACATGTGCCGGTGGATCGGCCAGCCGCCGGTGATCGGCGAGGTGATCGCCGGCATCCTGCTCGGCCCGTCGGTGCTCGGGGCGGTGTGGCCGGAGGCCATGCACGCCCTCATCCCGGCGAAAACCGCCGACCCGAACGGGCATGTGCCGGCCGCGCTCAAGGCCGTGTCGCAGGTGGGGGTGGTGCTGTACATGTTCCTGGTCGGGCTGGAGTTGAACGCCGCCCGCCTGAAGAAGCAGGCCGTGGCAGCGGTGGCGGTGTCGCACGCCGGCATCCTCGCCCCGTTCGTCCTCGGCTCGGGCCTGGCCCTGCTGCTGTTCCCCACCCTCGCCCCGACTGGCACCCCGTTCCTCAGCTTCGCCCTGTTCATGGGGGTGGCGATGGCCATCACCGCCTTCCCGGTACTCGCTCGCATCCTCACCGACCGGGGAATGGAGCGGACCGAACTGGGGGTCGTCGCCCTGGGGTGTGCGGCGGCCGACGACGTGACCGCGTGGTGCCTGCTGGCGGTGGTGGTGGGGGTGGCCCAAGCGGAGGCCGGGCGGGTGGTCGGAGTGTTGGCGGGCGCGGCGGCGTTCGTGGCGGTGATGCTGTTCGCCGTCCGCCCGCTGGTGGGGTGGTACAGCCGCCGGCTCGACGCCAGCACCGGCCCCTTGCCAACACTCGTCACCGCCGGCACCTTCCTGGCGGTACTGATCGCGGCGATGACCACCGAGGCGATCGGCATTCACGCCCTGTTCGGCGCGTTCCTTCTCGGGGCGGTGGTGCCGCACGACGGCCGGCTGTCCCGCGAGTTCACCGCCAAGCTGAAAGACCCCGTGACGATCCTGCTCTTGCCGGCCTTCTTCGCCTACACCGGCATGCGGACGCAGATCGGGCTGGTGGCCACCGCACAAGACTGGGTGTGGTGTGGGCTGATCGTGCTGGTCGCCACGGTCGGCAAGTTCGGCGGGGCGATGCTGGCCGCCCGCCTGACCGGCCAGGGGTGGCGGAGCGCGGCGGCGCTGGGGGCGCTGATGAACACCCGCGGGCTGATGGAACTGATCGTGCTGAACATCGGCCTGGACATGGGAGTGCTCACCCCCACCCTGTTCGCCATGATGGTGGTGATGGCTCTGGTGACCACCGCCGCCACCAGCCCGCTGCTCAGCCTGATCCTCCGTCGGCCGGGGGCGGAGGAGCCGGCCCCGGTTCCGGGCTGACGTCGGATGGAACGGGGGTGGAGGAGGGAGGCGGGGTCTCGGCCGCTTCGTCCTGCCTCTCTGCCGCCTTCTTCGCCGCGAGGATGAGCAGGCTGAGGATGAGGCCGACGGTCAGGCCGCACACGATCGAGCAAGTCACCGCGAGAAACCCGTGAGACACCGCGGGATTGCGAGCGGGTACCTTACCGACCGGTGTGGTCTGCTCGCGCCGCGAGCGGGTTGGGAAGACCGCTCGCGGAGCGAGCAGACCACGTCACTCCGTCATCCGCAGTTGGCACGGGGCCGGGTCGATGCTGACGAGGATGGGCCGGGTGAAGTGCGGGAAGGCGGCCACCGCCTGCCCCGGTGCCAGCCCCGGCAGGCGGTCCCACAGACCGTCGTCCACCCCGCCCACCTGCCGCTTGAGTTGATTCACCACGAACGGGTCGGTCAACTTGTGCAGGATGAAGCTGTTGCACAACCCGAGCACCTGTTTCGGCAGGTGGGCAGGCAGCTGCGTCACGAAGCACAGCCCGAGCCAGCGCTTCCTCCCCCGCTTCGCAATCCGCGCCACCTGCTGGAACAGGATGGGCGTCTTGTCGATCCGCTCGTCGCTCAGGAACTCGTGGGCTTCCTCGATGACGATCAGCACCCGCGGCGGCTTCGCCCCGTTCTGCTTCTCGAACTGTTCGTAGGCCGCATCCTGGGCGGTCTGAATGCCCCGCAGCAGGTCGGCGATCACCAGGTTGTTCAACTCCGAGTAGCCGGAGTCCGACAGGTCGAACACACTGAGCGAACCGGGCTTGAGCAGGTTCTTGTACACGACCGGCGGCGGGCCGGCGTCTTCTTCGGTGAACACCTTCAGTCGATTCAGCCGGCCGAGCCGCCCCATCAGCCCCCGCCACGAGATGGCGTTCTTCGGCGGATTGGCGGCGTGAATCCGCTTGCGGATGGCGGCGATCCCCTTCGGCGTGTCGAACGCCTTGCTCTTCACGTCCACGCGGTACTCGTCGCCTTCTTCATCGTCCTCCTCCGCCTGCCCTCGCTTCTTCGACTTCTTCGACCCGCCGCCCGAGTCCGCCCGCTCCAGGCACGCCGCCACCACGTCCATGAGCATCCGCAGGGTCATCCGCGGGTAGCCGCGTTCGAACTCGTCCAGCTCCACCACCATCTGCTCCTGCTCGGCGTTCCCCCTCGCCGGGAACACCTCCAACTCGCGCATGACCTCCTTCGTGATGTCGTAGGCCTTCAGGAACCGCTCCTGTTGGGCGTCGGACAAGCCCAGGATCTCGAACACCTGGTATGGCGACAGCCAGGCGAACTGGAGGCTGAACTCCTTCAACCGCGGGTGCCGCGGGTTGGTCGTGTCACGGCCGACCAGGTGGTACACGGTCATCGCGTCGGCGGGCACGCCCTCGGCCGTCAGCCCGCGGGTGGCGAGCGCCGCTGACATCTTGCTGTCACTGTTCGCCTCGTGCAGGCGGGTGTATTCGCCCTCCACATCGAGCAGCACCACCGCCATGCCGGCGTCGGTCGCCCGCTTCACCAGCCCGGCCACCGTGTTCGATTTGCCCCCGCCGGTGGTGCCCAGAATGGCCGTGTGCCGGGGGAACACCGCCTTCACCTCCGACGGCACGCCGACCACCACGCCCTCGTGACCGGCGGCCAACCCCAGCCGCACGTCCCCGCCGCACTTCAGCACCGTGCCGGATTCCTCGTCGCTCAGCACCCACACCGGGCTGTTCGGCAGCGGGCGGAGCCGCGGCGGGGTGAGCGTTCCGTCAGCCAACTCTTCGCCAAGGATGCTGACTTGCACGCGGCCGTGGTACGGGGGAAGGTAGTCACCGCCGTGGGTGGCCACCGCCTGCAGCATGGGCGAATCGCCGCGGAGGCCGTCCGGTTCGGCGAACGGCCCGGCGGTCACGACGCCCAGGTACCGCTTGCCGTCCTTGCTGCGGATGCGGACGAGCGACTGCGACGGCGCCTTGTGCAGGTGGGCATCCGGCAGCAGCACGGTGACGGTCAGGTCGGCACTGCCGGGCAGGTCGAACAACGTGCGGCCGACGGCGCCGGCGAACTCGGCGGGGGTCGTCACCGGCCCGCCGGCGGCGGCAATCTCGGCGTCCAGAGTGGCGAGTGTGCCGTTGGTGTCGGGCATGGTGGTGGCTCCGAGAGGACTAACCACAGAGGCACAGAGACACAGAGAAGACAAGAGAGAATCAGTCTTCAGAACTCCTCCTGTCTTCTCTGTGTCTCTGTGCCTCTGTGGTTAGTCGGGTGTTTATTTGTCCGGCCGGTTTTGACGTTCGCTGCCGTACCGCACGCCGGCGCCGGCCTTCGCGTACGCGGCGTCGGCCATCTCCTTCAGGCTGCCCCCGCCGTACACGCTCTTGCACGCCCGGTCCACCAGATCAATCAGCATCGGGAAGCCGCGGTCGGGCAGCAGCACCGAGTCGGCGATGGCGATGCGGGCGGCGATTGTGAAGTGATCGCGGTGGCCGTAGAACACCTGCGGGGGCGACATGCCGGACGCCCGGAACACCCCCACCAGCACCTGCGGGGCGATCTCGTCGCGGAACTTCCGCAGCCAGTTCTCCGGGCCGAGCGGGATGCCGTCCCAGTGACGGTCCACTGTCACCCGCGAGGAGAACTGCGTCTGTTCGACGAACCGGCTGATCCGCTCTTCCAAGGTGCCGACGATCAGGTACTCGAGCGGACGCAGGGCTTGCCCCAGCGTCAACAGGTCTCGGTCGCCGCTCTCGCTCGACACGAACACGAACCGCTTGTGCCCGGCGATCAGCCGCCGCATCACCTTCACGCTCTCGATCATCACGTCCGGGTTACCGGCCCCGGCGATCAACTGGTACGGGGCCGGGCTGCCGTGCCCCATCCGCCACGCCTTGGTCGCCACGTCGGTCAGCACCTTCAGTTCGGCGTAACTCATCACCGCCCGCTGGGCCAGTTCGCTCAGCCCGTCGCGGCGGTCGGGCTGGTTCAGCCCGGCCCGCTGGTGCCGGCGGGTGAGGACCTCCATCACCTCGCCCACCGGGTCGGCGTGCTCCGCCCGCAGGTCCTTGCGGAACAGCCGCGTGCTCCAACTGCCGACGTTCCCGCAGTACGACACCAGGCAGACGCCGATCTGGTACACCGTGAGGGCTAGGGTGTCGTGCGTCTGCACGGTGCCGTCGCACGCCTCCACCCCGCCGTTGAACAGCAGCCCCTGGTGAACCCGCTTCACCTCGTCGGGGGTGATGTCGAAGTAGTGGCCGGCCTCGGCGGGGGCGCCCGGGGCGTCCTTCAACAGGGGGAACACCCGCCGCCGCACCTCCACCTCGTGCCGCCGCTCCACCTCCACCGCCGCCGCCACCTCCCGCTCGATGCGGGCGTACTCCTGAACCAGATTCACCCCGTCCTGCCAGTCCTTCATGGCCAGCACGTCGCGCAGCGATTCGCCGAACTGCTCGCGGAACTCGTCGGCCGTCATCCCGCGAGTGATCTGCGAGACGGGGAGCGTCGGATCGGGGGCAGGGGCGACGGCCATCGATGTCCTCCTGTGCCGGTTATTCCGCCGGTTCCGGGGACGTTCGACGCCAGATTACACCGATTTGATCAGTCGTGTGAGAATGTGGGTTGAAAAGTGGCTTCAGTCACGCTTCAGCAACCGGGCGAACATCTCGTCCGGTGCAGGCGGCGGGGGCAGCAGTTGGGCGGCGTACCCGGCGGCGACGGACGACGGCAGGCCGAACTCGGCGACTAGCCGGCGTGCCAACTCATCCCGATCCGCATTGTCGCGGAACATTTCGGCCGGGGCGAGCAGCTCGCACGCCAGCCGATCGGCGTCGAGTTCGGCCCGGCGATCGTCGTCACCTTCAGGTCGGCCGGCGGGATCGCGGCTCATGAGGTGACAGTGCGGTGTCAGCGGGCGGTTCCGCAGCACGGCGTGCAACCGCTCGGGCGGGGTCGGCGGGCGGAGGCCGTCGAGCACGTCTACGGCACCGGGGCCGAGGGCGTTCGCCACCTGCCGGCGGGTGGAGAGGTAGTCGCGGAGGAAGTGGGCCAGCTCGTGGGCGAAGGAGAACCGCTGCTCGTCGGGCGGGTCGGTCGGGTCGAGGAAGACGGTGCCGACGCCCGCCCAGCAGTGCAGGGCCGCCCGCAGCGGGCGGTCGGGTCCGGCGAACCCGGCCGGCAGTGCCCGCGAGCGGCAGTAGTCGACGACCGAACTCACCCGCAGCCCGCCTCGCCGCACCACCGTCACCCCGCCAACATCGGCGACGGCGTCTTCCAGGTCGCGGGGGAACGCGGGCGGGTCGCCGGCGGCGGCCCAGAACCGCCCGGCCAGGTCGGCCACCCAGACGGGCGGGCCGGTCATTCGTTCGCCCCGCCTTCCTCCCGGTCTCGGGCGGCGAGCACCGGGACGACGGGTTCGGGCGACTCGCACTCGACCGCCGCCCGCTGGACGACTGCCACTTCCCCCGCCCGCACCGCCCGCAGGAGCACGGCCGCGTTCAGCCCGAACTTGACGGCGATGCGGGCGACCTCCTCCTTCACCCCGGCGTCGTCGCCGCGGGGGGTGCGGCACAGGCGGGCGTGGGCGAGCGTCTCGGGGGTGGCCCCGAGGGCGGCCGTCAGGGCGGGTTCGTCCATCTGGTTGTTCTCGGCGTACTGGTGCAGGGCGAACGCCAGGAATCGTGGGTCGATCGCCGCCCGGCGGGCCATGCGGATGACGGAATCACTCATGGTCCCCTCCCACCGCCCGCTTCAGGCGGGCTTTGATCCGGTCTTTCGCCTTCTTCACTTCCCGCTCCTGCTCGTCCGGCGGGAGGGCGGTGAAACCTAGCACCTCGGCGAACGCGGCCGTCCGCCGTTCGCCGTCCTTCATCATCTCGACCACCTGGCGGTCGGCGTCGGACAGGGCGGCGATGGCGTCACGCAGGGCGGGCGAGTCGAACGACGGGCGGTCGTCGTCCACCGGGTCATTCCGGTCGGACACGTCGTGTTCGATGGCATCCCACGGGATTTTCCCCTCCCGGTGCCGCCGCTCGGCGTCCCGCCGGTTGAGCATCCGCCCGCGGGCGACCATCCGCAAGTAGGCGGGCAGCGACGACCGCGCCAGGTCGTACCGGGTGGCGTTCAAGCTGAACCACATGAGGGTATCGACGGCCGCCGAGAACGCCTCGTCCGGGTCGGTGGTGGGGAACTGGCGGGCCATCGCTGCGGCCAGCGGGTCGAGCACGAGTTCCGAGAACGGACCGAACGTGGTCGGGTCGGCGACCAGTTGCCGCCACGCGTCCAACAGTTCGTCATCCGGCGGCCAGTCCATCACAGCCCTCCGCACGGCAGACCGTTGACATGATACCCACCTAGCCGAACCGCCGCCGCGTTCGCACCATTTCCCCACACCCCACCGAGGAGCCACCCCGTGCAACAGACGCTCATCCTGCTCAAGCCCGACGCCGTGCAACGCCGGCTGGTCGGCCAGATCACCGCCCGGTTCGAGGCGAAGGGCCTGCGGCTGGCCGGCCTGAAGCTGGTGAACTGTGCGAAGGAACTGGCCGAGAAGCACTACGCCGTCCACAAGGGCAAGCCGTTCTACGACTCCCTGCTCAGCTTCCTGACGAGCGGGCCGACGGTGGCGATGGTGTGGGAGGGGCGGGAGGCGGTGGCCGTGTGCCGCAACCTGATGGGCGTGACCGACGGGGCGAAGGCCATCCCCGGCACCGTGCGGGGCGACTACGCCATTAGCGTTCAGAACAACCTCGTCCACGGGTCCGACAGCCCGGAGAACGCGGCGATCGAAATCGCGCTCTGGTTCAAGAAGGAAGAACTGGTGGGCTGGACGACGACCGACGCGAACTGGGTGGGGTAACAACATGGCGAACCGGCGGCGTGAGCCGCCTTGGTGAAAGATCAACCCAGGCGGCTCACGCCGCCGGTTCTCCTTCGTCGTCTTCGCCGTCCGGTTCCAGGTGGTGCTTGCGGATGAGCTTCCGCACGGTGGCGCGGGCCAGCCCCAGCCACCGCGCCGCCACCAGCCGGTTGCCGTTCAGTTGCTCCAACACTTCCCCGATCACCGCCGGTTCGACCTCGTTCAGCAGCATCTGGTACAACTCCGCCGGCTCGCCGGTGGCGGTCCGCACCTTCTCCCGCGTCCAGTCTCGCACCAGCGACGCCAGCCGGTCGCGAAGTGACCCGCTGCCGCCGATGCTCGCCGGCGGGGGCAGGTGGTCCGGGCGGATGGCCCCGCCGCGGGCGACGATGGCCGCGTACTCCATCGCGTTCTTCAACTCCCGCACGTTGCCCGGCCACAGCCGCGACTTCAACTCCGTTTCGGCCTCCGCCGTCAGCTTGCACGGCCCGCCGGAGAACGTCCGCAAGAAGTGCTCGGCCAGGGTGACGATGTCGTCGCGGCGGTCGCGGAGGGCCGGCAGGTGGATGGGGTACACGTTCAGGCGGAAGAACAGGTCGTGTCGGAAGCGGCCGGCGGCGACCGCTTCCGACAGATCGGCGTTGGTGGCCGACACGATCCGCACGTTCACCGGTTGGGCTTCCGCCCCGCCGACCGGCAGCACCTCCTGACGCTCCAGCACCCGCAGCAGCTTCGCCTGCACCGCCAGCGGGATGTCGCCCAGTTCGTCCAGGAACACGGTACCGCCGTCGGCCAGGGCGATCAGCCCGCTCTTGGCGCGGTCGGCCCCGGTGAACGACCCGCGGGTGTGGCCGAACAGTTCGCTTTCGACGAGGTTCGGGTTGAGGGCGGCGACGTGGATCGGCAGGAACGGCTTGTCCCGCCGCGGGCTGTTGGCGTGAACGGCCCGTGCGACCAGTTCCTTGCCGGTGCCGCTCTCGCCGGTGATGAGCACGCACGCGGTGGTCGGGGCGACCAGCGCGATCCGCTTGAACACCGACTGCATCACCCCGCTGCGGCCGATCAGTTCGTCATCGACGGGGCGGTCGGTTGATGCCGGGCGGGCCGGCCCTTTGCTCTGAAGTGCGCGGCCGAGGGTGTCGAGCGCCTGGTCCAGGTCGAACGGCTTGGCCAGGTAGTCGAACGCCCCGCCCTCGACCGCCTTCACCGCCGTGGTCAGGTTGCCGTGGGCGGTGATCACGACGACGGCCGCCTTCGGGGCGATCTTCCGCAGTTCGGCCAGCGCGGTCAGGCCGTCCATGCCGGGCAGCCGCACGTCCATGAACACCGCGTCCGGCGGGGCGGCCTTGGCTTTGGCCAGGGCGTCCTCGGCGGAGGCGGCCACCTGCACGCGGTAGCCCTGCTTCTCGCACGCCTTGCCGAGCGCCCAGGCGATGGCCTCTTCGTCGTCGCAGATGAGTACAGTCGGGGGCATGAGAGTAGTTTACCTGAACGCGGCTGAGATTGGCAGGCGGCTGGTCGGGGTGTACCTTTCGCCCAACACCGCAACCGGAGGGCGTCATGGGCTTGGCTCTATCCGTCGGATACCTGGAAGGGTTGGGAGGGCCGGATGGCGATCCGGAAGGCTTAGAGTGGTTCCGAGAAGAACTGCTCACCCTGAATGCCTTCCTTCGTAAACAGGGTCTTCCAGAACACCACGAACCCACCAACCTCCCTCCACTCCGATATCGCGGTCACTGGTGTTCATTCCCCTACTCGTTCACTCACCACCTGCGGCGGGCGGTGGCCTACGCTCGTCGAGCGCCAGAAAAATTCGCCGCCATCGACCGCGAGGCCGACCCGACCGAAGACGAATACCTCGACCGCGAGCTGAGTGTTCACTTCGGCTGCCATCTCATCTGCCACTCCGACTGCGAAGGGTATTACGTTCCCCTCGACTTCCCCGAACCGCTGTACTCAGACGACGAAGACAGAATTCCGGGCTGCATGGTCGGGTCGAGTGTTCGGCTTTTGGCAGAACTGAGGCAAGCCGCCACCCTGTTGGAAATCACACTCGATGCCGACGGCCGACTGGATGACCCCGAGGCGGAAAGGTTGAAGGACGAAGGTCATCAATACCACTTGGAACGGATGGTGTGGTTCACGTTTTTCGAGGTGGCCCAGGCGAGCGTGGATCTCAAGTCGCTCATCGAATTCCACTGACCCAACCCTGCGAACGGCCCGACGGGAGTCGGCCGTTTCTGGACACCCCCCCGGCGGACTCCCGTCGCGCCGTTCGCCTTTTCCCACCCGTCAACCAGCCGGTTCACCCGCTCGGTCAGGTCGTCACAGTCGGCCGGGGTTGGCACGCGGCCGGCGAACTTCACCGCGTCGCAATCACCGAGCAACTTCCCCACCGCTTCACGGGTGTCAGCGTCCCACACGTGGCCCGCCGAGGCCAGCAGTTCGGCAGTCGTCTTCTGCTCGGTGGCCAGCCCGAATCGGCGGGTCAGGTACTCGCGGAACGCGGTGGCCAGGCACTCCACGAACTCGGCTTCCGTCAGCCGCCCGTTCAGCAGGTTCGACTGGAGTGTGCCGACCCGCTCCCGCACCCACTCGCCGGGGGTGAGCGGCTTGGCCGTCCGCTTGCGGGCGACGGCCAGCACCACCGCCAGCGCGACCACCAGCCCGGACAGCACGGCCAGACCGGCGGCGATGAGCGGCGGCTCGGCGGCGGGCGGCGGGGGCGGCAGCGATTCGATGCCCGTCACCGGACGAGCGTCCGCGGTGGTGGCGTTGCGGAGGGAGGTTTCGACCTTGAACGTGAGTTCGTTCGGCGTGCTGTCGGTGCCGTTCACCTTGATCGGGTTGAACCGCACCGTCAGTGTGTCGCCGGGAACGAACGGCGAGAGCGTGTACTTCTGCGCCCAAGTGGTGCCGTCGGGCGAAACGGTGGCGGTGCCGACGGGGGTGATCTGCCAGCCGACCGCCGACGCCGGGTCGAGCAGTTCCTTGGGCAACTCGACGCGGAGCGGCGCCGCCCCCGTGGCGGTGAGGGTGATCTCGACGGTGTCGGACAGGCGGAGGGCCGAGGCCGACGCGGTGGCGCGAACGCTGGGCACGGGGAACCGGGAGGAGGGTGTCACTACGAGTCTGACGAGTCAGACGGGCGAAGCGAACCGTCAGCCGTGCGGATTCCGCGGCGGCGGGCCGGGCCGGCGGGCCGGTTTCGGCGGCATCGTCTTCTTGGGTTTGGCCGCGGTCGGCTTGCGTGAATGCAGCACCATCTGCGCGACCGCCAGTTCCGGCCCCGGCACCCCGGCGGCGACGACCGCCTCCAGCTCGGCGACCGTCATCCGCTCGAACTTCTCCTCGACCACCTTCCGCTCGGCCCGGATCGTTTGGGCGATTTCCAATTGCTTGCGAAGCCGCTCGATGTGTTCGTCCAGCATCCGCGTGCTGAGGGTGCTGCACAGCAGCTTCGCCTCGACGACGTAGTCCTTGCCGGCAGCCGGGCGTGGGTTCACCGGCTTCGGCTTCTTGAACGGCTTCGGTGGCGGGAACGGCGACTTGCCGAACGGTTTGAACGGAGGAGGCATGGGGGTCCGGGTGCGGGGAAGCGAGTACCCCAATTGTAGGGTGTGTCTTCGCCGCGAGCCTGCGAGCGG
>CAYMHO010000002.1:19824-22754 GCA_964390195.1 uncultured Fimbriiglobus sp. | reverse complement strand
GGTGGGGGTAAGATTGCACCCATTTTGTGGGGGGTGGGGTCGCTGCTCGCGGGCTAGCGGGTGTGGTCGCCGGCGGGCAGGCTCGCGGCGAAGCCAATCACCCCACCACTTCACCCCTCAGATACAACCCGGCCAGCGGGGGCACCGTGAGCACGATCGAGTACGGGCGGCCGTGGCACGGCACCGCCTCGGCCTGCACCCCGCCGTTGTTGCCCACGTTCCCGCCCCAGTACACGCTCGCGTCGGTGTTCACGATCTCCCGCCAGTAGCCCGGCCCCGGCACCCCCACCCGGTACCCACTCCGCGGCACCGGCGTGAAGCTCAGCACGCACAGCACCCGCGTGTTGCCGGTCCGCGGCTTCCGCAGGAACGTGTACACGCTGGCGTCGGCGTCGTCGGCGTCCACCCACTCGAACCCGTCCGGGCTGGTGTCCAGTTCGTGCAGGGCTGGCTCGGTGCGGTACGCCTTGTTCAGGTCGGCCACGCACTGCATGACGCCGGCGTGCGGGGCGTGCTGCAACTGGTGCCAGTCCAGTTCGCCGTCGTGCCGCCACTCCTGCCGCTGGGCGATCTCCGCCCCCATGAACAGCAGCTTCTTCCCGCTCATGGCGAACATGTACGCGTACAGCGCCCGCAGGGTGGCGTACTTCTGCCACTCGTCCCCGCTCATCTTGTCCCACAGCGGGCCTTTGCCGTGAACCACCTCGTCGTGCGAGAGCGGCATCACGAAGCTCTCGTGGAAGGCGTACAGCATCCGGAAGGTGAGTTCGTTGTGGTGCCACTTGCGGTGCAGCGGGTTCCGCATCATGTACTTCAGGGTGTCGTGCATCCACCCCATGTCCCACTTGTACCCGAACCCCAGCCCGCCGATGTACGTCGGCTTCGACACCATCGGGTAGCTGGTGCTCTCCTCCGCGAACGTCTGCACGTCCGGGAAGTGGCCGTACACCTCGGTGTTGAACCGCCGCAGGAAGTCGATGGCCTCCAGGTTCTCCCGCCCGCCGTACTTGTTCGGGATCCACTCCCCCTGCTTGCGGGAGTAGTCCAGGTACAGCATCGAGGCGACGGCATCCACCCGCAGGCCGTCGATGTGGTACTTGTCCAGCCAGAACAAGGCGCTCGAAATGAGGAAGCTCCGCACCTCGTGCCGGCCGTAGTTGAAGATGTAGCTGCCCCAGTCCGGGTGGTAGCCCTGCCGCGGGTCGGCGTGCTCGTACAGGTGGGTGCCGTCGAAGTAGGCTAGGCCGTGCTCGTCGGTGGTGAAGTGGCTCGGCACCCAGTCCAGAATCACGCCGATGTCGTGCTGGTGCAGGGTGTCGATCAGGAACATCAGGTCTTGCGGGGTACCGTACCGGCTGGTCGGGGCGAAGTACCCGGTCGTCTGATACCCCCAACTGGCGTAGTACGGGTGTTCGGTGACGGGCAACAACTCGACGTGCGTGAACCCGAGCTTCTTGACGTACTCGGCCAGCTTCGGGGCCAGTTCGCGGTAGCTGTACGAGTGGTGCGTGGTGGCGTGTCGCATCCAGGACCCGACGTGCAACTCGTAGATGCTCACCGGGGCGTCGTGCGCGATCTTCGCCTTCCGCGTTTTCATCCACTCGGCGTCGTTCCACTGGTGGTCCAGCTTCCACACCACACCGGCGGTCTTGGGGGACACTTCGCAGTGCACGGCGAACGGGTCGGTCTTGTCCGCCACATACCCGTGGAACTTGCTGGCGACGTGGTACTTGTACACCTGCCCGACGTGGTCGCCGGGAACGAATGCGTGCCACACGCCGGAGTGGCCGACCATCGTCAGCGGGTGCGCCCCGCGGTCCCAGCCGTTGAAGTTGCCGACCACCGACACATACCGGGCGGACGGCGCCCACACGGTGAAGTGCGTGCCGCCGGCGACCGGGTGTGCCCCGAACTTGTCGTACATGCGGACGTGACTGCCCTCGTTGAACAGGTACAGGTCCTGTTCGCCGAGCCACTGGGCGGGGGTTGTCGGGACGGGCGGAACGGCGGGGGCGGTGCGTGTGGCCATGAAGGCAGAGTACGCCGGCAGACGTGAGGAGCTAGAACGATCCGGCGGAGTTTGCCGCCGCGGGCCCGGGAGTCCGCAACGGATGTGCCGGTTGGGGCGATGCCGCCGGGAGGGGGAGGCATGGATGAGAAGCAGTGGCTGACGGAGCAACGACATGCCCAGTTCATGGTGCGCCAGATGAGCGAACTCGGCGCTCAGCGGACAAAGGTAGGCCGACGGAAACTCCGGCTGTTCGCGTGCGGGTGTGTGCGGCATGTGTGGCACCTTCTGAGCGATGATCGCTTGAGGAACGCGACAGAACTCGCGGAGCGTTTCGCAGACGGTCACGGCACTAATGCGAGCCTTCAGGAGCGGTTCACTGAACTGCGAGGTTTAGCTCTTGGAGACTTCGATCCAAACGCTTCCGGCGTTGTTCAACGCACAGCGGCGCGCATTGCCGTCGGCGCACTCGAAGAACGACCAAGTGATGCGGCATTTGACATGACAGTGAACCCACTCCCACTCGCCGGCGTGAATGTGGGTTCAAAATCTGGCGGAGAGGTTCTGTGCGACCTGCTCCGCTGTGTGTTCGGCAACCCGTTCCAGAAGCCGTCGTTCAGCAAGAAGTGGCGAACCGAAACCGTGACGGCGCTGGCGACGGGCATCTACGAGGAGCGGGCGTTCGACCGGCTGCCGATCCTCGCCGACGCTCTCGAAGAAGCCGAGTGCGACGACCCGGCGATGCTGACCCACCTCCGCGGCCCCGGCCCGCACTGCCGCGGCTGCTGGGTGCTCGATTCGGCACTGGGGAAGTAGATGGCGGTCTGATCGGAGGCCCGACCGTGCGGGAGGGGGCCAGGGGGCTTTTGGCCCGCCCCCCCCGGGGGGGCACCGCTACAAATTTTGCGGCGCCGGCCCGCGG
>CAYMHO010000002.1:0-19814 GCA_964390195.1 uncultured Fimbriiglobus sp. | reverse complement strand
TGGTTATTTTTCGGGGGTGCGCCTGGCCGGCCCGCCGGGGGGGGTGGCGCCTGGGCCTGTGGCCCCCCCCGCCTCGGTCGGGCCTCCGATCCAATGTGTCCGGCTCAGCCCGGCGGACCTACTTCCGCCCGCCGGTCTGCTGGACGGGCGAGTCGGCGACCGCGGGCGGCAACCCGCCGCGGCGGTAGACGATGTGCCACTCGGTCAGGTCGCGGGTGGTGGTGGTCGTGGTGGTGATCTGCTTGTTCGCCGGCAGGACGGGCACGGTGGAGTGCAGGCCCAGTTCGTTCTGCGTGTCAGAGTGGTTGGTCGTCTCCTGGCCGGTCACCACCTCTTTCTCTTCGACCACCACGTACCCCGGCCCGACGTGCTCACGCATCAACTCGTCCGCCTTCTTGCGGTTCGAGCGGCTGTCGGCGGGCATGGCGATCACCCCGCCGTTCACGTCCTTCTGGATGTACCGGGCGTTCGCGCACCCGACCGCCGCCAGGCCGAGCAGGCCGGCGGACAGCACCCCCCGCATTCGCATGGGCAGACCCTCCCCCAGAGTCGGGCGGGGGAATAGCGTCCGGCGGGGGAGTTGTAAAGGGGTGAAGGTGCCGCTATGCGAGACGTGTGTGAGGAACCCCGGGTGGACTCGAACCACGCGGCGGGTCGCCCACGAATTCCAGCCCGCCTAACACTTCACCCACCACCGGCGCTGCAAATTCCGGTGCAGTTGCCGCCCCCGACCCGCTCTCAACATTTGTGGCCACTCTCACCCCTGAACAGTGTCTGGCGCTGGTGCGGTTACTTACCCCGCTGCCGAACGCATTCCAACCCCGTTACAGGGCGGACGGTCGCACCGCCGCCGGGTAAACTCTGCGGGCATCCCACCGAGCGCCCATCATGCCCGCCGACGTGAAGCCGTTGTTCCGGCCCGACGCCCTCCACCCCAGGCTGGCCGAGTTCACCGTTCCCCCCGCGGTTATAGCTGCTCGCCCGAAACTGGCCGAGTGGGTGAAGCTGCTCGCCTCCGACGCCGGCAAGAAGAAGAAGGAAACCGAACTGCTCGCCGACTTCCTCCGAGACGTGTTTGTTGACGTGCTCGGGTACACCCCGCCACCGGCCGCCGCCTACACTCTCAAACGGGAGTCACTGGTGCAGGTGGACGGCAAGTTCGCCGACGCCGGGCTGGGGCGGTTCGGCGGGGAGAAGGACCAGTTCGTTGCCGTGCTGGAAGGCAAAGGCCCGAAAGATCCGCTCGACATTCCGTTCGCCGGGCGGAAGCTGTCGGCGGTGGATCAGGCGCTCAAGTACGCCGTGAACACCCCGACAGACTGGTATCTCGTCACCAACCTGCGGGAAATCCGCCTGTACTCCAAGCAGGCCGACCAGCGGACCTACGAGCGGTTCGAGCTGGCGAAGTTGGCGGCCGACGACGCTGAGTTCGCGCGGTTCGTGTTCCTGCTCGGGGCGGAACGCCTGCTCGACCCGGCTGGCGGCCACCTGAACGCCGTGCTCGCCGAGTCCGCCCGGCTCGGCCGCGAACTCACCCGCCAGTTCTACGGCGAGTACCGCGCCCTCCGCGAATACACCTTTGACGCCACCCGGCGGCGGCAACCCCAGTGGGACGTGGCTCACTTGCGGATCTACCCGAAACCAAGTTCAGTTGGGGAAGTGGCGGCCGTAACCCAGTTCACATCGTCCAGCGTTCGCGTGGGTGGGATCGGCGTTTCGTATGGCCCGTCATACCCCACGATCTTCCAGACGATCCGGAGCAACAGGTCGTACAGGTGATCCTTCAACCGCTGAATCTCCCAGAGGTCGTGCCGTCCGCCGATGTCGAAGAATGCTTCGTGCGTCGCCGCCCCGCGAAACGCGGACAGTACCGCGGCCCACGTGCTACAACCTCGGATCGGGTGAGCGGAGAAGTACGCGTCGAGTACCATCGCGTCGTGCAGGCCGTACCGAGCGGCGAGGTCGCACACCTTCACTCCGAAGTCTTTCTCCTTCTGAGCGGCACTCCCCACCCGGTTCGCGATCATCCTGAGTGCGTCTTGCCGCCGCGAATCGGATTCACTCTGCGCCATGTCGCGGATTGATCGTTGAGCGCCGTTCAACACTCTTGTCACCGATTGCCGTTGGGTGTCTGTGAGCATTGCCGAGAGGTCATGATTTCGTACCCCATGTTCGTGGCAGATTGTCTCGAAAGCCCGGCACAGCGTGAGGAACTGTGTCTCTTGCGTTCCGCGTTTGGCTGCGGCGCACGCGTGGTGAAGAACGACCCGGAGGTACGACTTGCCCAGTTCGCCGCTGGCGAAGCCGCGGCCGAGCAAGTAGCCGATTGCGTTCCGGCGGTGACACCTGATCGCCGGCCGCGGGGAGCGATAGCCGGACTCTCCGAAGGGGATGTGACAACGGCGGACCAACTTGCCGGCCGCGTCGCGGAACTCGACCCACGGCGCACCCACCCGGTTACCAGTCGAGAGGTTCAGCAGCGCTAGCACGTCAATCGGAAACAGAGTGGGGCCGTCGTCCCAGCACACCCGTTGAACGTGCGCCGGCCCGACGGCCACAGCGGTGAATTTGTTCCGAGGTTCTCGCTCGGTCAGCCTCTTCACCCGCTTGGTGTACCCCGGAAGCGGTTCGATGAACCCGAAACTGTCACCGAGTGAAAACGTGAGCAGTTGATTTTGACTGTTGGCAATCAGGGTGGCCCGCTCAAAGTCGTGCCCCACCAGTTCCGAAGGCACTTGCGGGGTGGTGAACAACCGCAACGGGTGTTGAATGATTTCGGGACTGCCGCAGTACATCTTCCAGTCGTCGATGACGAAATTGGTCAGCGGCAACACCCAGAAGGCGGCTTGCGAATCGTTTGTGGCGACGAACTCGGAACGGAGCGGGAGTAGGTCCACCGTCCGCCCGACTTCGGCCTGGATCGAACCGCCATCCACCAAGATCCGATCCGTGGTGGAAGAGTATACACCGCCCTCAGTTTGCACTACGACCGAAGAGCAGGGGTTCTGCATTCCATTCCGCCTGTACTCGCCGCGTGAACGCCCCAAGTGGAGTGACAACTCGCTCGGATCAACCCGCTCCGGAGTGAGGCACACCTTTGCCCGCCCACCACGGGTAAACGTCACCTCCGCCGGCCCTTCGACTTTGCCCGGTGGGTTGGAGAACACCGCCAGTCCCTGGCCAGTGTAGCGCACGCAGGTTTCCAGCCACCGGGTACGAGTGGGTCTGAGGGTGCGGAAGTCGAACGACATCGGGTCGCCCTCGTCAGTGGAGATGGGTGATTCTGAGATGATGATGGGTACGGCGGAAGGTCGGTTCACATTTTCCACGCCTGAAGGGTCATGCCCGCACACGCCGAAGCACTGGGGAAGCGGCTGATCGACCTGAAGGGCGGCCGGACGGACGGGCTGCGGGCGCTGCTCGACTGGCTGCAACAAGAGATGAAGGTGGGCAAGGTGAGCAACAAGCTTCGGGGGCTGATCGGGCTGACGGCGGAGGAGTTGGCAGCGGAGGTGAAGAAGCAGCGGCCTGGCAAGCAGGGGTTGAGCGTGGCCGAGTTGAAACGGCTGAAGGACGAGTACGTCGCCAACGTCGTTCCCCTGCAAGCCCTCGACCGCGAAGCCGACCGCCTGGAACGCGAACTCTCCGACCTGGTGAACGCCGCCTTCGGTCTCACCCCCGCCGAGGTGCAGCTCATGTGGCAGACCGCCCCGCCGCGGATGCCGTTCACTCCTCGGTGAACACCGAGGGCCGAGAGGTCATCCTCGCGGCCCTGGGCGTAGAGTCAGTCGAACGGATCAAGCGCCGCCACCGCCACCGCCGCCACCGCCGCCGCCGCCACCGCCACCGCCGCCCGCGGCCTTCACCTTGATGAGCGTGCTGGTGACGGCGAGCAGCGGGTTACCCACCTCGAACAGCGAGAGCTTCTGATCGCCGGTCGTGTTCAGGGTGGCCGTGAACACGTGGTCGCCGGAGTCGTCGCTGGTGTAGGTGTAATCCGGCGCCAGGACGGCCGATGCCGCGGTCGTGCCGAAGTGGATCGTGTTGAAGTAGTTCTTCACCTTGTTCCCGTAGGCGTCGTACACCGACACCTTGAAGGTGAACGCCACCCCCGCGGTCGCGTTCGACGGGGTGTTGATGACGAACTTCGCCGCCTCCGCGTTCATGACCTCGAAGTTGGTGACGGTGGCGAGTGTGGCGGCGCTGGAGGCGTCCACCACGCTGAACGACCACACCACAGAGTTCGGGGTGACCGTCTTGAGCGACACGTTGAACGTGTGCACCCCGGCGTCGGTGCCGGTGAACGTGTAGTCGGTGGGCAGCCCGGCCTGGGTGTCGGTGCTGCTGACCTTCACCTTCCCCTTGTACATCGGCACGGTGTTGCCGAACGCGTCCACCGCCCGCACCGTCAGGGCGATGGTCTCGCCGGCCGTCACCAGCGCGTGCCCCTGGCTGTCCCGCCCGTTCGGGACGCTCAGCCGGAAGCCGGCGAACGCGGCGGCGGTGACCGTGATCCCGGATTGGGTGCCCGCCAGTGCCCCGTCCAGGCTGCGGACGGTGACCGACTGGTTGCCGGCCGTCTTCAGGGTGGCCGTGAACGTGTGGCCGCCGGCGTCGGCGGCGGTGAACGTGTAGCTCGCCGGCAGTCCGGCCTGCACGTCCGAGCTGCTGAAGTAGACGGTGCCGGTGTACCCGGTGGCGACCTGACCGATGCTGTCCCGCACCGTCACGGTGAACGTGCGGGCGACCCCGGCGGTGGTGGACGGGAAGCCGGTGACGGTGAGGTACTTCGGGACCGGCGGGAGGGCGTCGCTGCTCATGCTGCCGACCAGGGCGGCGTTGGCCACGTCGGCGGCGGTCAGCGTCTGGGTGCCCACGGTCATGAACGTGACCGAGGTGACGAGCGAGCCGTTCACGAGGGCGGCGTCCGGCGGGAGGACGGCCGCAGCGTCGGTGCTGGTGAAGTGGACGGTGCCGGTGTACCCGGTGGCGACGTTGCCATAGGCATCCCGGGCGACGACGGTGACGGTGCGGGCGATGCCGATCGGCCCGGACGTGCCGGCGACCGCCAGCGTGCTCACGCCCGCCGGGCTGACGGTCAAGGTCGCGCTGCCGCCGATGGTGCCGCCCACCTCGACCGCGGTGACCGTCTTCACCCCGGCCGTTTTCAGTGTGACGGTGAAGGTGTGGACGCCGGCGTCCTCGGGCGTGAACGTGTAGTCGGCCGGCAGGCCGGCCAGGCCGTCCGAGCTGGTGAAGTGGACGCGGCTGGTGTACCCGGGCGAGGCGAGGCCGTTCACGTCCTCCGCCCGCACGGTGATGGTGAACGTGTCGCCGGCGGTGGTGGCCGTCGGGGCGGAGACGCTCAGGCGGGACACCTGCCCGGTGACGTTCACCGCCGCCGACGCGGGGGCCATGTTCGGGGCGGAGGCGGTGACGGTCTGGGTGCCGTTGGTGACCAGCCGGATGGGGCCGGTGAAGGTGTGGCGGCCGGCGTCGGCGGCGGTGAACAGGTACGGGATGCCGGCGTCGTTCGGGTTGAACGCGTACCCGTCAGCGGTGGTGGCCAGCGGGTCGCTGCTGGAGATGTACACCACCCCGCGGAAGCCGGTGGCCACGGTCCCGTTCGCGTCGACGGCCTCGATGGTCATCGGCAGCACCGACCGGGAGGTGGTCGTCGCCGGGGCGACCACCCGGAAGGTGACGGCCCCGGCCAGGTTCTGGTAGTCGGCGTTGTCGTTCGCCACCACCGTCACCCCGGTACTCGTCGGGTAGGCCAGGTCCACCGCCCCGTCGCCGTTGAAGTCGCCGTGCGTGCCCGCCTCGAACCGCCCGCTCGGGGTGGCGTAGGCCACCGACGGGTAGAAGGTGCCGTCCCCCTTCCCGTGGCTGACCATGTACTTCGACCCGCCGCGGACGGCGAAGTCGTCGTTCCCGTCGTTGTTGAAGTCGGCCACCTCGATCTCGTACCCGGTCTGGGCGATGCCGTACGTGTGCGGGGCGGAGTAGGTGCCGTCGCCGTTGTTCAGCAGCACGCTCATCGAGGTGGCGACGTACGAGTTCGGGCAGGCGAAGTCGTCGTACCCGTCGTTGTTGAAGTCGCCCTTCGCCAGGTACACCGGGGCGGAAAAGGCATAGTAACTGCTCGCCGCGTAGAACGTGCCGTCCCCCTTGCCCCGCACCACGCTCACCGTGCCCACGCTCGCCGTGTTCGACGTGGCCATGTCCTGGCAGCCGTCGTGGTCGAAGTCTCCGACCACCACGTTGATGTTGTTGCCCGCCACCACCGCCGTCCCGCCGGCGACCAGCGAGCCGTCGCCGACGCCGACGAACACCGCCGCCGAGTTGGTGCTCACCGTGCCGGCGTCCAGCGTGCCGTCGTTGTTGAAGTCGGCCAGCTTGACCGAGTGGATCGCCTGCCCGCCGGCGAAGGTCGAGACCGCCCCGAACGTGCCGTCGCCGTTGCCCAGCAGCACCCCCACCTCGCCCCCCACCACCACCAGGTCGAGCTTGCCGTCGGCGTTCAGGTCGCCGGCGGTGGCGTCGAACGCGTACGCCCCGGCCGGGTAATCGACCCGCGGCTGGAACGACCCGTCGACGTTGCTCAGCATCACCCCGACCGTGCCCGCGGCCGCGTTGCTCACCACCGCCATGTCGTCCCGCCCGTCGGCGTTGAAGTCGCCGACCGCGATGCCCGCCGGGTTCGCCCCGGTGCCGTACGAGACCGGCGCGAGGAACGCGGGCACCGAACGGTCTTCGAGGGCGAGTACGCCCAGAGCCGGGCGGGCGAGCGCGCGACGGGTGCGGCGGTTCGGGCCGGCCTTCGGGCCGAACAGGGAGCGGAACCAGTGCGAGAGCATGACGGGTACCAGCGGAGGAGAGATAATGACAGGACCGGCCGTCACGACGACGGGTGCCCAGGGGAATTGATCCGCCGCCCCACGTCCGCCAGGTTCTTCGCGCATTTGACACGTCGGTGAGAAGGCCGTCGGAATTCCCGGCGCTTCCGCCTCACACGGAGGGGCGGATGAGGGCCAAATTGCTGGTCGGCGCTCAACTCGGGAGCGGAACGGGGTAAAACAGACCAATCGGTCCTGTAATGAACTCGCTGCCCGAATCCTCGCCGATTTTTTGGCGGACGCCGTGCCCGCTTTCGATTCCATTGGGTGATGACATGACCGCCACCGACCACGACCGGGAGAAACATTCGACCGACCAGTCGCTGCTCCGCCGGTTCCGGTCGGGCGAGGACGCGGCGGCGACCGAACTGTACACCCGGTACGCCGAGCGGCTGTTCAGCCTGGCCACGGCCAAGGTGGGCGGCGGGTTGCAACAGCGTGTGGACCCGGAAGACATCGTGCAGTCGGTGTTCCGCACGTTTTTCCGTCGGGCGGCACTCGGCCAGTACGAGGTGCCGGCCGGCGAGGAACTGTGGAAGCTGTTCCTGGTGATCGGGCTGAACAAGATCCGCGAGGTGGCCGTTCACCACCACGCCGGCAAGCGGGACCTGCGGCAGACGGCCGGCGGCGGGGCGGCCGAGGCGGTCGGTGACGAGAATCACGAGATCGCCGTCACCGCCCTGCGGATGGCGATCGACGACGTGCTCGCCCCGCTGCCCGAGACGTACCGGGAGATCGTCCGCCTGCGGGTAGAGCGGTACGAGGTGGCCGAGATCGCCGAGCGGGTGGGGCGGTCGAAGCGGTCGGTCGAGCGGATTTTGAGTGAGTTCCAACAGAAGCTGCACGGGCTGATCGATGGCAAGCAGTAACGGCCGACTCGCCCCGCCCGCCCCGGACTTCGATCTGGAACTGGACCGGTACGTCGGGGCGTTCGAGGCGGCCGCCCGCGTCCGCGACGCCGACCTGGCCGACTTCCTGCCGCCGGCGACCCACCCCAAGTATCACGACGTGCTCCTCGAACTGGTGCGGGCCGATCTGGAGTTCCGCTGGGAGCGGGGGGAATGCCCCCGGGCGGAGGACTACCGCCGGCGGTTCCCGGCACTGTTCGCGCGACCGGAGTGGGTGCGGCAGGTGGCGGCCGAAGAGTTCCGGTTGCGGCGGGCGGCGGGCGACACCCCCGACCCGATCGAGTACCGTGACCGGCTGAACGTGGATCTGCTCGGTTCGGAGCCGGCCCGCACCACCGCCACCGCCGTGCCGTCGGCCGACTGGTCGGGAGAAACGATGCCCGGCGTGGGCGACACCATCCCGCCCGGGTTCACGCTCGAAGAAGAGCTCGGGGCCGGGGCGTTCGGGCGGGTGTTCCTGGCCCGGCAGGCCGATCTCGCCAGCCGCGCGGTGGCGGTGAAACTGTCGGCCAAGCTGGTGCAGGAGTCGCAGACGCTCGCCCGGCTCCAGCACACGAACATCGTGCCCGTTTACTCGGTCCACCGGGTCGGCCGGTTTCACGCGCTGGTCATGCCGTTCCTGGGGCGGGCGACCCTCGCCGACCTGATCCGCTCGTTCGACCGGTCGGGCGGCCCGCCGGCCTCGGGCATGGCGGTCTTGAGTACGCTCGCCGCCCGGGCGAGCACCGCGGGCGGTGATTCGGCCCTCGCGGGTCGGGCGACGGCACCAGTGACGGCGGTCGGCCTGTCCTCGGCCACACTGGAACGGCTCGGCCGGTTCAGCTTCGCCGACGCGGTGCTGTGGATCGGGGCCGAGTTGGCCGGCGGACTGGTCCACGCCCACGAGCGCGGGATTCTGCACCGCGACATCAAGCCGGCGAACGTGCTCCTGACCGACGACGGCCGGCCGATGCTGCTCGACTTCAACTTGGCCGCCGACGCGAACGAGCCGCCGACCGGCGGGCTGGCCGGCACCCTCCGCTACATGGCCCCGGAGCAGTTGGCCGCCATGAAGGCCAACCGCGGTGAGTTCTCCACCCGGACCGACGTTTACGCACTCGGTCTGGTGCTCGCCGAACTGCTCGCCGGCGAACTGCCGGTCGACGACCCGATGACACTGCCGGGGGACCTGTTGTCGGCGATGATCGCCGGTCGGAGTCGCCCGCTCGACCCGGCCCGGCTGCCGAGAGCGGTGACCCCGGCGGTGGCGTCGATCCTGGCGAAATGCCTTGCCCCCAACCCGGCCGACCGGTACGCCTCGGCCGCCGACCTGCGGGAGGATCTGGTCCGCCAGTTGGAGAACCGCCCGCTGAAGTTCGCCCCCAACGTGTCGGTTCGTGAGCGACTGAGGAAGTGGGCCAAGCGACACCCGCGGCTTTCGTCCGGCACCACCCTCGGACTGGTCGCGGCGGTCATCCTGGCGGCGGTGACGGGGGCGTTTCTCATCCGGCAGCGGCATGTGGATACACTCGAAGCCGAGCGGGCACGGGACGACCTGCGGGCGGCGGTGGGCCGGGCTTACCTCGCCGACGGCCCGACCGGCGAGTTGCAGGACGTGCGTGCGACGCTGGCCGTGGCGCTCACCCCCTTCCAGAACGACGGGCTGACCCGGCGGCTGTCCGACGGCGACCGGAAGGCGGTCCGGCAGGACGCGGCGATGGGCATGGCGATGGCGGCCGTGTTGAGCGACCGCCTGGCCCGGCGGGAGGCCGACGCCACCCGCCGGGCGGCGCTCGCGGACGAGGCCCGGGCGTGGGGCGAGCGGGCGCAGCGGGCGGCCGACACCGGCGGGGAGTCGGCGCTGGAGGCGCTCCACGGCGGGCGGCTGAAGGAGAAGGCGGCACAACTCCGCCGCGAAGTCCGGACAGGTGAACCGCGGTTCGCCACCTGGATGACGCTCGGGCTGGTGGAAGCCCGACTCGGGCGGCACCTGTCGGCGGCCGAGGCGTTCACGGCGGCGATCGGGGCGAACCCGACGGTCGCGTGGCCGCACTTCCACCGCGGGGTGGCCCGGTTGGAGGGGAAGGCGTTCGCTGACGCGGAGGCAGACTTCGACCACTTCCTCGAACTCGCCGTCGACGACCCGGACGGCCTGTTCAACCGCGGGCTGGCCCGGTGGGAGCGAAAGAACTGGAAGGGGGCGATCACCGACTTCGACGCGACCGAGCGGCTGGGGCTGAAGCCGAACCGGCTCTACCTGCTGCGGGCGGAAGCGCGGGCGGCCCTCGGCGACGCCGACGGGGCGAAGGCCGACCGGAAGGCGGCACTTGCCATCGAGCCGGCCGACCCCCGCGGATGGGCGGTCCGCGGGGAGATGAAGGCTGCGAGCGACCCGAAGGGGGCTCTCGCCGACTTCGACGCGGCCCTCGCCCTCGACCCCGACTTCTTGCCCGCCCTGCGGGACCGGGCGAGCGTGCTGGCCGAGCAACTGGGTCGGCCGGCCGACGCGGTCGCCAGCCTCGACCGCGTGCTCGGCCTGAACCCGGACTCGGCCGACGACCGGGCGGCGCGGGCGGTGCTGCTCGCCCGCCTCGGCAAGAAGGCGGAGGCCCGGGCCGACGCCGACCTCGCCGCGGCGAGTGACAACCCGCTGACACTGTATCAGGCGGCGAGTGCGGTGCTGCTGGCGGCCGAGCGGCCGGAGCACACCGCCCGTGGGCTGGCCCTGCTGCGAGCGGTGCTGCGGAAGGACCCGGCCTGGGCGAAGGTGATGCCGACCGACCCGGACCTGAAGGGCGTCCACGCCGACAAGGCGTTCCGCGAGCTGGTGGCGGCCGCCGGCGTGCTGGCCAAACCGTAGGTGCCGCGAGCCGAGCGGCACCCCGGCCGGCCCGTGCGGCCGGCCGGGTATTTCGGGTCCGGCTCGGCTCGCCGGACCTACTCAGACGTTGATCCCGGACTCCCCCGGGTGCGAGGTGTGTGCCATGCGTGCGACCCGAACCCCCGCCCCCCTCCGGCTCACCCGGCTGGAGGACCGGCACACCCCGGCCCAGTTCGGCACGCCTTGGGCCGACCCCATGCACCTGACGCTCAGTTTCGCCCCGGACGGCACCCCCGCCGTCGGCGGGGCGGTGAGCGAGTTGACGGCCGCACTCGACGCCCAGATGCCGCGGGCTGCCTGGCAGGGGGCGATCCTGCGGGCGGTGCAAACGTGGGCGGAGGCGGCGGGCGTGAACGTGGGGGTGACGACCGACGGCGGGCAGGTGTTCGGCGCCACCGGCCCGGCCCAGGGCGACCCGCGGTTCGGGGACATCCGCGTCGGCGGGCTACCGATGGCGTACGAACTGGCCGAGGCCACCCCGCCGGATGCCACCCTGGCCGGCACCCTGGCCGGCGACATCGTCATCAACACCGCCGCCGCGTTCACCCCGGAGTCGCTCTACCGGGTGGCCCTGCACGAGGTCGGCCACGCCCTCGGCCTGCCGCCGAGCGGCGACCCGGCGTCGGTCATGTTCAACACGTTCAACGCCACCACCACACTCTCCGCGTCGGACGTGGCCGCCCTCCGGGGGATGTACGGCTCCCGCCCGGCCGACCAGTACGAGGGGGCGACCGGCAACGGCACCCTCCGCGACGCCACCCGCATCAAGTTCCACAGCTCGTTCGACGGCACCACCCCGCTGGTCATCTTCGGCGACCTGTCGGCCGCTGCCGACGTGGACACTTACTTCGTGCCGGTGCTCGACACGTATTCCGGCCCGATGACCGTCCGCGTGCAGACCGCCGGGGTCAGTCAGCTCGCGCCCTCTGTCCTTGTCATGGACGCCAAGGGGGCTGTCCTCGGGGAGGTGACCGCCACCGCCGCCGGGGGCGACACGCTGGAAGTGACGCTGCCGGGTGTGGTCGCCGGCACAAAATACTACATCCAGGTGTCGGCCGCCCCCGGGGTGTTTGCCGACATCGGGCGGTACGGGGTGGCGGTCACGTTCGACGGGCTGAACGCCGTCTCCCCGGCGGCGGCCGAGGCGGTCCTCCGCGGGCCGTACGACGCGCTCACCCCGCAGGACCTGATTGAGCTGTTCCACACGCCCGAGGGGATCGCGTTCAACGACGACGCGGGCAAGAACGACACCCCCGGCAAGGCGACGTCCCTCACCACCGCCCCGGGGTTTTCGGCCAACACCCGCTTCCGCACCACCGCGAGCATCTCCCCGGCCGGCGACGTCGACTTCTACAAGGTGAGGGCGCCGAGCACACCGAACAACGCCCCGGTGGTCCTAACAGCCACCGTGCGGGCGGTCGCCCCGAACGGGGCGGTCCAGCGGGTGGAGTTGCTCAACTCGGCCGGGGTGCGGGTGAACGCCACCATCCTGGCGAACGGCAACGGCACGTTCACCGTGCAGGCGGCCGGGTTGCCGGCGAACACCGACTACTACGTGCGGGTGGGCGGCGGGCTGCCGGGCAACTACCAACTCGACCTCGGGTTCGGGTCGAACGTGACCGCCCTCCAGACGTTCACCTCCGGCAGCCTGCCGGCCGGCGGGGCGGTCAGCGCCCCGCTCTACCTGGGCCAGACGCAGGTGTTCGCATTCACCTTCTCCGCCACCGGCTCGACCGGCTCGCCGGTGCTATTCAACATCACCGACGCACTCGGCCGGGTGGTGTTCACACTCAACGGGGTGGCGGGCGACACGGTGAGCGGCGTCACGCCGCTGCTCGCCCCCGGCGAGTACCGCCTGACCGTGTCCGCCGCCGGCAGCACCTCGCCGGTCGGGTTCACCCTCCGCGGCGGGGTCATCACCGACCCGATCGGCCCGCAACTGCAGAACTCGGCCACCGCACCGCAGTACCAGGACCCGAACGGCGGGTACACCTACCCGACCGGCACCTCGACGACCACGTCGTACCTGTTCTGGTTCTGGTCGCTCGTGTGACAGCCGGCTGTCAGTCCCTCCCCACGCGGCCGGGCCTTCCCCGGCCGCGTTCTTTTTCCCGAATCCGTTGGCGGACGGGGAGGGGTGAATCGGTTCCTCCCGGCGTGGGCGAGACTGACTCCTCACACCCCCGAACCGGGGATTCGTAACCCTCCCACCCGGGAACACCCATGTCGAAGTTCTTCGCAGCCGTCGCCGCCTCGCTGGCCGTCGCCCTCGCGTTCTCCGCCCCCGCCCTCGCCGACAAGGGGAGCGGCGGCGGGCAGAAGGGCGAGATGAAGGTGGAAGGCACCGTCTCCGCCGTGGACGCGGCCGCCGGCACGGTGAGCATCACCAGCGGCGGGAAGGTGGTGACCGTCACCGTCACCGCGACTACGAAAGTGGAGCGGAACGGGAACACGGCCACCCTGGCCGCGTTCAAGCTGGGCGACCGCGGCCAGGCCCTCTACTCGGCCAGCGGGGTCGCGAGCAAGGTGCAAGCGACCGGCCCGTGAACCGGCCGGAGGTGAGCGTGCGGTCGGGGGCGGCGTGTGCCGGCCCCGCGACCGTTCACACTTTTCACCCAACCGTTGGCGGACGCGACGGCCGGATTCAATTCCCCCCTGCTGGGGCATGACCCGCCCCGCAGCCCACTCCAACCCGACGAGGTGTCCCATGTTCCGGACGAACGCCGCGCTCTCACTCCAGCAACTCGAGGCCCGCGAGGTGCCCGCCGCTGGCCTGGACGACGTGTTCAACCCCGCCCGGTACCTGCAACTGAACCCCGACGTGGCCGCCGCCGGAGTGAACGCGGAAGACCACTTCCGCCGGTTCGGCCAGCGGGAGGGGCGGGAGCCCGGCGGGTTGTTCGACACCCGGGCGTACCTGGACGACAACCCGGACGTGCGGGACGCGGTCGAGCGGGGGCAGACCACCGCCGTCGGCCACTTCTTGAGCAACGGGCAGTTCGAGGGCCGCAACCCGACCCGCATGTTCGACACAGCCGCCTACCTGGCGGCCAACCCGGACGTGGCGGCGGCGGTGCGGACCGGGGCGATCACCGCCTACCAGCACTTCGTCGAGAACGGGCAGTTCGAGGACCGCTCGCCCAGCCGCGGGTTCGACGCCCGGGTGTACCTGGATGACAACCCGGACGTGCGGGATGCCGTCGAGCGGGGGCAACTCCGCAGCGGCACCTCACACTTCGTCGCCTTCGGTCGGTTCGAGGGGCGGAGCAAGCCGATCACCCCGATCGGGGCCATCCCGCCGGCCCAGACGACCACCACGTTCGACGGCACCTCGGCCAACAGCGGGGACAAGAAGTACTTCAGCTTCAGCGTGGCGAGCACGCGGGCGGTGCGGGTGCAACTGGTGCGGGCGGGCGGCGACTTCGCCAAACTGGAGATCGAGAACCAGGCGACGAGCGTGAAGGTGCTCGAACTGGAGCCGAAGAACGGGGTGAGCACCGGCACGGTGACGCTCGCCGGCGGGGTGAACTACCTGTTGCGGGTGCGGGCGGCGAACGACAGCCCGGCGCAGTTCCGGGTGGTGCTCACCCAACTGTGAGTTGGAATCGAATGGGGCGATCGGCCAACGAAATGACCGGCGAACTTACCCACCCGTGAAGTGGCACGACCCGAGACCGAACCGGCGGAAGGGGAATCACCGCCGGTTCGGTCTCGGGTCGCACCGTTGAGCCCCAGCGCCCAGCCCTACCTCCGACACTTCGAGTTCCCAAGATGTCAGCCGACCACCGTTCGGGTGATACGCTCTACCATGCCACATATTCATCATTCCTATGGCAGTTTGGTTTTCTGTCTCGCGCTTCGGACCGAGGCAAGCGATGCTCGGGTATCCCCGATCCGGAGCATCGCTTGCCTCGGTCCGAAGCGCGAGACGGCAAGCAAACTGCCATAACGAGCGGCTGAACCGGAAACCGCGCCGGCGCGGTCCTCAGCCTGCACCGGCTCCAGCCGCTGGCGGACACTCCTGCGTCATGCCCACGGGATTCGCCATGAACCGCTCCGGACGTCCGAGCAAGCTGACGCCCGCCCTGACCGCCACCTTCTGTGAGCGGGTGGCCGAAGACCTGTCCCGGACCAAGGCGGCCGCTGCGGTCGGGGTGACCAAGAAGACGGTGTGCGCGTGGCTGCGGGTCGGCCGGCGGGGCCGGTCCCGGCCACACGAACAGTTCCTCGCCGCCGTACTCGCGGCCGAAGCCCGATTCGTCGCCGACCGGCTGGCGGCGGTGGTGCAGGCGACCACCCCGCGGCGGACGCGGGCGATCCGCACCACCACTCACGCTGACGGGCGGGTGGTGACGGAGGTGACCGAGCGGGTGGAGGCCGACTGGAAGGCGACCGCCTGGCTGTTGAGGTGCAAGGAGCCGGGTGAGTTCGGAGATTCTCGGGGTGAGGTGACCGGACTGCGGCGGGAGGTGGCGGAACTGCGACGCCTCCTCGCACGACTACCGGGCGAAGGCAGGCCAGCGGAGCGATAGACCGCGCCGGCGCGGTCCCGACCGTCATCGCCCGGTGCGGCGGCTACAAAACAGGGTGAACCGAGACGTCCGGGCACGCTGCCCGATGCGCCGGGTTCAACGGGTGGGACGCCCGCCACGCGAGAAGGTCCTCCGCACTCGTCGGAGACCAGTACGCTGGCCGGGCGGTTTTTCCGGACATGTCTAACAGGAGCCCGCCCACCCGGTTCGCGCCCCGCCGAGCGACCACCTGCGGCCCTGTCCGGTGACGGTGGTGCCAGAGTTGCCCGTCCGCACGGGCGGGACGGACATGGCCGAACAACTGCCGGACAAGACTGCTGCCAGACAAGTGGGCCAGGCCGGCGGGTCGGGTCAAGCCGCCGGGGTAAGTCGCCGCGGCACTCCGCCTCGGCGTGCTGCGGGGCATCAGCCCGCCGGTCCGGGAGCCTCACAGCACCTGGAGGTCGAGGGCGAGCGGGTCGCTCAGCCCGCCGAGGCTGTTCTGCCCCTGAGCGAACAGCTTGTACGTGCCGGGGGCGAGGAACGTGACCGAGAGCGTCCACGTCCCGTTGGCCGTCTGGGTGCCGTACCCGAGTAGGGCGTCGGTGGCCGGGTCGAGCACCCCGTCGCCGTTGCTGTCCGCGTAGAACGCCACCTGGGTCGTGGTAGTGGCCGGGTCGGTGTCGACGAAGTTGGACGCGGTCAGGGTGAACGGGCTACCGGCAACCGCCGGGCCGGCGGTGAACTGGTCCAGCGCCATCAGGAACAGGTCACCGGCGCCCTGGCTGGTCAGCGACTCACCTGTGGGGAAGCTGGCCGTCTCCCAGAACGACCCGGTGGTGTAGAGGGTGCCCGCCCGCACCCCGACCGGCCGGATCGACCCGTCTAACCCCGGTCCGCCCACCCGCCACGAGTTCTGGTACGTCCCGTTCGCGGTGCCGAGCCGGACGAGGAACCCGTCCTGGTCGGACGACGATGTGCTGGTGTACTCGCCGCCCGGCGCGGCGGGGTTCAGGTCGATCGCGCCACGGTAGGCCCCGCCGACGTAGACAGCACCGGACGTCTCGTCCACCACCGGCGTCACGGTACTCCCTTCATTGTCGGAACCCCCGAACTGCCTCGCCCAGGCCAGCGAGCCGTTCGCCTTCGCGTACCGGGCGGCGAACACGTCGGTGCCGGCAGCAGTCAAGTTGGTCACCCCCGCGCCCGGGTCGAAGTCCAGTACGCCTGTGAACGGGCCGGTGAAGTACAGGGAGCCGGAATCACCGGCCAGCCGCCCTTCGGACTGGTAGTCCGCGTTTCCGATGGCCTGGACCCAGTTCAGGGTGGGGATCGTGGTTGCGGTGGAATAACTCGCCAGGAAGAAGTCGTACTGGCCGGCGCTCGTCTTGTTCGAGACCGCGGTGCCGGGGTTGAAATCGACGGTCCCCTGGAATTGCCCGGCCAGGTAGACCGTGTCCCCGTCCGCGACCAGGCTGTTCCCCTCGTCGGCGCTCGCGCCGCCGACCTGCCAGGACGCGGCATGATTGCCGGCGGCATCCAGTTTCAGGACGAACCCATCGGACGGTAGATTCTTCCCCTTTCCGGCCGGGGTGAGGGTCCGGGTGCCCGGTCCGGGGTCGAAGTCCACCGCGCCCGCGAACCCACCGGTGACGTACACGAAGCCGCTGGTCGCCGCGACGTCCCCGGGCACATCGTTGCCGGCCGAGCCGACGGTTCGGACCCAGGACGTGGTGCCGCTGGCGGCCGAGAGTTTGAGTACGAAGATGTCACCGGAACCGACGCTGGTCTTGTCGGCGACCCCGTCACCGGTGAAATCCGCGGCCCCAGTGAATGAGCCGGTCGCGTAGACCCACTGCCCGGTCGGGTCCACGCTCACCGCCTGGACGACATCCCCGGTGGTGCCCCCGAACCGCTTGACCCAGAGGAACGTGCCGTCGGGCGAGTACTTGACCACGTACCCGTCGGTGGGGTTAGGGGCGGTCAGGGTCATGTGCGGGGTGGTACCGGCCCCGGGGTCGAAGTCGACTGCCCCCCAGTAGTTACCACAAACGTACATGTTGCCGGCGGCGTCCATCGCCGTGCCGCGAACGTTGATATCGTCCGGCCCCGTGCCGATTTGGGCGAGCCAGGCCGGGTTGTCGCGGGCTTCGAGCTGCTGCACGCCGAGGCGGGTGCGAGGCTGAGATTTCTGGGCGGTCCGGGGCTTCAGCCAAGAGAGCAGGGACATCGGGCGTTCTCCGCGAGGGGTGGGGAGGGCGTGCCTCCGACACCCCCAGTGCGACGCCCCCGGCGAAAACGGCTCACCGATTCCGGAGAAGTGTCAGCGGGGCCACTCAGCGGGGGGCCGCGGGCGGCTTCTTCGCCCGCCACTCCCTGGCCTTCTCGGGCTGATCGGTGACCTCGTACAGTTGCACGATCCGACCCAAGGACTCGGTCAGGCGAATCTTGCCGCTCTCAGGAATGGTCGGCTCACGCTTCTGCATCCCCTCGTACCCCTTGAGCAGCAGCGGCTCGGCCTCGGCGTACTTCGTTTGGCCGAGCAGCGCGCCGCCGAGCAGGCTCATCGTGTTGAACCGCAGCCAACTGTCGGGATCGACCTCGTCGCGAGCGGCGAGGCACTCGCGAAGGATCGGCTCGGCGTCGGCGAACGCCCCTGCTTCGAGCAAGCTGTGACCCCGCATCGCTTGAATGTTGGCGAGGTCCCTCCGGGCCTCGGCGTGGTCGGGCTGGCCCTCCCGTTCGGCGACCCGACGCTTGTAGCCGTCGGTCGCCGTCTCCCAGTCGTCACGGGCCTTCGCGTCCATCTTCATGGCCGCGTACAGCGCCGCCCGCGCCGCGTAAGCCCTCGGCGAGCCTTTGCTCAGCTCGATCGCTCGGGTCGCCCGGTCGAGCACCCCCTGCCGGAACGCGGCGTCCGGGCAGGCGGCGACCCGCTCCGGGGGAATCCAGGTGATGTTGCCGGGATCGTCCGGCTTCAACTCAACGGCCCGGGTGATGTCGGCCAGTGCCGCGGGGTAGTTGCCCAGGTGGAAGTGGCAGTACGCACGACACCGGATCTGGATCGGGTCCAGGGCATGGTATTCGGCCGTCCGATTGAAGTCGGCCAGCGCACTGGCGTAGTCCCTACGTGCGAAGAGGAGCCTGGCGCGCCACTGGTAGAGTTCTCCTGCGCTGAACTCGTACGGCTCGGGGTTCAATCGGATCGCTTCGCTGATCGCCGCGAATTCCCCGTCCTTGTCTCCCAAACCGGACAGACATCCGGCGAGGATGTAGTACGACCACCCGTCATCCGGCATTTGCTCGATCGCCCGGCGGATGAGGGGAAGGGACGTCCGGTAGTCCCGGAGCGTGTTGTAGAGCGTGGCCGAGTCCCGGTCGGTTGCGGCCGACGGCGGGGCCAGTTCGAGGTACGACTGTAACCACTTCCGGGCCTCCGCCTTGTTACCCGTGTACGCGAGATGCCAGCACAAGGCGTAATGAATCCGGTGGCTCAGGCAGTCGGGATCGCGTTCCCCATGCCACGTGCCGTCGAGCTCGGCCGCCCGTGTCAAGTACACGATGCCCTTCTGTCGGTCCTGCTTGCCGTAACTCCAGACCGACCCGAGTTGGACGTGAGCGGGGACGTGCTCCGGGTCGAGTGCCAGCACCGCTTCGTAGTCCCGGACGGCGTCGTCGTACCGGAGGAGGTGCCAGTAGACCTTCCCCCGCTCGAAGTACACGTCTGCGGCCGCCGGGTCGAGTTTTAGCATCTCCGTGTAGAACGTGACCGCGTCCTCGAGGAGCTTGCGGCGGACGGCCTTCATCTCCGGGAAGCGGCCCACCTCCTTTACCGCCACGCGCGTGAGCATCTGCTTCACGGCCGCTCGGGCACGGAGGTGACTCTCGGCCGCCTCGGCCTTCGCGCGGAGCTCGTTCTGCAGGCGGTCGTCGGCGGCGCGGCGGGCCCGGTTCGCTTCTACGGCCTGCCAGACGCTCACGGCCGTGCCCGCTAGCAGGGCGGTCGCTACGAGAGAGAGTGTGACCAGCGCCGCCCGGTTCCGCCGGGTGAACTTCCGCAGGCGGTAGGCGGCCGACGGCGGGGCGGCCTGCACCGGCTCGTCGGCCAGGTACCGCTCGACGTCGGCGGCCAGGTCGGCCGGCGACTGGTACCGCCGCCCGCGGTCCTTGTCTAGCGCCTTCATCACCACCCAGTCCAGTTCGCCCCGTACCTGCCGGGCCAGCCACCGCGGGTCGGCCCGGCGGGCGTCGGCCACGGTGCCGGCGTGCTTGGCGTCCAGGGTGCTCAGCTGCTTGCTCGGCGAGGGCGGCTCGTCCTCCCGCACCATCCGCCGCACCTCGTCCAGCCCGCGGGTGCGGAGGGCGGTCGGGTCCACGGGCGTCCGGCCGGTCAGCAGTTCGTACAGCAGCACCCCGAGCGAGTACACGTCCGAGCGGGTGTCCACGTCCACCCCGCTCACCGCCGCCTGCTCGGGCGACATGTACTGCGGGGTGCCGACGAACTGGTGGAACCCGGTGTGCAGGGTGGCGTCGGTGAGCGGCCCGGAGGTCGCCTTGGCGATGCCGAAGTCGATCACCTTCGGCACCGGCTTCCCGTCCACCTCCGCCACCAGGATGTTGCTCGGCTTCAGGTCGC
>CAYMHO010000001.1:0-89650 GCA_964390195.1 uncultured Fimbriiglobus sp. | reverse complement strand
TCGGCCGGGGACGTGACCGGGGCCCTCCGCACCGCGGACAGCATCAAGCACGACGTCGACATTCAAGCTGAGGCGTTGCGGGCAATCGCGTCGGTGCAGGCGTCGGCCGGGGACGTGACCGGGGCCCTCCGCACCGCGTACACCAGCAGGAACGCGAAGGACCGAGCCGAAGCGTTGCGGGTAATCGCCGTATCTCAGATGCGAGTACACCAACGCCCCGAAGCCGAAGGCAACTTTCGCGCGGCCATTCGGTCTGTAGAAGGGCTTTCAACAGAAGACGATAAAGCCTCAGGATACACGCAAATCGCGGTCTCTCAGGTTCAGGTAGGATTTGCCACGGAAGCACTGGTCACGGCAAACAAAATCCTTGTCGATGTCCACGAACACTTCTCAAAGGTCGCTGACGCGCTTGTGAAGCGCCGGGAGATTGTTGCGTTTAAGCTCTACCTCCAACTTGCCGGACGGGATGCCCGTACCGCGATTCACGCCTGTGGGCAGCTCGCACGGCTGTACCCGGCCGACGCCGCCGCCATTGCCGAGTTGTCGCTCTCGCGACGGCCGGCGGCCGGGCGGTGAGTCCGGCCGTCCGAATTCGGACCCGGATTCCGGGTCGCCCCTCAGATTGCCACCGGCGCACTCGCCGGCCGGACCACCCCGAGCCGGACGGCCAGCCTCTCGGCCGACTCGGCCCACGAAATGTTGACCGCCCGGTCGGCGGCGGTGACGGCCGGCGGGTCGGTCAGCGTGGCCCGCAACGCCTCCGCCAGCGCGACCGCATCGCCCGGTGGGACCAGACGGCCGGCCGGCCCGCGGACCAGTTCCGGGATGCCGCCGACGGTCGTCGCCACGAACGGCACCCCGCACGCGATGGCCTCCCGCAGCACGTTCGGGATGCCTTCGGAGTAGCTCGGCAGCGTAACCACGTCGGCCGCCCGGTACCAGTCTGGCAACTCGGCTTGCGGCTTCGGCCCGACCAGCAGCACCCGTCCGCCGACCCCGTACCGCTCGGCGATCGCTTTCACCCGGTCGGCGTCCGGCCCGCGACCCACCACGTAGCAGGTAAACTCCGTCCCGCCCCCGGCCAGCCGCCCGCACGCTTCCGCTAGTACGCCGGCCCCCTTGCTCAACAGCACGTTCCCGACGAACAGGATCACCCGCCCGGTGTCAGCCAACCCGAGTCGCCGCCGTGCCGCCGTCCGGTCGCCGGGGGTGAACAGCTCCAGGTCGGTCCCTTCGGGGACGACGTTCACCCGCCCTGGTTCGGCCCCAAGCCTCACCGAGTGCTCGGCCAAGTCGCGGCTGACCGCCACCACCCCGTCGGCCTCCCGCAACGCCTCGGCCACCCGCACCCGCCGGCGGTCGTCCTCGGTCGTCACCAGCACGTCCGACCCGATCACCTTGATGACCACCGGCAGGCCGGCTTCCCGGCCGAGCCGCACGGCCGCCCACCCGTCCGGGTGCGCCCAACACGAGAGCAGGACGTCCGGGCGGAAGGTGGCGATCACCCGCCGCACCGCCTCCCGCACGCTGGCCAGATAGCACTCCCCGTACAGGTGCCGCAGCACCCGCGGGGGGTAGAAGTAAGTCGGGTGCCACACCCGCACCCCGTCGCGTTCGACGGGTGCGGGCAGGTGCCGATAGCTCGCCCGCTGGCGGAAGCGCTCGAGCCAGCCGACGGGTACGACCGCCGCCACCTCGTGACGGCGGGCGAGTGCCGCCAGTTGCAGGCGGTTGAACGGTGAGGCCAACTCGTGGCCCGGCCGTGGGAACAGGGAACTCAGGTAGAGGATTCGCATGGGCGGCGCTCACCCGGTGGCCAACAGGGGTGCCAGGTGCCGCTCCACCTCGGCCAGCCGGGCGGCCCAACTCTCGTCCCGCACCGACTCGCTGATGTCGGCCTGCGGGCCGGGTCGCTCCAGCGCCGCCCGCAGTTCGCCCACGAACTCGTCCGGCGAGCGGGCGATGCGGCAGTGCGGCAGCACCCGCACCTCGGGGATGTCGGTGGACACGACCGGCAGGCCGGCGGCCAGGTACTCGCGGGCCTTGAGCGGGTTGGCGTTGAGCGTCACCTCGGTGACGGGGAAGGGGATGACGGCGGCGTCGAACCCCTTGCAGTAGGCCGGCAGGTCGGCGTACGGCTTGCGGCCGAGCAGGTGAACGTTCGGCTCGCCGGCCAGGGCCGACACGTCCATCGTCGATTTGCCGAGCAGCACCAGCGAGCCGGTGGGGAAGCGGCGGGCGGTGTGAACCAGTAGCGGCACGTCCACCCAGTCGTCGGCGATCAGCCCGAAGTAGCCGATGATTGGTCGGGGAAGGTTCGCGATCTCGGGTGGCACCAGCGTGTCCCCCTTCAGGGCTTTGGCGAAGTGGTCGAAGTCCACCCCGTGCCGCACCAGCACCGTCGGGGCGTGGGGCGACCGCTTCGACGCCAACAGTTTCTCCGCCGACACGACCACCAGATCGGCCTTGTGAATCAGATCATTCTCGACGGCGGCGAGGGCTGCGGTGTCCACACCCTTGAACGCCGTGTACTCGTCCACGCAGTAGTAGATCACCCGCTCCTCGTTGAGTTGGCCGGCCAGCACCCCGGCGGCCGGGTTGAACACCCAGTTGATCGGCCGGCGGAACTTCAACTGCCGCATCGCCCGCCGCACCTGCCACCGCAACAGCCGGGCGTTCAGCCGCCGTAAGGCCGTGTTCCCCCACGCGGGGATGACCAGCGGGCTGAACACGAACAGGTTCGGTTCCACCTCGCGGACCGGCTCGGCCGCCGCCTTCAGCTTGGCGACGATCCGCCCCAGGTCTCGCTTGTTCGTCAGCGACGGCGAGCGGTAGCCGATGCTGTTCACCCACAGCACCCGGTTCTCCTTCGCCAGCAGCCGCATCAGGTGCGTCTTGGAAAGTGGGTCGCCGGTCCAGTCGTGGCTGAAGCAGAGCATGTCGCGGCCGGTCAGCACGCGGCCGGTGCGGGCGATGTGTTCACGGGGTGACGCTTCAAGCGTGGCGGGCATGGCGAACCTCAGAACTCCTGTAGCCGGCCTCTGTGAGGCCGGTCCGGACCGGCCTCACAGAGGCCGGCTACAACATGGCGGCGGTCCGCCCGACGGCCGGGGTGGTGCGGTACAGGCGGTCGTACTCGGCGGCCATCCGGTCGAGCGAATACCTCCGCTGGAACTCGTCGCGACCGGCGGACCCCAGGAGGGTGGCGAGGACGGGGTCGCGGAGGACGGTGGCGATGGCGATGGCCGCCGCCGCGTCGTCACCGGCGGGGAAGAGCAGGCCGTTCACCCCGCTGCGGACCACCGCCGGGATGCCCCCGACGGCCGAACACGCCACCGGCACCCCCGCCCGCCACGCCTCCAGCAGCGACACCGGGAACCCCTCCGACCGGCTGGTCAGGGCGAACACGTCCATCACCTGCAACAGTTCCTCCGGCCGCGGCCGGTAGCCGGCGAAGTGGACGCGGGGTGACAGCCCCAGGTCGGCGGCCAGCGTTTCCAGGGTCGCCCGCTCGGGGCCGTCGCCGACGACCAGCACCCGCACGTCCGGGAACTCCCGCGACAGCCGGGCGGCGGCTCGCAGCAGCACGTCCTGCCGCTTCACCTCGGCCAGCCGCCCGACGGTGCCGACCACCGGCACGCCCTCCAGAATGCCGAGCGAGGCCCTCACGGCGGCCGGGGTGGGCAGGTCGGCCGGCACCTCCGGCGGGATGCCGTTCGGGACGACTTCCACCTTCGACCGGGGGACGGTGCCCCAGCGGGTGACGGCGGCGGCGATCTCGTCGGACACGCAGCAGAAGCGGCCGACGCTCCGGGCGGCGGCGTGGAAGAACAGCCGCGCCTTCAGCACCCGTGTGAACCCGTGTTCGCGGGCGAAGTGGTTGCCGTGTTCGGTGTGCACCACGGGGATGCCGAGCCGCCGGGCGGCCTGACCGAGATACCACGCCGCCCCGATCTGGTGGGTGTGGACCGCGTCCGGCCGGAGGGCGACGAGGGTTTCGGCGGCGTGGTCGATGAACGCCGGGTGTCGGCCGGCGGGCTTACCCAGGCTGACGACCGTCGCCCCCGCGTTCACCGCCTCGTCGGCCAGTCGGCCGGGCTTCTCCACGCACACCACGCTCACCCGGTGCCCGGCTGCTATCCCGGATCGCACCAGCCCGAGCGCGAGCCGCTCCAGCCCGCCCACGTCGAGGGAGTGAACGCCGTGGGCGATGTGAAGCCGTTCGGTCACCGCGCCCCTCCGTCGGGGTGAGCGAGCACCCGCCGGCCGAGCAGTTGGACGACGGTGGCCGCCAGCATCCGCGGGCGGTTCACCCGGCCGCCGTTCCCGTCGGCCATGCCGAGCGGCCACGCGGCCAGCGAGCGGACGAACCGGCCGGCGGCGGTCAGCCGATGTCCCGCGTCCCGGTACATGAGGCCGCAGTTGTACCGGAAGTACGCCCACGCCTTCCGCCGCAGGGCCGGCCGGCGGTGGAACACCCCGTCGGCCTCCAGCTTCGCCAGGATCCGGCGGAGGCCGGTCTCCATTCGCACGGCGTTCTTGCTCAGGCTGTTCGGCGTGCCCACCCGATAGCCGACGAGCCGTGCCGGGAGGACGCCGACGGCCGACACGCGGGCGACCCGCAGCCACAGGTCGTAGTCCTCCGGCCCCTGGAGCGAGGGGTCGAACGGGCCGGCCGCCCGGAGGACGTCGGTGCGAGCCAGGACGGTGGAGGTGACGAGGCTGTTCCGCTCGATCAGTTCGTCGAGCGTGACCGGCAGCGGCTCGGCGACGAGCGACAGCTCGGGGTGCGCGGCGGCCGGCCAGTCGTACACCCGCGTGCCGAGCAACCCGAGTTGGGGGCGGGCGGCGAGTGTTCGTGTTTGCAGTTCCAGCTTGCGGGGGTGCCACACGTCGTCGGCGTCGAGGAACGCGACCGCGTCGCCGGTGGCCTCGGCGACCCCCAGGTTGCGGGCCGACGACACCCCGCCGTTCGGCTTGCGGACGTATCGGAGGCTGTCGCCGAACCGGGCGAGCCGGTCGGCGGTGTCGTCGGTGGACCCGTCGTCCACCACGATCACCTCGTGCGGCGGGGCGGTCTGCGCGAGCGCGCTCTCGACCGCCCCTGCCACCAGCGGGCCGCTGTTGTAGGTCGGGATGACGACGCTCACGCGCATGGCGGGTGTCACCGTGTGGCCAGTTGGGGACGGGGGGCGGCGACCCGGCGGTAGTATGCCAGGATGGCGTCCACCACCCGGTCGCGGGAGAAGTTCGCCAGGCAGTGCCCGCGGGCGGCCTGACCCGTCGCCGCACGGCGGACCGAATCGGTCAGCAGCGATCCGAGCGCCGCGGCCAGTTCACCCGGTGCGGCCATGTCCACCCGCACCCCGCCGGGGCCGGTCATCCACTCCGGGATCGGGTGATTGTGAACGACGCACGGCAGCCCGGAGGCGGTCGCCTCGATCAGCGCGATCGGCATCATCTCGAACAGGCTGGCGAGGGCGAACAGGTCGGCCGTGCGGTACAGGTCCGGCATCCGCCCGCGGGGGAACCGTATCAGGAACCGCACCCGGTCGCCGAGCAGTCGTGTCCCCTGTTCGATCAGCTCGTCCGTCTCGGTTTCCCACCCGCCGGCGACGACCAGCCATACCGGCAGCCACGGGGCGACCTGCCGCAGCCGGGCGAACTCGACGAGCAGGTGGTCGATCCGTTTGTGGTGCCGCTTGACGGCCGCGGCCGTCAGCACCACCAGCCCGTCCGCCGGGATGCCGAGTTCGGCCCGCAGTTCGTCCGCCCGACTGGGGGCGAAGCGATGCGTGTCGATGAAGTTCGGGACGGCGGTCCAGGTCGGTTTCCACGCCCCGGCTTCGCGAGCCTGCTCCAGGTGCCACGGGGCGAGGTGCTGGAGGAACTCGATGCGGCGGAGGAAGGCGACCGGCTCCTCGGTGCCGTGGGCGAGCACGGTGCGGGTGCGGACCAGCCCGAGCCGCCGCGCCCGCTGGGCGATCAGTGCCACCTGCGGGTCTTGTACGTGCAGCACGTCGATGCGGTGCCGACGTAGGAACGGCAGCAGCCTGAGGGCGAAGGTGGTCTGTTCGACGTCGTACGGGGAGCCGAGGCCGAGCCGCCACGACGCCCGCCGCGGGAGCAGCTTGAGCAGCCGGCGGGTGCCGTCCGACTCGCGGCGGAGGCACGGCACCACCCGTTCATACGGGCGGGTGGCGGTGCCGGCTCCTTTACACAACGTCACGTCTTCCCCACGAGCGGCGAGCGCGGCTGCCAGGTCGTCGGCCCACGCCTCGATCCCGCGGGCGACGTGCCCGAGGCCGCTCGACGCGACGGCGATCTTCAGCCGGTTCATGCGTGCCCCCCCGCGGTAGCCCAGCCGAGTTCTTCTTCGAGCCGGTCGAGCACCCTGTCCGGGTGGGAGCGGACGGCGAACGCCATCGCTGATTCGGATAGTGTGGCCAACCGGTCGCGGTCGGCGTGCAGGTCGGCCAGGTGGCGGCCCATCGCGGCCGGATCGTCGATCGGCACGCGGTAGCCAGTCCGGCCGTCGATGATGACGTCCGCCGCCCCGCTGTCGGCGGTGCCGATGACCGGCAGCCCGCACGCCATCGCCTCGCAGTTCACCACCCCCAGCCCCTCGACGATCCGCGACGGGAACAGGAACACGTCGTGAGCGCGGTACAGGCGGATGAGTTCGTCGTGCGGCGGGGCGCCGGCCCAGGTGAGGCGGTCGAGGATACCGGCCGCCCGCGCCCGCCCCTCCAGCTCAGGCCGCATCGGCTCTTGGTGCAGCCCGGCCAGCGTCAGCCGCACGTCCGCCCCGGCCTTGACCGCCGCGGCGACGGCGTCGATGGCCACGTCCGGCCCCTTCAGCCGCTCGGTGCGGCTGACGAACAGCGCCCGCAGGTGCGGGGCGGTGGACCCGTCACGCCCGACGGCAGTCCCGTCCGGGTTGAAGAACGCCGGGTCGAGGATGATCGGCACCACCGGCGGCGGGGGGATGTTCGCCGCCCGTCCGAGGTCGGCCGACACGAACGTGGAGATGCACGCCGCCGGGGTGTAGCCGGCCGGCCGCGGGCCGGCGTACAGCCCGGCCGCCCGGCCGAGCAGCCCGACCGCCCGCTTCGCCCACCGCACCGGTCCGGCCCGCCGCCCGCCGCGGGCGAGGTCGATGTACGGGTCGAACCCCGGCAGGTTCCGCCACGCCTGCCCGAGCCAGGTGTCCCCGGCCCAGGTGAGCGACGGCACCCCGGCGGTGACGGCCGCGTGGTAGGTGTTGAACCCCACCCCGTCCATGCCGGTGCAGAAGATCGCGTCCGGGCGTGTCTCGGCGATGACACGACGGACAGCCGCCCGATTGCCGGCGGCGGCCGTGACCACCGCCCGAGGGGCGGCGTCAGGAGAGAGAGCCGCCAGCTCCCGCCGGACCGGCACTTCGGCGGTCGAACCGGCGGTGTCGGTCGCCCCCGGCACGTACCCGGTGAGCACCGTCACCCGGTGCCCGCGGCGGGCCAGGCCGGCGCAAAACCAGTTCGTTTGCAGGCCGTACCCGCCGGCGTGGAACGGGGGGTACAGGTTGGACACGGCGAGCAGGTTCATGCCGCCCCCCGGCACGCGACGACGGTGTGCGGCGACTCGTCCGTCACGCGGAACCCGTGCTCCCGCACGGCGGCGTCGAACCCGCTCTCCTGCCGGCTCGACCCGTGGAACTCGACCGCCAGCACCTTCACCCGCGGCAGCCACCCGCCGCAGCCGGCGAACAGCCCGACCTCGGCCCCTTCGACATCAATCTTCAACAGGTCCACGGTGTCGAACCCGGCCTCGGCGAACAGGGTCGGCAGGGTGTAACCGGGGCAGACGTTCGCCGGGTCGGGCGGGGTGGCGAGTTGGTCCACCGCACACACGGTGCCCTGGTTCACGTGGCCGATCGAGTCCGGCGGCAGGAAGGCGACCGGCGTGTCACGGTCCCACACGGCCGCCCGCCGGACGGTGGCACGCCCGGCCGCCACCAGCCTGGCCAGGTTGTGCCGGAGCAAGCGGGCGTTGTCCGCGTCCGGCTCGACGGCGAACACCCTGGCCTTCGGCAGGGCGGCCGCGAGGTACAGGCTGGCCAGCCCGATGTTCGCCCCCAGGTCGAGGACCGTGCGGGCGTCGCCGGCGCGGGCGACGGCCGCCGCGTACACCTGGTCGAGCAGCACCTCGTCGATGGTGTAGATGTCGTTGCTCCGCGGCCGCACGCGGATGTCGGCGGACAGCGGGCGGCGGAGCCGCAGGTCGATGGCGTCGCGGAACCCGACCGCCCCGGCCCGCTCGGCCACGAGGGCCGACCGCAGCCGCAGGAACGACCGCGTCGGCAGGATGCGGCGGTACTTCAGGAACGCCTGAACGGTCCACGGCAGACGCATCAGCGGCCCCCCCGGTAGAGTTCGATCGTCTTCCGCACCATGTCCCGCTCGTGGAAGTGGCGGACCACCCGCTCGCGGCCGGCCACGCCCGTGCGGGTGCGGAGCGCCTCGTCGGTCAGGAGCTTTCGCAACGCCGCCGCCAGCGCGGACGCATCCCGCGGCGGAACGACGAACCCGGTTTCGCCGGGCACGATCACCTCGGGGATGCCGCCGACCGCGGCCGCCACCGCCGGCAGCTCCGTGGCCATCGCTTCGAGCAGGGCGTAGGGGAGCGCCTCGCACCGCGACGGCATGGCGAACACGTCGAGTGCGTCGAGCACCGGCTGCACGTCCGTCTGGAAGCCGAGGAACCGCACGCGGTCGGCCACGCCACGCCGCTCGGCTTCGGCCTCCAGGTACTCCCGCTGGGGGCCGCTGCCGGCGATGGCGACCACCAGCCGGGGGAACTCGGCCCGCAGCTCGGCCGCCGCGGTGACGAGGAACTCGAACCCCTTCGCCTGGTCCAGTCGGCCCAGTCCGCCCACGATCAGGGCATCGGTCGGCAAGCCGAGTTGCGAGCGTGCCTCAGCCCGCGACTGTCGCCGACGGAAGTGGTCGGGGTCGATGCCGTTGTGAATGGTCGTCAGCCGGGAGGCGGGCAGCCGGGTGCGACGGACCCAGTCGCGGCCGGTCTCGTGGCTGACGGCGATGCCCACGTCCAGGCACTGGTTGCTCACCACTTCCATCAGCCGGTACGACGGCCCACACCGCTCTCGGTGCAGGTCGTAGCTGCTGTCCACATGGAACGTGCCGATCACCCGCGGCACGCCGGCCAGTCGCGCGGCCACCGGCGACTCCTCGCAGCCGGTGTTCTGGGTGTGGAACACGTCCACCGGGTGGCGGCGGATCACCCGCGCGAGCCGGCGGGCCTCGCGGCCGAACCCGGCCCACCGCCGCACCAATTGTGGGGCGAGACGACTGAGGGCGGATCGGCGGTTCTGCGGTGGCACAGGTGTTCCTGCCTGTGTGGCCATCGCACAGGCAGGAACGCCTGTGCCACCAGTCGCGGCGGTCAGCGACACCGCCTTCACCCAGGGTTGCGGCAGGTACTCGGTCAGATCGCTGAACACCGTCACGTCGAACTCGGCCGGGTCGAGGGCGGCGAGGACGGAGTGGGCGTACCGCCACGGGCCGCCGGTGCCCGTACCGGGGCAGTAGATGCCGAGCCTGATGCGATTGGCGGTCACGCCGACACCTGGGGCGGTTCGTGGGGGATGAGTTCGTCGGCCGGGCGGTGGGGCAGGCCGAGGTCGCGGTACAGTTGGGTGGCGCGGGTGAAGAAGGCTCGCAGACCGAACTCCTCCGCCCGCCGGCGGGAGGCGGTCGAGAGGCGTTCGACGCCCAGCGGGGCCAGGGCCTGGAACTCGCGGACGGCTTCGAGCAGGCCGTCCGGCGACGACCACAGGTAGCCGCACCCGGCCCCCCGCACGATCTCCGCCGGCCCGGCCGCCCCGAACACCATCGGCACGCACCCGGCCGCCATCGCCTCGACCACACTCATGCCGAAGTGCTCAAACCGCCACGGCGCGCCGACCGGGTCGGCCCCGTACCCCATCGCGTGCCAGTACAGGGTGGCGCGGGCGTACCGCTCGGCCAGTTGCGGGAGCGGCAGGTCCGGCTCGAAGGTCACCGGCCGGCCGGCGGCGATGTCCCGCAGGCGGGCCAGGTAGCGGAACGACTCCGCTCCGTCGGTCGCCCCGCACACCCGCAGCGTCCACCCGCGGAGCAGGCCGGCGTCGTGCCCGCGGCGGAAGGCGTCCACCAGCACGTCGAACCGCTTCGAGTTCTCCCCGTCGTCGAACCGGCCGACGGCGACGATCTCCGTCACCTTCTTCGCCGGGTTGAACGCCCGCGTGTGCACCGGCGGGTACAGGATGTCCGACGTCCGGCCGTAGTTCCGCTGGGTCCACTCGGCGGTGAACTCGGAGATGGTGACCAGCCGGGTGTACGACGCCACCTCGCGGGCACCCAGCCGCAGGTCGCGGTACCCGACCCAGGCCAACTTGCGGGCGAGGAAGTGGGGGATGCGGGCGACCGCCCGCCCCAGCCCGCGGGCACGGTGGTACTGCCCGAACGACAGCGTTCCCAGGTCCGGGGCGTCATCGTCCACCCGATTCAAGATCCGCTGCCGGAATCGCTCGACCGCCTGCCCGGCCCGCTGCGTCACGCCCGCCGGCAGTGGGTGGTCGGCCAGCGGCACCGGGAAGTAGACGAACAGCAGGCCGGTGCGGGCCGGGTTGGGGAGCACCGAGGCGTAACTCATGTTCACGAACAGGTCGGCCCGCTTCGCCCGTCGGACCACTTCCCGCGCCGACCGCACCGGCTCGTACCGCACCCCGGTCGGCGCGAACCCGAACCGGGCGGAGACGGCCGCCGGGTCGAACGCCTTGCCGGCGCGGTACAGCACGGTCACGTCGAACGGCCCGGCGAGCGGGCACAGGGCGGCCAGCCCGTACTTCTCCGCCCCGCCCAGGGTGGGCAGGCATTCGGCGTAGGCGACGGCGGTGGGGCGGGTCGGTGTCATGCGGGCAGGTCGATGACGGCGGCGAGGTTCTGGAACAGGCGGTCGGCCACCGCCCGGCGGAGCAGGAACCGGAGCGCCGTGGTGTACCCCCGCCCCACGCCGGGCCAGCGGCTCCGCACCCGCAGGTGGGTGCTGGCCAACTGCGGGAGCGGCACCCGCGACTCCGGGAACACGACCGCCGTACCCCCGACGGCCGCGGCCAGGGCGTGCAGGCGGTCGGCCGTGTAGTACCGTAGGTGAGTCGGGTCGCGGTACGGCCCGAGGGTCATCCCGAAGTGGCGGAGGGCGGTGTCTTCCTGCGGGACGATGACGAGCAGCCGGCGGCGGGTGACGCGGGCCAGTTCGCGGACCGCCGCCTCGTCGTCCACGTGCTCGAACACGTCGAACGAGAATGCGGTGTCGAAGTGCTTGTCCGGGAACGGCAGGCCTTCGGTTAGGTCGGCCTGGAGGAACGACCCGCGCAGGTTCCGCTCCGCCGCGAGGCCGAGGTAGAAATCGAACTTGTCCACCCCGACGGCGTCGAGTCCCTTGCGGGCGAGCAGATCCACGTACCCGCCGCCGCCGCACCCGGCGTCCAGCACCCGCGTGCCGACCACGTGCCGGGCGAGCAACTCGACCCGCTCGGGCGGCAGTTCGGCGGCGGCCGACCCCCACCCGAAGCGAGTCGCGGATTCCACCGTGTACAGGCCGGGGGCGGTCATGCGCTCACCCCTTCGGCGGCCGCCCAGGCGTGATCGACGTACACCATCCCCCCTTCGACGGGGGCGTTCCGGCCGACGCCGAAGTAGTCCCCGGCCAGTACCTCCAGGGTGGCGGCCGAGTAGACGTGATCGCGGGTGGTGCCGCCGCCGGTGAGGGCGACGTTCCAGTGGTACAGCCCCGGCGGCAGCGGCGGCCGCGGGAACCGGCAGCGGTACTCCCGCAACGCCCCGCCGCCGCCGACCGCCGTCGCGGTCATCAGGTTGTCCACGTGCAGCACCTTCACCCCGTCGCCCGTCCAGCAGCTGAGGGCGGCGTAGTCCACCCCCGCGTCGGCCGGCTCGGCCCGGCAGGCGAGGCGGACGGTGAACGGCTCGCCGCTCACCGCCTGGGCGAGTGGGCGGCCGTGGTCGTCCAGGAACGACACGCCCACCACCTTCACCGTCTGGTCGCCCTCGCGGTCGGTGCGGGCGGACAGGTCCTTGCGGGAGTGTTCGGCCAGCCGGTTCAGGTACCAGGTGACTTGCGGGCCGGCGGCCCCTTGACCCATCACCCGCCCCTGCTCCATGTTCACGGCGGTCGTGCAGATGTTCAGGATCGCGCCCAGGTTGTGACTCACCACCAGCACCGTGCGGCCGGACCGCCGCAGCTCGCCCATCTTGGCGAAGCACTTCGCCTGGAACCCGGCGTCGCCGACGGCCAGCACCTCGTCCACGATCAGGATTTCCGGCTCCAGGTGTGCCGCTACCGCGAACGCCAGCCGCACGTACATGCCCGAGCTGTACCGCTTCACCGGCGTGTCCAGGAACTGCTCCACCTCGCTGAACGCCACGATGGCGTCGAACTTCCGCGCGATCTCGGCCCGGCTCATGCCCAGGATGGAGCCGTTCAGGAACACGTTCTCGCGGCCGGTCAACTCCGGATGGAAGCCGGTCCCGACTTCCAACAGGCTGCCCACGCGGCCGTTGATCTCCACCCGGCCGGTGGTCGGCTTGGTAATGCGGCTGAGGATTTTGAGGAGTGTGCTCTTGCCCGCCCCGTTCCGCCCGATGACGCCAACCACCTCGCCCGCCGGAACTTCGATGCTCACGTCCCGCAGCGCCCAGAACTCTTCCGACCGCTCGGCGACCGCCCGCCGACGGAACGGCGCCGTCACCGCCCCGACCAGGCTCTCGCGGAGGGTGCGGTACTCGGCCCGCTGGCCGCCGCGGGCCAGCCGGTATCGCTTGCCCAACCCCTCGATGCGGATCGCCGCTGCCATCCCGCGTGCCTCGTGTTGAACTCAGATCACGTCCGCGAACCGGTCTTCGATGCGGCGGAAGACGTAGCACCCGGCGAGGAACACACCCGCCGCCACCGCCGCCGCCACGCCCAGCCCGGCCCACGGGATCGGCCCGCCGACCAGCCCGGCCCGGAACGTTTCGATCAGGGCGTTCAGCGGGTTCACCGCCACCAGCCCGTTGACCAGCCGCCCGTCGGCCTCCGTTGGATGCATGTAGATGCGGGGGGATGCAAACATTCCGAGTTGAATGAAGAATGGGACGACGTAGCGGAAGTCGCGGTAGGCCACGTTCAGGGCGGACAGGAGGGTGCCCAGGCCGGCGGCGAGCAGGGCGAGCACGCCCACCGCCAGCGGCACCGCCAGTAGCCCCCAGCCGGGGGCGATCGGGGCGCCGAACGCGGCGTACCCGGTGAGCACGATCACCAGCAGCGAACTGGCGACGAGGAAATCGACCCCGGCCGCCCCGACGGTCGCGAACGGCACGGCCAGCCGCGGGAAGTACACCTTCGTGATCAGCCGCTCGGAGCCGACCACGCTGTTCGCGGCGTTCGTCACCGCGGTGGAGAAGAAGAACCACGGCAGCACGCCGGTGAGGAAGAACACCGGCTGCGGCAGCCCGTCGGTGGACACCCCGGCCAGCCGGCCGAAGAAAACGGTAAACACCACCATCATCATCGCAGGCTGGAGGACGGCCCAGGCGGCCCCGAGGGCGGTCTGTTTGTACCGCACCTTCACGTCCCGCCAGGCGAGGAAGAAGAGCAGCTCGCGGAACCGCCACAGTTCGGCCCAGTTCACCCACTCCCACCGCCGCGGGGGTTCGAGCACCGTGCGGGCGACCACCGGCGGCGGGTCGGCCGGGCGGGCGTGCATGGGGTCCGAACGCAGGGTGGGCGGCGGTTCGAGGTCGACACTCATATGGGCTTCCAATAAGCACAGGACTTCGGTGGTCAGCCGGCGGCCGCCATCAGCAGTTGGGTCAGCAGTCGTAGGGCCAGGAACCCGACCCCGCCGACGACGAGTAGGCGGACGACCATCCGCCACGACAGACCGGCGGCGGGCGGCGGGAACGGCACGGCCGTTCGCAGGTAGGCGTCGGCCAGCCCGAGCACCAGGTACGTCGGCACGACGTAGTTGCGGGAGAGGGAGAACGTGCCGCCGGCGTACCCGACGAGGATGGCCAACACGAACGGGCGGAGGGCGGCGAGGAGCGGGTCGGTGGGGCGGACGCGGTACAGGGCCACCCCCGCCGCCACGAACGCGGCCAGGTACAAACTCCCACCGACCAGCCCGAGTTCGACGTAGGCGTGGACGAACGAGTTGTGGGCCACCTGCCCGACTTCGTCGGCGTACTCGCCGGCCCCGATGCCGGTGACCGGGTTCCGCATCATGCTCACCAGCCCGTCCGACCAGAGGGACACGCGGGTGTGGGCGGTGTCCTCGCGGCCCAGGCTGATGTTGGATTGCCGCCCGCCGGCCAGGAACACCATCGCCGGGGCGAGCACCAGCACCAGCGGCAGCGCCCGCTTCCACCCGAACCGCCCCCACGCCCACACCGCCACCGCCACCACCAGCCCGAGCAGCCCGCCCCGCGAGCGGGTGAGCACCACCGCGTACCCGAACAGGCCGATGGGCATCAGCCAGAACAGTCGGGCGAGCAGCCCGCGGCTCGTCACCGCCACCGCGAGGGCGGCGATGGTGCCGGTCACCAGGATCAGGCACAGGTCGTTCGGGTCGTTGTAAATGCCGGTGCTCTGAAGTTGTTGCAGCACCGTCACCTCGCCGTCCTCGCCCCGCTCGATCCGTTCCAGAGGGATGATGGCGGGCACGTCGATCACGCCGTGGAACTGCAACAGCCCGACCCCGGCTGACGCCACCACCAGCGCCACCACCGCCGCGAGGAAGGTGCGGATCCGGGACGGGGTGTCGAGCACGCCGACGAGCAGGAGGAAGTAGACGACGGCTTTGCCGTACTCGGCCCCGAACTCCATCGCCGCGTCCACCCGCCCGCGGGCCACCTGAGACAGCACGCTCGCCGCCCACACCCCGAGCACGCACAGGGTGATCGGCCGTTCGGCCAGGCGGGACGGCTGCAGGGCGGCGATCAGCCGCGGGCCGGCGGCCAGCAGGTTGGCGGCCATCACCAGCAGGTACAGCCGCACCCCGGCCAGCTCCGGGTACAGCTCTTCCGGGCGGAGGAGGAGGACGGCGTTCAGCAGCAGGAAGAGCCAGAGCGACATCAGGGGTCAAACGGTGGGTGTGGCAAGTCGGATCGAATCCCAGACGCCGACGGGTCGCAGGATTGGAGTTCACGCTTCAGCGTGACCGTCGCCCGGCATCACGCTGAAGCGTGAACTCCAACACGGACCGCCCGCTGAGCGGGGCGGCGACAATCAGCCGTCGGAGGCGAGGACGGCCAGGTCGGGCAGTGCCCGGCGGAGGAAGTCGCCGCACGGGTCGGCGGCCTCGGCCCGGCTGCCGGGGGTGAACTCGCGGACGACGTACAGCTTGTACACCGCCGGGCTGCGGCCGAGGGTGAGCCGCGCCCGACCGGCGTCCAGCCCCTCCCACCGCCGTCCGTCCGCCGACCACGCCCAGCACACCTCCAGTTGCCCCTGGGTAGTGCCGTCCGGCTTGGCGAACCGCGTCACCCGGAACGAGTGTTCGACGTCGCCGGCGGTGAACGCCCGAGGCGACTCGTCGGACGCCGCGCGGTACCCGGCCCCCGCGTAGCACACGTCCGGGGTGTGGACGCTGATCGGTCCGCCCCGCCCGCACACCAGCAGGGCCGACACCACTTCGCCCGTGTGCCGGTTCTGGTACTTGCGGAACACGCACCCCTGGATGCCGGCGCGGGCCACCTCTTCGGCCGGGTAAGGCACGTCTTCTCCCGCCCAGTCGCCGAACGCCAGCGGCGTGCGGCCCATCGCGGCGACGGACTGCTGGAGCCGCTGGGACGGCCCCCACCGGTCGGTCCACCAGCCGTGGACGGCCCCGACCGCGACCACCGCCGCGGTGCAGGCCAGGAGCGGTCCTGTCGCCTTCGCCCAACTCATGTCGGTCTCCCGGTGTTAGGCCGCCGTCCGCGGGTCGGCCGAGCGGTCGTCGCCCGCCCCGCCGTTGCGGTAGTGCGCCCGGTGGGCGTGCTCCCACACCCCGCTCACCACCGCCCCCTTCAGCTTCGCCCCGACCGCCATGAGCCGGCCGGCCATCTCGGTCACGTGCGCCACCTGGCTGACCCCGTGCAGTACCGACAGCACCACCCCGTCCGCCTCGCGGGCCAACAGCAGGGTGTCGGACACCAGCAGTAACGGGGCGGTATCGATGACCACGTAGTCGTACCGCGCCTCCAGTTCGGCCTTCGCCTGCCGCCAGCGGTCGCCGACGAGCGCCTGGCGGGCGGCCATGTCCCACCGCCCGGCCGGCAGGATGGCCAGCCCCGGCAGCGGCGACGGGTGGATCGCCGACTCAAGCGACGACTCGCCGCGGAGGGCCTCGGACAGGCCGGGCCCCCCCTCTGGCAGGGCGAACAGGCGATGGGCCTTCGGCGAATGGAAGTCGCCGTCGACTAGCAGGGTGCGGAACCCGCCGCGGGCGAGGCTGATCGCCAGGTGCCCGGCGAGCGACGTCTTGCCCTCCCCGGACACCGCACTGGTGACGAGCACGCTCCGCATGCCGCCGGCGTGCAGGAGCATGGTGCGGGTGGTGTCGATCGCTTCCACCAGGGCGAGGCTGGTGTTGCCCGCGCCCGCCCCGGCCGGCGGCAAGGTGCCGAGCAGGGTCAGGCCGAGCTCGCTCGTCACCTCGCCGGCGTGGACCACCCGTCGCGAGCGGTACTCCCACCCGACCACCCCGGCGAACCCGAGGGCGAGCACCACCCCGGCGACGATCAGGGTGAACTTCAGCCGGCGGTTGCCCTCGATGCCGGGCACCACGTACGGCTCCTCGGCCAGGGTCACCCGCGGCGGGGCGCCCACCTCCACCTTCACCTGCTCGATCTCGTCGGCCAGTCGGGCGGCCTGTTTCTCGGTCTGCTCGACGTTCCGCTTGATCCCCTCCAACTCCAGCCGGTACTCGCTCATCTTGCCGATCTTCCGCTCCACCTCGGCCTGCCGTTCCTTCGCCAGCTCGACCTTGTTCTTCAGCCGGTCCACCGCCCGGCGGGCCTCGCCCAGCCGCCCCTCGTCGGCCTTCTTCACCGCCTCCCGCACGGCCGCCTCGATCTGCGGGCGGCGGTCGCCGCGGTACTTGTCCCGCTTCTCCTCGGCCGCCTTCACCGCCTCCTTCGCCCGCGTCACCTGCGGGGCCACCTTACCCTTCTCGAACAGCGCCTCGGTGTCGCTCAGCACCTGCTTCGCCTGGGTGACGTCGGCCTCCAGCCGCTGCAACCCGGCGTCCTTCCGCAACTCCTCGTCGACCAGCCCCTCGGGCAGGGGCGGCGTGACGGCCGCGCCGGGGCCGGGGGCGGCGGGCACCTCCAGTTCGGCCAGTTGCACCTGCTCGCGGGCGGCGGCGGACTCGCGGGCGGCCAGCCGCAGTTCGTCCTGCAGGACCGAGTCCATCACCGCCAGGGTGGGGCCGTCCTTCGAGCCGAGCACCTTGGCGATGGTTTCGACCCGCTTCTGGTAGCCGTCCAGTTCGGTGCGGTAGGCGCGGTGGGTGTCCTCCAACCGGGTCATCCGGCGGCGGCGGGCGCCGTTGTCCCGCTCGTCCACGTCCGCCAGGTACGCCTTCGCGACACCGTCCAGCAGTGTCCGCAGTTCGTCCCCGTTGTCCCCCTCCAGGGTCACCCGCATGAACTCGGTGCCGGGGCGGGCGTCCACCTTCAGCTTCTGGTCGAGCCAGGTGAGGGCGTCCGGCTCGGCCTTCCGCACCACCTCCAGCCCGCTCACCCCCGGCTGCTTGAGGGCCGAGCTGAGGGTGAGCCGCCGCTTCACCAGCGCCGCCTGCGACTGCTTGTACGAGGCGAAGTCCACCCGCCCCTCGGCCGTCGGGGTGAGCACCGCCGGCGCCTGCGAGGCGACGTGGAACACCACCTCGGCCGTCACCTTCGGCAGTGGCAGGAAGAACCACACGCCGGCGGCCGCCAGCCCGGCCGCGGCCGCCACCCCGACGAGGGCGAGCGGCCGACGGCGGACGGCGTGCAGCACCACCCGCGGGGACAGGCCGCCCCGCTTCGGTCCTGCGGTCGGCTGGGTTCCACTGGTCGGCACGTCGGCCATGGGTGTGCTCGCGAACCGGGTGGGCGGGTCAGACGGCGGCCGACAACGGTTGTGACCTCACCGCCAGGGCGGGGCGGGCCGGCCGGCCGGCGGCTCCGGCCGGCCGCACGACGCGGGCGAGGACGAACAGCTCGGCCAGCAGAAGGGCGAGGCCGAACGGCATCATCAGCCAGCCGGCCAGGTCGTGGAACACCGCCCGCGACAGCTCGCCCCGGCTGGCCTCGGCCAGCACCCCGGTGGCGGTGATGCGGGCCACGTTGGCCGCCACCGCGATGGGCACGGCGCTCAGCACCAGCAGCCCCTTCACCGCCCAGTGCCGTTGCACCAGGACGGCCACCCCGGCGGCGAGGGCGAAGAAGGTGACCAGCATGCTCAGCCCGCTACACGCCTCCACCACCCCCAGCCGGGTGTCGGTCAGGAGGATGACGTTCCCCTCGGCCACCGCCGGCACGCCGAGCGTTTGCAGTGCGTAGGTGCTGGCCGTCGTCGCCACCGACTGGAGGGTGCCGCCGAGGAGCGTCTGCGCCCGGTACGGGAGGGGGATCATGAACCCGAGGAACAGCACCGCCGGGGCCGCCCACGCCAACAGTCGCCGGCCGCCGGCGGCGGCACACAGGCCGGCGAGGACGACGAGCAGCGAGCCGGCGTCGAGCCACGGCTGGTACGCGACGTGTGCGACGACCCGCAGGCCGACGCCGGCGAGCACGACCGGAACGCCCCACCACCGCGGTCGAATGTCGTCCCACTTCAGCACCGCCCGCCGCCGCCAGAGCAGATACGCGGCGAACAGCGGCACCAGAAAGCCGTGCGAGTATTGCGGGTCGCTCACCCACCGGTCGGCGATGTCGGCGAGCGTGGTCCAGTACGCCCACCCGGTGACGCCAGCGGCGGCGAGGAGTGCGATCAGGGGGAGTCGGCTCGGGGGGGGCATCGCGCCTCGGGACGATGAGGGAGGTGGCCGCGCCACGCCCGTGTTAGGTGGCCGGCCGGCGGAAGGGATTCGGCGAAATGAGAGAAAACAGCGACGAAGGGCGATTTGTCAGGCGGACTCTGACCCCACCCTGCGATCTTCCGGTGAGGCGCCTCCCCCGCACCTCGGGCGGGCGAACTGCGAGTGAGTTGGGCGAAAATGCCCCGAATGGCGCCCGGCGGCATGGCATTCGATAGCCCAGAAACCCCCCTGAGCGGGCGACTTCCCACCACGCCGGCCCCTCTCCCCCGTGGCTCCGCCTCGGCCGTCCGGCACCGGAACGACATTCATCGAACCTCATCGACCCCGCGGCGAAGGAGAGGTCCGTCACTATGACCGAACTGATTGACCAGCCCGATCGACCTCCCCAGGCCCTCAGGGTGGACCAGACGAGTACGGCCACCCCGCACCCCGGCCCGATGACGTCCGACCTGGCGGTCGAACTGGTGTACCGCCAGTACGCCACCCGCATCTACGCCGTCGCCTTCCGCATGCTCGGCTCGACGGCCGACGCCGAGGACGTCACCCAGGAGGTGCTCCTCCAGGTGGTGCGGCGGCTGGACACCTTCCGCGGCGAGTCGTCCCTGCACACCTGGCTGTACCGGGTGACGGTGAACGCGGTGTTCGCCCTCCGCCGCAAGCGGGCGACCAGCCGCGAGCGGCTGGCCGCCGCCGAGGACGCTCGGCCGACGGCCGGCCACTCCCGCCCCGCCCCGTCCCCGGAGGCCGAGTTGCTCGGGGGCGAACTCCGCGACCGCCTGGACCGGGCCGTCCGCCGCCTGCCCGAACTGTACCGCGACGTGTTCGTCCTGGCCGACGTCGAACAACTGGCGAACGCCGAGGTCGGCCGCATGCTCGGGCTGAGCCTGCCGGCGGTGAAGAGCCGCCTGCACCGCGCCCGCCTGCTCCTGCGGGAGGCACTCCAGCCGTACTTCGCCGAGTGGCGGGTGCCGGTTGCCGACTGACTCCCGAGTCCCCCCACCCGGAACCCGCATGCTCAACATCCGCACCCCGGCCGGCATCCGCCACACCCCGCGCCATGCGTTCGCCGCGGCCTGCCGGCTGACCGGCCCGCTGGAGGTGTCGGCCGTCCACCGCCGGACGGGGAAAGAACAGACGGTCGTCGTCCGCCGGCCGTACGCCACCGTCGGGCGGGGGGCCGCCTGCGACGTGCGGCTCGACGACCCGAGCGTCAGCCGGTCGCACGCCTTCTTGCAGGTGGTCGAGGGGCGGGCCTACTGCGCCGACCTGGGCAGCCGCACCGGGGTGGTGTGGGGTGACGGGCGGAGCGGTCACGGCTGGTTGGGCGGCGACCGGGCCGCCCGCGTGGGGGTGTTCGACGTGCGGGTGACCAACCCCGACTCGCCGGCCGGCCGGCCTGCCGGCGGCCCGCCGGCAGCCTATCTGGACGTGTACCGCGGGGCCGACACGCCCGTCGGCTCGTGCCCGCTCGACTGGCCGGTCACGCTGGTCGGGCGGCACCCGTCGTGCCGCCTGCGGTTCGTAGACAGCACCGTCGAGTACTTCCAGGGGTGTGTGGTGAACACCGCCGACGGCGTCTGGTGGGTGGACTTCACCGCCCGCCGCACCAGCCTGGTGAACGGGCAGCGGACCCGGCTGGCCCGCCTGCGGGACACCGACCTGCTCGAGATCGGGCGGGTGACGCTGGTGCCGCGGACGGCCGACCCGGCCGCACGGGCGGACGGCGGACTGGTGCATCTGACTGCCACCACGGCGATGGTGCCGTCGCCCGACGGGGCTGGGGTGTCGGCGGCGGCGGTCGGGGCGATGATGGCGGAGGTGCGGAAGTGCGTGCTGGCGATGGCCGAGTCGTTCGCCGCCCTGCAGGAGGAGCACGTCGCGGTGGTGGGCGAACACCTGGCCCAAATCCGGGAGTTGACCCGCGAGCTGCGCCACCTCCGCGGGAACGCCGGCGGGACGGCCATCCCGGTGAAGGCCACGCCCGCCCTCCCGCCGCGCGCCGCCCCGGCCGCCCGCGTCTCCCCCGAACCGGACGTGGCCGCCCTGACCGACGCCCACGCCTGGTTCCTCGGTCAGCTCGCCCACTCGGCCCCGCCGCCGGCCGCCACCTCGAAGCGGCCGGCCTGAGTTGCCGTTCGAGGTGGGGTGCCCGCTACGCCGGGGCGAGCGGCACCGTCTCCCCGTCGGCGGGCGTCCGCACGTCCCACCCGAGCCGCTGGCGGATGAGTTCTTGCAGGGCCGCCGCCGCCGCCGGCTCGCCGTGCACCAGGTACGTCACCCGCGGCGGGCGGCGGAACCCGCCCAGCCACTTCAGAATCTCCTCCCGGTCGGCGTGCGCGGAAAGGCCGTCCGCCTTCGCCACCGTCGCCCGCACGAACACCCGCTGGCCGTGGATGCGGACCTCCTTCGACCCTTCCTCCAGCGCCCGCCCGCGGGTGCCGGCGGCCTGATAACCCACCAGTAAGACCGTCGTCTTCGGGTCGCCCAGCCGGTGCTTCAGGTGGTGCAGCACCCGCCCGCCGGTGGCCATCCCGCTGGACGCGATGATGACACACGGCCCGTCCACCTTGTTGACCGCCTTCGACTCGTCCGGGGTGCGGACGAACCGCACGGCGTGGCTCTCCAGCGGGCAGGCGTCGCGGTCGGTCAGGGCCTGCATCTCCAGGTCGTGGTCCTCGGGGTGGCGGCAGTACAGTTCCGTCACCGCCGTCGCCATCGGGCTGTCCACGTACACCGGCAGCCGCGGGATGCGGTTCGCGTCTTCCAACCGCCTCAGGACGTAGAGCAACTCCTGGGTGCGGTCGACGGCGAACGCCGGCACGACGATCGCGCCGCCGCGGGCCACCCCGTCGGCGATCAGTTTGGCGACCGCCTCCGACGGGTCGGGCGGGTGGACGCGGTCCCCGTAGGTGGATTCGACCAGCAGCACGTCCGCCTCGGGGACGAACTCCGGGTCGCGGAGGATCGGCTTGTTCCACCGCCCCAGGTCGCCGGAGAACACCACCCGCAGCGGGGTCGGGCCGGCCAGTTCCAGGTCGACCGACGCCGACCCGAGGATGTGCCCGGCGCGGCGGAAGGTGGCGGTCACCCCGTCGCACACCGGCACGGGGGTGTCGTACGGGTGGGCCTTCACCAGCTTGATCGCCTTGCGGGCGTCGTCGGCGGTGTACAGCGGGCGGGCCGGCTTGTGCCTCGAGTACCCGTGCCTGTTCGCCTGCTCGGCGTCCTCTTCCTGCAAGCGGGCGGAGTCGGGCAGCACCACGTCGAGGAGGTCGGCCGTTCCGGACGTGCAGTGCACCTTCCCGCGGAAGCCGAGGCGGGCGAGGGCGGGCAGGTACGCCGAGTGATCGACGTGGGCGTGACTGAGCACCACCGCGTCCAGGTCGCCGGGGGCGAACGCCGGCGGGTCCCAGTTCCGCGCCCGCAACACCTTCAGCCCGGCGAACAGCCCGCAGTCGAGCAGCACCTTCCGGTTGCCGTGCCGCAGCAGGTGCTTGGAGCCGGTGGTGGTGCCGACCGCCCCGAGGAAGGTGATGGTGGGCGGGGCGGTCATGCCGGGGTCCTCGCGGGAAGGGAGACCGGTGTGCAGTCTACCACCCCGCCCGGCCGTTACCCGGCGGATTCCCCCTCGCGGGCGCACGACAGACAGAAGCGGGCGGACGGGTGTGCCCGCAGCCGCTCCTTCGTCACCCCTTTGCCGCACCGCTCGCACACCCCGTAGCCGTTCCGGTCGAGCCGGGCGAGCGCGTCCAGGATCTCGGCCCGCAGTTGGTCCTCCACCGAGAGCACCCCCAGCGCGACCTCCTCGCCGGCCTGCCGGGCGGCCAGGTCCTCGGTCTGAACCGGCCGCTCCGGCTCCTCGGCCTCGTCGGGGTCACGCGGTTCGCCGTCGGCCAGCGCGGTGCGGGACCGTTCGATCTCGTTCAGTTCGGATTCCAGTCTCGCCCGGACTTGTGCCAGCTCGTTCGCGGTCCACATGCCGTGCCCTCGGGTGAATCGGTTGTTTCCAGCGCGGTCGATGTTTTACCGGACCGGGGGCGTTCGGGACGCCCACACCGCTGGTGTTCGTGCCGTCCACCGGGGCCGCCGGCCCGACAAGGCAGCCCGCGTGCCGATCCCGCCGATCCGGGCGCGGGGTTTGCGACAGCCGCCCCCGCCCGCTCGACGGAGGGACTGTCATGTTCCAGGACCGCGAGGACGCCGCCCGCCAATTGGCCGACCGGCTGCGGGGTCGCTCGTTCCGGGACCCGCTCGTGTTGGCCATCCCGCGGGGCGGGGTGGTCGTCGGGGCGATACTCGCCCGCGAACTGGGGGCGGAGTTGGACGTGGTGCTCGCCCGCAAGCTCCGCGCGCCGGGGCAGCCCGAACTCGCCCTCGGGGCGGTGTCCGAGACGGGCGAGGTGTACCTGACCCACCACACCTGCGGGGCCCGCACGCTGGTGGCCCCGCAGGTGTCGGTCGAGCGGGAGTTCCAACTGAACGAGATCGCCCTACGGCGGGAGGCGTACCGCGGCGGCCGCCCGGCGGCGGAAGTGACCGGGCGGTCGGTGATCGTCACCGACGACGGCATCGCCACCGGGTCGACCATGATCGCCGCCCTGAAGGTGGCGCGGGGGCAGCACCCGCACGAGCTGATCGCCGCCGTGCCGGTCGGTTCGCCCGAGCGGCTGGGCGAGGTGCGGGAGTGGTGCGACGAGGTGGTGTGTCTCGAAACCCCCGCCGACCTCTTCGCCGTCGGCCGTTACTACGATGACTTCGCCCCGGTGGACGACGCCGGGGTGGTGGAACTGCTCCGCCGGTCGGCACCCGCGGTCGCGGCGACCGCCTGACCCCGCCCGCTTGCAGCCGGAGACGGATGAACGCCGTACACCACGCGCCGCCGGCCAGCGGGCTGTCGCCCGCGCCGACCCCCGCTCAACTGCTGGCCGCGCTGGAGGGGCTGCACCGGGAGATGCTCGCCCTGGAGGGGGCGTCCGCCGACCAGCTCGGCGAGCTGTCCGCCGGGTGGGAGGCGAGCGGGCGGAACCTGCTCCACTACCTGGCCCTCCGCCGGCACGACCTCCGCCCGCTCCAGCACTCGCTGGCCGAACTCGGGCTGTCCTCCCTCGGCCGCTCCGAGTCCGCCGCCCTGGCCACCGTCGAGGTGGTGATCGGCCTGTTGCACCGCCTGTGCGACCGCCCGCCGCCGCCCGCCGCCTCGCCCGTCCCGCTGGCCGACGCCCGCCGCCTACTGGCCGACCACGCCGCCGCCCTGCTCGGCCCGCCCCCGCCTGGCCGGCACGTTCGCATCATGGTCACCATGCCGGGCGAGGCGGCCGACGACTACCTGCTCATCCGCGACCTGCTGCGGGCCGGCATGGACTGCATGCGGGTGAATTGTGCTCACGACGACCCGCCGGCGTGGCGGGCGATGATCGCCCACCTGCGGCGGGCCGAGGGGGAGACCGGCCGCGGCTGCCGGGTGCTCATGGACCTGTGCGGGCCGAAGCTCCGCACCGGCCCGCTCCCGCCGGGGCCGCCGGTGGTGAAGGTCCGCCCCACCCGCGACGAGCTGGGCCGGGTGACCGCCCCGGCGGCGGTGTGGCTCACCCCGGCGGACACACCCGCCCCGCCGGCCGGGCCGGTGGCGGCCGTGCTGTCGGTGGCCGCCGACTGGCTGGCCCGGCTGACCCCCGGCACCGAGATCCTGCTCCGCGACACCCGCGGGGCACGCCGGGTGTGGGCGGTCGAGGCGACCACGCCGGGCGGGTGCCGGGTGACCACCCGCCGCACTTGCTACGTCGCCACCGGCACCGCGCTCCGCATCCGCGGGGTCGGGCCGAAAGGGGAGCGGACGACGGCGGTGGGCGAGTTGCCGCCGAAGGAGACCCGAATCCCCCTGCGGGCCGGCGACACGCTCATCGTCTTCCGCGGCACCGGGCCGGGGCGGGTGACCCCGGCCGAGGTCGGCTGCACCCTGGGCGAGGTGTTCGGGGCGGTCCGGGTCGGCCACCCGGTGTGGTTCGACGACGGCAAGATCGGCGGGGTGGTCCGCGGCACGTCGGCCGACCGGTTCGCCGTCGAGATCACCCGCACCCCGCCGGGCGGCGGGAAGCTGGCCGCCGACAAGGGGATCAACCTGCCCGACACCGACCTGCCGGTACCGGCCCTGACGGAGAAGGACCTGGACGACCTGCGGTTCGTGGCGGCCAACGCCGACCTGGTCGGGTACTCGTTCGTCCGCACCGAGGCGGACGTGCGGGAGCTGCAAACCCGGCTGGCGGAGTTGACCGACCGGCCGCCCGGCATCGTGCTCAAGATCGAGACGAAGCGGGCGTTCGAGAACCTGCCGGAACTGCTGCTGGCGGCCATGCGGGCGCCGGCGGTGGGGGTGATGATCGCCCGCGGCGACCTGGCGGTGGAGTGCGGGTTCGAGCGGCTGGCCGAGGTGCAGGAGGAGATCCTGTGGCTGTGCGAGGCGGCCCACGTGCCGGTGGTGTGGGCCACCCAGGTGCTGGAGAGCCTGGCCCGGCTCGGCCAGCCGTCGCGGGCGGAGATCACCGACGCGGCCATGGGCGAGCGGGCCGAGTGCGTCATGCTGAACAAGGGTCCGCACGTCCGCGAGGCGGTGCGGGTGCTGGACGACATCCTGCGGCGGATGCAGTCGCACCAGAGCAAGAAGCGGGCGATGCTCCGCCCGCTCGGGGTGGCGGTCGGGTTCGACCCCGGCGGCCCGCCCGACCCGGCCCCCGAGGCGGTGACATGACCGAGGCGGTGTTCCACGCCCGCGGGCTGACCAAGACCTACCAGATGGGGGAGGTGACGGTCCACGCCCTGCGGGGGGTCGACCTGGACCTGTTCGCCGGCGAGTTCGTGGTGCTGCTCGGGCCGTCCGGCAGCGGCAAGTCCACCCTGCTGAACATCCTCGGCGGGCTGGACGCGCCGACCGCCGGCACGGTGCGGTACCGCGAGCACGACCTGACCAGCGGGGACGAGGGGCGGCTCACCCGCTACCGCCGCAAGCACGTCGGGTTCGTGTTCCAGTTCTACAACCTGATCCCCAGCCTCACCGCCCGCGAGAACGTGGCCCTCGTCACCGAGATCGCCACTTCCCCGATGACGCCCGAGGAGGCGCTGAAACTGGTCGGGTTAGGCGACCGCATGGACCACTTCCCGTCGCAACTGTCCGGCGGCGAACAGCAGCGGGTGGCCATCGCCCGGGCGGTGGCCAAGCGGCCGGAGGTGCTGCTGTGCGACGAGCCGACCGGGGCGTTGGACGTCCACACCGGGGTGCTGGTGCTGGAGGTGATCGAGAAGGTGAACCGCGAGTTGGGGACGACGACGGCCGTCATCACCCACAACGCGGTCATCGCCGACATGGCCGATCGCGTGATCTCGTTGCGTGACGGCCGCATCGCCGGGGTGAAGGCGAACGCCACGAAGGTGCCGGCCCGTGAGTTGAAATGGTGATCCTCTCCGCCCTCAACCGGAAGTTGCTCCGCGACCTCCGCGGCCAGTGGGGGCAGGCGGCGGCCATCGCCCTGGTGCTGGCGTGCGGGGTGGCCGCGTTCGTCATGGCGGTGAACACCCTCGGCTCCCTCCGCCGCACCCAGCAGGCGTATTACGAGCGGTACCGCTTCGCCCACGTGTTCGCCCACCTGAAGCGGGCACCCGACTCGCTCGCCGCACAGGTGGAAGACGTCCCCGGCGTGGCCCAGGTGCAGACGCGAATCGTCATGCCGGCCACCCTCGATGTGCCGGGGATGGTCGAACCGGCGTCCGCCCGGCTGATCTCGATTCCCGACCGCCCCGCCCCGATGCTCAACGGGCTGTTCTTGCGGAAGGGGCGGTACATCGAAGCGGGGAACGCGGGCGAGGTGCTGGTGAGTGAGGGGTTCGCCCAGGCCCACCACCTCGAACCCGGCGACACCGTCACCGCCATCCTGAACGGCCGCAAGCAGAAGCTCCGCGTCGTCGGCGTGGCCCTGTCGCCGGAGTACGTGTACCAGCTCGGGCCGGGGCAGATCCTCCCCGACGACCGGCGGTTCGGCGTGTTCTGGATGGGGCACACCGACCTGGCCGGGGTGTTCGATCTGAAGGGGGCGTTCAACGACCTGACGCTCACCCTCACCCCGGAGGCGTCGGAGGCCGAAGTCATCCGCCGGCTGGACGCCATCACCGAGCGGTACGGCGGGCTGGGGGCCTACGGTCGCTCGGACCAGCAGTCCCACGAGTTTCTGGACAACGAGCTGAACGAGCTGCGGGGTATGGCCCTGGTGGTGCCGAGCATCTTCCTCGGGGTGGCGGCGTTCCTGCTGAACGTGGTCATCAGCCGCACCGTCGGCACCCAGCGGGAGCAGATCGCGGCGCTCAAGGCGTTCGGGTACACGCGGTGGGAGGTGACGCTGCACTACCTGAAGTTCGTGGGGGTGGTCGTGCTGGCGGGGGCGGCGATCGGGGTGGTCGTCGGGGCGTGGCTCGGCCGCGAGATCACCGCCATGTACACCGCCTTTTTCCGCTTTCCGGTGTTCGAGTTCACCCTGGACGGGGCGGTGGTGCTGCTGGCGGTGGGCATCTCGGCAGGCGCGGGGGTGCTCGGCACGTTCGCGGCGGTGCGACGGGCGGCGGCGCTGCCCCCGGCCGAGGCGATGAAGCCGGAACCGCCGGCCACCTACTCCCGCACGCTCGTCGAGCGGCTCGGCCTGCACCGCGTCCTGTCGCCGGCCATGCGGATGATGGTGCGGCACATCGAGCGGCGGAAGGTGAAGACGGCGCTCACCGCCGTCGGCATCGCCCTCGCCGTGGCGGTGGTCATCCTCGGCTCGTTCGGCAAGGACGCCATCGACCACGTGATGGTCGCCCAGTTCAGCGTCGCCCAGCGGCAGGACGTGAGCGTCGGGTTCGCCGAGCCGTCCTCGCACGCCGCCCTGTACGAACTCGAACACCTGCCCGGCGTCACCCGCGTCGAGCCGATCCGTTCCGTGGCCGTGCGGTTGCGGTCGGCCCACCGCTCCCGGCGGGTGGGCCTCACCGGCGTGCCGACGAACGCCGAACTGGTGCGGGTGATGGACGTTCACACCAACCCGGTGCCGGTGCCGCCGGACGGTCTGGTGCTGTCGAAGAAACTGGCCGAACTGCTCGAGGTGCGGCCGGGCGACCGCCTCGACGTGGAGGTACTTGAGGGAGACCGCCCGGTGCGAACTGCCGTCGTCGCCGGGCTGGTGGACGACTTCGCCGGCACCACCGCGTACATGGACCTCGCCGCCGTCAACCGGCTGATGCGGGAGGGGGACGTGGTGACCGGGGCGCACCTGCTGGCCGACCACGCCCGCCGCACCGAGCTGTACACCGCCGTGAAGAACACCCCCCGCGTCAGCGGCGTCATCATCAAGCGGGACGTGGTGGACAGCTACCAGAAGACGATCGGCGAGAACATCCTGAAGATGCGGCTGTTCAACGTCCTGTTCGCCGGGGTGATCGCGTTCGGGGTGGTGTACAACTCGGCCCGCATCGCCCTGGCCGAGCGCGGCCGCGAGCTGGCCACCCTCCGCGTGCTCGGGTTCACCCGCGGGGAGATCGCCCGCATCCTGCTCGGCGAACTGGCCCTGCTCACCCTCACCGCCATCCCGCTCGGCCTGCTGTGCGGGTACGGGCTGGCGTTCGGTCTGATCAAAGCGGTGTACGATACGGAGCTGTTCCGCCTGCCGCTGGTCATCTCCGACTGGACCTACGGGTTCGCCGCCAGCATCACCCTGGCGGCCGGGGTGGTGTCCGGGCTGGTGGTCGGCCGGCGGCTGGGTGAACTGGACATGGTGGCCGTCCTCAAGAGCCGGGAGTGACCCATGCGTGCGATCGTCCGCAACTGGGGCTGGATCGTGGCCGCTGTGGTCGTGGTCGGCCTGCTCGTGTACGCCTTCCGCCCGGTGGCGGCGGAGGTGGACACGGCTGCCGTCTCCCGCGACCCGCTGGTGGTGACGGTGGCCGCCGAAGGGAAGACCCGCATCCGCGAGCGGTACGTCGTCTCCACCCCGCTCGCCGGCCAACTCCTCCGCATCCGCCACCGCCCCGGCGACGAGGTGACCGCCGGCCAGTCAATCGTCGCCACCATCGAGCCGAGCGACCCCAGCCTGCTGGACGCCCGCGCGAAGGCCGAGATCGACGCCCGGGTGAAGGCGACCGACGCAGCCCGGCAGCAGGCCGACGCCGGGCTGAAGCGGGCGAAGACGGCCCACGACCTGGCCCGCAGGCAGTGGGAGCGGGTGAAGGGGTTGGGGACGGCGGTCTCGACCGACGAACGGGATGTGGCCGAGGGGAAGGAGCGGGTGGCGGCGGACGAGGTGCGGGCGGCCGAGTTCGCCGTGCGGGTGGCCGAGTTCGAGCACGAGCAGGCGAAGGCGGCCCGCGTCCGCACCCAGCCGCGGCTGAGCGCCGACGCCGAGGCCGACCGGCTGGACATCCGCGCGCCGATCGGGGGGCTGGTGCTGCGGGTGTTCCAGGAGAGCGAGGCGGTGGTGGCAGGGGGGACGAAGTTGCTCGAACTGGGCGACCCGCGGGACCTGGAGATGGAGATCGACGTGCTGTCCACCGACGCGGTGAAGATGCGGCCGGGGGCGCGGGTGATCGTCGACCACTGGGGCGGGCCGGAGCCGCTCGCCGGGCGGGTGCGGGTGGTCGAACCGGCCGGCTTCCTGAAGGTGTCGGCGCTCGGGGTGGAGGAGCAGCGGGTGAACGTGATCGCCGACTTCACCGACCCGCTGGACAAGCGGAAGCCGCTCGGCGACGCCTACCGCGTCGAGGCCCGCATCGTCATCTCGGAGGGCGAGGCGGTGAAGGTGCCGGCCGGGGCGCTGTTCCGCAAGGGCACCGGGTGGGCGTGCTTCGCCGTGCGGGACGGGCGGGTGAAGCTGACCGAGGTGACTGTTGGCCGCACCAACGGGCTGGAGACGGAGGTGTCGAGCGGGCTGGCAGAAGGGGACACGGTCGTCCTCCACCCGAGCGACCGGGTGAAGGACGGTGTGAGGGTGGTGTCGCGGGAGTGACGGCTCACCTCAGCAGCTTGTACTGGTACACGACGGAGAACTCGGGGGTGTTCCACCCGCGGATGACGAACCGCCAGTAGGGGCGGTCCGCATCCTCCTTCGTCGGGGCGGTGAAGGTGAACCGGTCGGACGGGTTCTGCCGCTTCGGGTTCACCTCGAACACCGCCCGGTCGACCTGCTTCCCGTCGATGGCGGCCTTGAGGAACCCCAGCCGTTCTTTCACCTTCGGGTCCGCCGCCGACTCGCCGCCCATCACGTCGAGCGTCACCCCCGGCCAGCCGACGTCCTCTTCGCTCTTGCTGAACCGCCCCTGGAAGGTGACGTCGAACGGTTTGCCCGGTTCGAGCAGGGGCGGGGGTGGGGTGAACGTGCCGACCACCAGGTACTTCCGCCCCAGGTTGGTGAAGCCGGTCGGGGTGAGGATGTCGGTCTTCCAGTAGATGTCCGTCTTCTTGTTCCAGACGCTCACGGACCCGCCGGCCTGCTCCTTCTTCTCGGCGTACAGGATCACCTTGTCGAGCTTCCACCTGCCGGTCAACCGCCCCTCGGCCTCGGCCAGTGCGGTCGCGGCGGCGTCCATCGCCGACTGGGTGTCGGCCAGCCGTTTGGCGGTGTCCCCCAGCTTCTTTTCGTACCCGGCCACGTCTTGTTCCAACTGCTTGACCCCCGCCGCCAGTTCGTCGTAGGTGCGGAAGAAGGAGTCGCCGCCGGCCGCCGGCCCGCCCTTCACCAGCGGGTCGATGATCAGCGTGGTGAAATTGGACAGCGCCTTCTTGTACTGCTCCTCGGTCGCCTTGGTCTTGGCCTTCACGTCGTCGTTCACCGCGGCCTCTCGGTCTTTTGTGGCGGCCTCCAGCCACGCCTGAATCTGGCGGAAGGTGAGCATCTCGGGCTTGTCCGCCTTCCCGTCCGTGAACCGCGTGAACACCCACGGCACCTCATCCAGCAGTTGCCGCTGGAACTGGCGGAGGGTCTGGAGGTCCTTCCGCTTCGCCTCGTACGTGTCGAAGTCGTTGCCCAGCACGCCGCGGGCATCCTTCCGCACCTGCTCGTACTCCTTCGTCCGGTCGGCGAGCGCCTTCTCGGCGGTCTTGCATTGCTGCTCCAGGTCGGCCTTCGTCGGGCCGGGCTGGGCCATGGCGAGGGCGGCGAACGCGGCGGCCGACAGGCAGCCGAGCATGAACGGGCGGGCCATGACCACCTCCGACGGGTGCGGGCGGGTTCATCCGCGGCGGACGAACAGGTTGAGGAGCAGTTCGACGGCGATCAGCAGCACGATGAGGACTTCCAGCCAGAGCATGCGGCGGTCGTTGGCGTCCGCCTGCATCGCCCCGTACACGCGGTCCAGTTGCGACAGGCGGTGGTCCAGGCTGGCCCGCCAGCCGTCCAGGTGGAACCGCTCCCGCGCCGCCTGGTACACCCGCGCCAGGTACCAGTCGCCGACGAACTTGCTGATGTTCGACACCTCGTCGGTCAGCCGGGCGGTGTCGGTCCGCAGTTGTCGCAGCTCCCGCAACACCCGGCCCCAGCCGAACGAGAACACGCCGGGGCGACGGGCGAAGTGGTCGTAGGCGCGGTTCAGGTGGCGGTCCAGCACGGCGTCGTGCACCTTCCACTCCAGCAGTTGCAGGTTGGCCACCTCCAGCACGTCGATCACCTCGCCCACCCCGCCGGCCAGGTCGACCGCTACCGCCGCGTCCCAGTCGATCACCACCGCGTCCGTCCGCTCCAGCGAGCACCGCAGGCGGAGGGTGTCGGCCAGGTGCGACTCGCTCAGGCTAGCCGGGTCCAGGTCGGCGAGCAGCCCGCCCACCTCCGCCCGGTGGTCGTCCACCCACCGCCCGGCGTCGCCCTCCCCGCCCAGGTGGGCGAAGGCGAACAAGGTGTACGCCTCCGGCCCCCGCGTCTCGGTCGGCCCGCGGAGGGCGTCGCCCAGCGCCGCCCGCACCCGCTCGCACACCCGCCCGGCGACGGCGGCGAGCGGCTCCCCGCCGGTCGTCCGCGGGGCGTGCAAGCGTCGCAGGTCGTCCGGGCGGTCGGCGGTGAACGGCAGGCGGGCGGCGACGGCGATCACCCCGGCGTCGTACACGCGGGCGTCGAGTGACACCGGGCTGTCACCGACGCTCGCCGGCTCGAACGGCAGGCCGACGTGGAAGGGGCGGTACAGCAGGTCGTCGGCCGGCACCGTCTTCCGCCGCCGCGGGTCGGCCGGCCCGCCGCGGCGGGCGAACGGCGGGCCGGCGGCCTCGCCCAGCACCTCCCGGCCGACGTCGAACGCGAACAGGTACACCACCTCGCCGCGGAGCGGCATCGGGCTACTCCTTCGCCGTCGGGGGCGGCGGCCGCCGGCCGGCCGGCCGGCTACGGGCTGTCCGATCTGGTCACACCCTTTCCGGTCGGGTCGTCACGGCGGCGTACCGGTGGGTGGCCGCCCGCAGGTACCGCACCACCTGCTCGACGCTCACCCGGCCGAAGTCGTCGTAGTGCGCGGAGAACGGGGTGCGGGTGATCGGCCGGTGGGTGCAGACGACCCGGTCACACAACCCTTCCAGCTCGCTCAGCCGCTCGGCGGTGGCCACCGGGACGGCCACCACCAGCCGGCCCGGCCGCCGCGACCGGACCACCCTCAGGGCGGCCCGCAGGGTGGCCCCGGTGTCCACCCCGTCGTCCACCACGATTACCGGTCGGCCGCCCGGCTCGGCCGGCGGGCGGACCCGCCGGACCGCCGACCGGATGCGATCCAACTCCTCCCACCGGCGGTGGTGCTCGTCCCGCAGGTGGTCGGCCGACACCCCCGTCCGGTCGTCGGCCGGGGGGTTCAATTCCACTCGCCCGTCTTCGGCGATCGCCCCCACGGTGTGCTCGGGCCGGAGCGGGTGCCGCAGCTTGCGGACGAACACCGCGTCCAGTTCCGCCCCCAAATCCGAGGCGAGCGCCGCCCCAGTGAGCACCCCGCCGAGGGGCACCGCCAGCACCAGCAGACGGGCCGCCCGCTCGCCCCCGAGGTCGGCGGCCAGCCGCAATCCGGCGTCCACCCGACTGCGGAACGTTGTACCCGATTTCGGCGACTCTGGTTGACCGGATCGCACGGTTGCCCTTCCCCCGGTGGTTCACGCGGGCGGTCCGCCGCCCCCCGCGGTCGCGTCGCCCGCACCCCGCAGGCGGCAGACGGTGATCCGCACGAGTGGTGTCGGCCCATCCCACAGGGCCACCACGTCGCGGTGGACGAGCAGCTTGCGGTAGTAGCTGTCGGCCACCCCGACGACCGTCACCCCGCCCTCGCGGACAACCACCCGGAGGTCGCGGATGTGCCGCCCGTGTCGGCGGAGGAGTTCCTCGTCCGGGCGTGTCGGCGGGGCGACGGTGCCGAGCATGGGTGTTGGTTCCGGCGGGGCGGCGGCATGTGTGTGTACGACGGACACGCTTGGCACACTTCGTGCCAACGGCGGGGAATAGAATCGCCCCGGGCGTTGCCCCCCGAACCGCGGGGGTTCGCCCTGCCAGCCGAATGGTGTGCCCGTGCCGGACTCGCCCGCCCCGCCCGCCCCGGGAGACACGCCGTACCGCCTGCTCGTCGAGCACGCGCCGGTGGCGGTCGCCCTGCTCGACCCGGACATGCGGTGCCTGGCCACCTCCGGGCGGTGGCGGTCCGAGTTCGACCGCGGCGGTCAAGACCTGACCGGCCGCTCGCCCGCCGAGGTGTTCCCGCACCCGCCCGCCTTCTGGGCGGACGCCCACCGGCGGGCACTCGCCGGCGAGGCTGTGCAGGCCGACGAGGAGCGGTCCGACCGCCAAGGCGGGCCGACCCGGTGGGTGCGGTGGCACCTCCGCCCGTGGCACGACGCGGGCGGGCGGGTCGGCGGGGTGGTGGCCCACGCCGAAGACGTCACGGCCGAAAAGCGGACCGAGGCCACCCTGCGGGAGCGGGAGGACGCCCTGCGGGCGATCCTCGACGCGGCCACCGACGCGGTCATCTCCATCGACGCCGCCGGGCGGATCCGCGAGGTGAACGCCGCCACCGCCCGGCTGTTCGGCTACCCGGCCGACGAGTTGATCGGGCGGAACGTGTCGGCCCTCATGCCGCCCCCGTACCGGGACGAACACGACGGGTACATCGCCCGCTACCTGCGGACCGGGGAGCGGCGGATCATCGGCGTCGGCCGCGAGGTGGTCGCCCGGCGGAAGGACGGCACCACCTTCCCCATCGAGTTGTCGGTGCGGGAGGCGGCCGGCCCGCCGCGGCGGTTCGTCGGGTTCGTCCGCGACCTGACCGACCGCCGGGAACTGGAGGCCCGGTTCCTCCGCGCCCAGCGGCTGGAGAGCATCGGCACGCTGGCCAGCGGCATCGCCCACGACCTGAACAACGTGCTCACCCCGGTGCTGGTGGCGGTCAAACTGCTCCTACGGGACCGCCCCGGCACCGACCGCAAGGCCCTGCTGGAGACGGCCCAGGCGAGCATCGAGCGGGGGGCGGGGATGATCCGACAACTGCTCACCTTCGGCGGGGGGGTGGCCGGCGAGCGGGTGCCGGTGGCGGTGGGCGAACTGGTGCGGGAGGTCCGCGGGCTGCTCGAACACACCCTCCCCAAGGCCATCACCTTCACCGTGAGCGCGGCCGACGACCTGTGGCCGGTGGTCGGCGACCCCACCCAGCTCACCCAGGTGCTGGTCAACCTGTGCGTGAACGGGCGGGACGCCATGCCGGCCGGCGGCACGCTGTCCGTCCGGGCGGAGAACCACACCCTCGACCCGCAGGCGGCCGCCCTCTACCCCGGCGCCCGCCCCGGCCGGTACGTCCACGTGTCCGTCACCGACACCGGCACCGGCATGACGCCCGAGGTGCAGGCCCGCATCTTCGACCCGTTCTTCACCACCAAGCCGTTCGGCCAGGGGACCGGGCTGGGGCTGGCGACCGCGCAGGGGATCGTGAAGTCGCACGAGGGGTTCTTCGGCGTGTACTCCCGACCGGGCAAGGGGACGCGGTTCTCGGTCTGCCTGCCGGCGGCCGAGCAGGCGGCCGGCAGGCCCCCCACGCCCGCCCCGCCGGCCGACCACCGCGGGGGCGGGCGGCTGGTGCTGGTGGTGGACGACGAGGCGGCGGTGCGGGTGGTGGCCCGCGCGGCGCTGGAGGGGGCGGGGTACCGGGTGGCGACGGCCGACGGCGGGGCGGCGGCGGTGGAGTGGTTCGCCCGACACCACGGGGTGGTGGCGGCGGTGGTGCTCGACATGATGATGCCGGGGTTGGACGGGCCGGCGGTGATCGCCCGCCTGCGGGCCGCCGACCCGGCCGTCCCCGTCCTCGCCGTCAGCGGTCTGCGGCCGACCGGCCGCGACGCCGACGCCCTGACCGCCGAGCGGGTCGCTTTTCTCCCCAAGCCGTACTCGGACGACGACCTGCTGACCGCCGTCGCCGCGGTGGTTCGCCCCGCCGCCTTGTGATCGCCCTTCCCACCCACCCTGGCGACCACCGCAGGTAGTTGTCCGAATTCTCCGCGGACGGACACCCGGGCGGGTAAACTGACGCCACCCTCGCACCGCACCCGCTCCCCACCCGCGGAACCGGTTGATGGACTCGTTGCTCCTCATCGACGACGACCCGCACGTGCTCCAGGCCCTCACCCTGGCCCTGTCGGGTGACGGGGTGACGGTGGTCCCGGCCGCGTCGGCCGAGGCCGGGGTGGCGGCGTTCACCGCCGCCCGGCCCGACGCCGTCCTGTGCGACGTCCGCCTGCCCGGCACCTCCGGCCTGGACCTGCTCGCCCGCCTGAAGGCGATCGACCCGAACGTGCCGGTGGTGATGATGACCGGGCACGGCACCGCCGAGACGGCCATCGAGGCCATGCGGCGGGGGGCGTTCGACTACGTGCTCAAGCCGATCGACCCGATCCCGCTGTTCGACCTGCTGGAGAAGGCGTTCGCCCTCGGCCGGCTGATGCGGGTGCCCACCCGGATGGCGGCCGACGACCTGGCGGAGGACGGGGAGGGCGACCGGTTCATCGGCCGCTGCCCGGCCATGCAGGAGGTGTTCAAGCAGATCGGGCGGGTGGCCCCGACCGACGCCACCGTGCTCATCCTCGGGGAGAGCGGCACCGGCAAGGAACTGGTGGCGCGGGCCGTCTACCAGCACTCCCGGCGGGAGGGGAAGCCGTTCCTGGCGCTCAACTGCGCGGCCATCCCGGAGCAACTGCTGGAGAGCGAACTGTTCGGGCACGAGAAGGGGGCGTTCACCGGGGCCGACCGCAAGCGGATCGGGCGGTTCGAGCAGGCGGACGGCGGCACCATCTTCCTGGACGAGATCGGGGACATGACCCCGCTCACCCAGGCGAAGGTGCTGCGGGTGCTGCAGAACCAGCAGTTCGAGCGGGTGGGCGGGAACGAGGTGGTGCGGACGGACGTGCGGCTGATCGCCGCCACCCACCGCGACCTGGACGAGATGATCGCCGACGGGCGGTTCCGCGAGGACCTGTACTACCGGCTGAACGTGTGCGCCGTCCGCATCCCCCCGCTCCGCGACCGCGGGGACGACCTGCCCCTGCTGGTCGAACACTTCGTCCGCCGGTTCGCCGCCGAGTTCGACAAGCGGGTGGTAGGGGTGGCGGACGGGGCGATGGCCGCCTTGCGGGCGTACCCGTGGCCGGGCAACGTGCGGCAGTTGCAGAGCGTCATCAAGCAGGCCCTGCTGGCCACCGCCGGGCCGGTCCTCACCCCCGACGCCATCCCGCCGGCGGTGCGGTCGCCGGGCGTGGCCGTTGCGGGGCGGGCGGCGGGGGAGGAGTCCGACTCCCTGCGGTTCATCCGCCGACGGCTGCGGGAGGGCACGTCCGCCCTGTACGCCGAGGCGGTCGAGCGGGTCGAGCGGGAACTGCTCACCGAGGTGCTCGCGCACACCCACGGGAACATCACCCAGGCGGCGAACCTGCTGGGCATCACCCGCCCCACCCTCCGGGCCAAGATGGCCCACCTCGGGCTGACCATCGAGAACAAATCCACCGTCACCCATCAGGCCAACTGACCCCGTCGCCCTGCCAAGCCGTTTGCCGGCCGGCCGGCCGCACCGGATAACCCTTTTCCACCCCGGCTCGCCCCCCATCCGCTCGGCTCACCCCCGGTCCGGTAACGACGCCGGGCCACCCGTGAGGGGGTGGCCCGGTGAGTCCGCGTTCGGTGTGGGTCCTACGCCTTCGTTTCGGCCTTGCTCTGCAGGTACCCGAGCATGGCGACACCGCAGAGAATCATGGGGTACACGATCGCGGCGGAAACGATGACGAGGATGGTGATGGTTTGCGAATCGCTGAACTGGGACACGGTCGGCACTCCTCGGGGGCGGTGGAGGTGATGGCCGTCCGGACGAGGGGACGGCGGCGGTTACACGGCCCCAACGCAACCCGGATGCCAGACCCGACCGCCCCGGCGGGCGCGGGTGTCGAACACAGTGCGGGGCCGGCGGCACCCGAGTTGCGTCGGGGCCGGCTACCCCCCCTGAGGTGCCCGCCGTGAGCCACCACAAACCGCACGCGAAGAAACCGGCCGAACACGTGTTCCGGTATGACGCCCCGGACGCCTCCCGGGTGGTCGTCACCGGCAGCTTCTGCGCCTGGGACCCGGACCGGCACGTGATGACCCGGCACCGCGACGGGCACTGGGAAACCCGCCTCCCGCTCGCCCACGGCCGGCACGAGTACCGGTTCGTGGTGGACGGCACCTGGGTGACCGACCCGGCCTGCGGGGAGACCGTCCCCACCCCGTTCGGCGACACCAACGGCGTCGTGGACGTCTGACCCGGACGCCGCGACCGGCACGGCCCTTTCGACCCGCCGGGGTGGATCACCCCTTTCCACCCCGGTGCCTCCTTTTCCGCCCAGAGTAGTTCGCCCATGAACGACGGGACCCAGACCGCCACCCGACGACCCGCCGGCGACGCGGCGGCCGCATCCCGGCTCGTCCTGTGGTTCGACCAGATCGGCATCGACGACATCCCGCTCGTCGGCGGCAAGAACGCCTCGCTCGGCGAGATGGTCCGCGAGCTGGGCGGCCGCGGGGTGAAAGTGCCGGGCGGGTTCGCCACCACCGCCGACGCCTTCCGACACTTCCTCCGCGACGCCCGGTTGGACGATTTCATCCGCACCACCCTCGCCGGCCTGGACACGCACGACGTGGCCGAGTTGAGTCGCCGCGGGCACGCCGTGCGGCACGCCATCCTGTCCGCCACCCTGTCGCCCGCCCTCCGCGAAGCGATCGCCGACGCCTACCGCCGGCTGCAGGGCGACGGCCCGCCGCCGGACGTGGCCGTCCGCTCGTCGGCCACCGCCGAAGACCTGCCCGACGCCAGTTTCGCCGGCCAGCAGGAGACGTACCTGAACGTGCAGGGGCTGCCGGCCCTGCTGGACACGTGCAAGCGGTGCTTCGCCTCCCTGTTCACCGACCGGGCCATCAGCTACCGGGCGGACCGCGGCTTCGACCACACCAAGGTGGCGCTCAGCGTCGGCGTGCAGCGGATGGTGCGGTCGGACCTGGCCTGCTCGGGGGTGATGTTCACCCTGGACACCGACACCGGCTTCCCCGACGTGGTGCTGATTAGCGCCGCATACGGCCTCGGCGAGAACGTGGTGCAGGGGTCGGTCACCCCCGACGAGTACGTGGTGTTCAAGCCGACGCTGAAGACCGGGCACCGGCCGGTCCTGCGGCAGACGGTCGGCAGCAAGGAGTTCAAGCTGGTGTACGACGTGGGCGGCGGCAAGATGGTGAAGAACGTGCCGGTGCCGCAGGCCGAGCGGGAGCGGCTGGCCCTGACCGAAGACGAGGTGCTCCAGCTCGCCCGCTGGGGGTGCGTGGTCGAGGACCACTACTCCGCCCGGAACGGGCGGCCGACGCCGATGGACCTGGAGTGGGCGAAGGACGGCCGCACCGGCGAGCTGTTCATCGTGCAGGCCCGGCCGGAGACGGTGCAGTCGCGGAAGGACCCGGACGTGATCGAGACGTACCGCCTGGGGCGGCGGACCGCGGTGCTGACGACCGGGCGGAGCGTGGGCGAGAAGGTGGCCACCGGGCGGGTGCGGGTGGTGAGCAGCCCGCAGTTCCTCGACCAGTTCCGGGCCGGCGAGGTGCTGGTGACCGACAAGACCGACCCGGACTGGCAGCCGATCATGAAGAAGGCGGCGGCCATCGTCACCAACCGCGGCGGGCGGACGTGTCACGCGGCCATCGTCAGCCGCGAGCTGGGCGTGCCGGCCGTCGTCGGCACCGGGCACGGGACGGACGCCCTGAAGGACGGGCAGGTGGTGACGGTCAGTTGCGCGGAAGGGGACACCGGGTTCGTGTACGCCGGCGAGCTGCCGTTCGAGGTGGAGCGGGTCAGCCTCAAGACCCTCGGCCGGCCGCGGACGAAGGTGATGATGAACGTGGCCAACCCGGAGGAGGCGTTCGCCCTGGCCGCCCTGCCGAACGACGGCGTCGGCCTCGCCCGGATGGAGTTCATCGTCTCCACCCACATCCGCATCCACCCCCTCGCCCTCACCGGGTTCGACACCCTCACCGACCCCTCGGCCAAAGCCGAGATCGAGAAGCTGACGGCCGGCTACCGCGACAAGCCGCAGTTCTTCGTGGACAAGCTGGCCGAGGGGGTGGGAATGATCGCCGCCGCCTTCCACCCGAAGGACGTCATCCTGCGGCTGAGCGACTTCAAGACGAACGAGTACGCCAACCTGATCGGCGGGAAGGCGTTCGAACCGGCCGAGGAGAACCCGATGCTCGGCTTCCGCGGGGCCAGCCGGTACTACCACCCGAGCTACCAGGCGGGGTTCGCCCTCGAGTGCCGGGCGGTGAAGAAGGTGCGAGACGGGATGGGGCTGACCAACCTGAAGGTGATGGTGCCCTTCTGCCGCACCGTCGAGGAGGGGCGGCGGGTGCAGGCGGAGATGGCCAAGCACGGCCTGCGGCGGGGGGAGAACGGGCTGGAGGTGTACGTCATGTGCGAGATTCCGAGCAACGTGCTATTGGCCGACGAGTTCGCCGACATCTTCGACGGGTTCAGCATCGGGTCGAACGACCTGACGCAACTGGTGCTGGGGGTGGACCGGGACAGCGAGATCGTCGCCCCGCTGTTCGACGAGCGGAACCCGGCGGTGACGAAGATGATCGCCCAGGTGATCGCCGCCTGCCGGGCGAAGGGGCGGAAGATCGGCATCTGCGGGCAGGCGCCGAGCGACTACCCGGAGTTCGCCCAGTTCCTGGTCGGGTGCGGGATCGACAGCATCTCACTCAATCCGGACACGGTGCTGAAGACCACGCTCGTCATCCTGAAGGCCGAGACCGCCCCGGCCGGCGGCTGACCGGCCGGCACGATCCGCGACCGGACCCCCTCACCCCGACGGAGGAGAGTCATGAGCATCCGGCACCTCGGGTACCTCGGCACGCTGGGCCTGCTCGGCCTGCTCGGGTTGTTGTTCGACCAGCCGGGCCTGTTCGGGCTGTTCGGCTTCTTCGGCTTCCACGCCTTCTTCGGGTACCGGGAGCGGCCGGCCGCATCGACGCCGGGAGCCCGCACCGGCGGATGATTTTCCCGAGACCCCCACCCCTTCAGAGAACCAAAAACAACCACCGCGCACAGTTACAACATCGCATACCCACCATGCACTTACGGCGAATTCGCGGCCGACCTCGACTCCCCGGAATCATCTCGATCGCACGCGGTGTGCGGTACCCGGCTCTCCGACGAGACCGATTTCATCCGTCTCCAAGTGACGTGCCCGCAAGCACTTATAGACGTAGCAAAAATACAACACGCTGACAGGCGTTGACCAGTGCTCGCAACCCGGCTACCCTTCCTTCCAACCCGTGCGACGGTTCGTGAGCACTCGCCAAGAGACGCTCCCGATGCGTGCCCGCAAGTGGCTCCTGTTCCTGGCAATCGCGGCCACGGCCGTCGTGCCGGCTTGGGCACTCGGCGTGTGGGTCAGTTCCGCCTTCATTCCGCCTGTCGAAAAAGCCGCTCCTCAACCCGCCCTCGTGTTCGCCGAGGCTGACCTCACCTTCGGGCCGATCCCGGAGAGCGAGCAGATCGAACGCGAACTCCGGCTGACGAACACCTCCGCCGACACGATCACGATCGAGCGGTTCGAGAAGAGTTGCTCCTGCCTGGGCATCGAACCGGCCGGCCGGTTCACGATCCAACCCGGCGAGACGACCGTCCTGCGGATCAAATTGAAGTCGGCCATCCCGCTCGGGGCCAAACTCACGGCGGACGGCCTGTTCAGCGAAACGGTGAGCGTGGACGCGGTCGCCGCCGGCGTGAAGCCGGTCCGCTTCTCGGCGACCATCCGGTTCACGGTCCAACAAACGGTCCGCTTTGACCCGCCGGTGGTGCAACTCGGGGTGGTGTCTCACCGCGAGCCGATCCGGGTGACGGCGACCCTCACCCTCCGGGACCCGATCCAGGAAGTCCGCGTCCTCCCGCATTCGGACTGGGACGTCACCGTCACCCCAATGGGGAGGGACCAGCGGGAACTGGTAGCCACTCCAGCACGCCCGGGTGTGCCTCGGTTCGTGAACGACCCGCTCCAGGTGGTGCCGGTCGGCAGTGATGGCGTCGAACGCCCTGCCCGCCCGCTGCTCATTCGTGGGGAAGTGAAACTGGACATCACGAGTACCCCGGCCGACATCCCGCTCGGGCGGGTGAAGGTGGGCACAACCGTCGAGGAGTCGTTCCGGCTGTCTTCCCTCACGAGCCGCCGGTTCGAGGTGCTGCGAGCGACAATCGACGCGGCCGAGGACACCGTGACCGTCGAGCCAACCGACCCGAACCAATTCCATCTGCGGTCGCGGACGACCGCCGGCGGGGATCAGGTGCGGTGGGTGACGGTGACGGTGAAACAAGACCACGGCCAGACCTGCGAAGTTCGCGTGCCGGTTCGCTACTTCGGGGAGTGACACCGATGAAGGGGTACGCCATCTTCGTCGCAATCGTTGTTGTAACCCCGGTCGTATTCGCGCAGCCTGGTGCCGATTCCCCGGCCGCTCTGGCTGCCAAGGCGCGGCAAGAGGCGATCAAGTCCATCGAGTTCCAGTTCACCGTTGAGGAGACCGTTGAACCGGGCGCGTGGAACATCTACGGGGCGACTGCTCCTGGGGGTGGACCGATGCCCGCCCAGCGGACGATCCGCGAGTCGAAGAACCGACTCGTCATCTCCGGCGACCGCATCCGGTACGAGAACAATCACCCCATCTTGTCGCTGCAAACGAACGGGTGGTCTGAGAACATCGACCTGTCGGTGTCGGACGGCACCCGCCAGAAAAAGTATTACGGCCCGGTGTCCGGGGCGAACCGGAAGAACAGCTACGGCATCCTGGCCTCACCGACCCGAGGGAGGATCGCGCGGGATACGCTCCAACTGCCGATGATGCTCGCCGCCCGAGGATACGACGGCGACTTGTCGCTCATCACTTACACCGGGGGACTCCGCCCGACCGGGGAGACGCTCCAGGTGCGGGGGCGGAGGTGTGTGGCGTACAAGCAGCCGTCGCAGAACTTGACGGTGTGGGTGGACGAGGCCGAGGGGCACAGCCTGAGGCGAATGCAACTGACCGCGAAGGGGGTGACGGACACGCAAACGGAAGTCGAGTCCGCCGTCGAGCCGTCGAGCGGGTTGGTCCTCCCAAAATCGTGGACCGAGTCGCACTACTCCACCGCGGGCAAACTGCGGAAGACGGTGGCGGTGACGGTGGACGCGGTGTACGTGAACCGGGAGTACGGGGCGGACACGTTCGACCTGGAGTTTCCCCCCGGGATCGACGTGGACGACCAGAGGTCGAACACACAGGTCCGCGTACTTGCGGACCAGTCGCTCGTCCCGCTGGACCCGTCCGGCAAGCCGGTCGGCTGGATCGACCGCAACTGGGTGTGGATGACGTGCGTGGCGGCCGTCTGCGTCGTCACCCTGATCGGCCTGTTCAGTTGGCGGAAGGTGGTCGGCGGGTCGCGGAAATCGCCCTGAGTTCGGAACCCATCACGTTCGGAGGTGGCCCATGTGGACGCGACGAAACGGCTGGGCAGGCGCGGTCGGCTTGCTGCTCCTGGTCACCTGCCCGAGCGGGGCCGACAACTGTGACAGAGACTGCCGCATGCGACAGAATTTCTACATCTGCTACCTCGACTCCTGTGTCTACCTGGAACGCGCGGACTGCGGCAAGTGCACGGCGGCGAACAGCGCCTGTGACAAGACCAATCCGATCCTCGAGGGCACGTGCCAGGTGTCGGGCACGAATCGGGGGAAGGTGTACTCCGGCTGCCCCTTCAACTGCAATTGCGGCAATGGCATGGCCCAAGTCGAGGTGCAAGCCGTTGAGGTACTCGGCGGAACCTGGATCGATCGCGACTGGTGGCGGTGTTACGTCGATGTCCCTCCTCCGCTGTGAGTGGCGTTATTCTCGAGTCGAGTTGGCCGCGTGACTGCGTTGCCACTCCGCGAGGCTGCCCCCAATCACTCTCAGGACGGACGCTCCGATGCCTCACCGCCGCGGGATGTCGCTCCTGGAACTGCTGGTCGTGGTGGCGATCATCGGTGTGCTGGTGGGTCTCACCTTGGCCGCCGTACAGTCCGTGCGGGCGGCGGCCGCCAGGGCCGATTGCCAGAACCGCTTGCGGCAACTGGTCATCGCCGCCCACACCTATCACGCCGCCCATCGCCACTTCCCGGAGGGGGTGGCGTACCCGTTCTCCAAGTCCGATGAAGATGCCCGCACCCGGCACGCCGGCCTGTCCTGGCACACGTCCCTGCTGCCGCACCTCGAACAGGATGCCCTCTGGCGGGAAGCGTGGGCGGCGCACACCGTTCAGGCGTCCGGCGAATCCCCTCCCCACGCCGCCGTTGCTGCACACTCGATCACAACCTTCCGCTGCCCCTCCGACGCCCGCTCGATTGGCCGGTACGATTACGAACCGGCCGCCTCGCAAGACCCGCCCTGGGGCCTCACCAACTACCTCGGCGTGTCCGGTAGCGGGTTCGACCGCGACGACGGATCGTTCCACCCGAACCGCCGTGTCAGCACGGCCGGCTTGACCGACGGCACCTCGAACACCCTCTTCATCGGCGAGCGGCCGACGGGACCGCACGGGTACGGCAGTTCGTGGTACTCCGGCTGGGGCACACTCCGATACTTCAAGGGCCAGTTGATGCCGATAGACGAAACGTGGGCAAACCTGCCAGTCGAACGGACGGTTTGCCCCACCCCCCGTACCGTCTTCCAGGCCGGCAAGTACGACGACCCGTGTCACCACAATCACTTCTGGTCGTTGCACCCCGGCGGGGCGAACTGCGCCTTTGCCGACGGGAGCGTCAAGTTCCTCCGCTACTCGGCCGCGAGTGTGCTGCCGGCGCTCGCCACCCGCGCCGGCGGGGAGGCCGTCCCCGCCGACTGGTAGCCGGTTCACCCCAGCTTCGGTCGCGGGTCGGGCACGTCGGCCTTGCCCTCCCGCTGGAGGGTCCACCCCGGCATGCGGCCGATCCACTCGGTCGCCACCTCCGCCGGGCAGTCGATCAGCACCAACCGCGGCATCTCGTCGATCACCTTTACCCGCCCGTCGGCCCGCAACCCGGCCGGCACCTCCTCGGTGCCGGTTGTGCTCGCCTTCGATCGGTGCAACACGTACCGCGGCATGGATCGCCCTCCCCGCCTGTTGTCGCCGGGGTGACAGACCCCGGTCCGGACCGGGGTCTGTCACCCCGGCGACAACAGGCGGGGAGGGCGATCCATGCCGCGGTACGTGTTGCACCGATCGAAGGCGAGCACAACCGGCACCGAGGAGGTGCCGGCCGGGTTGCGGGCCGACGGGCGGGTAAAGGTGATCGACGAGATGCCGCGGTTGGTGCTGATCGACTGCCCGGCGGAGGTGGCGACCGAGTGGATCGGCCGCATGCCGGGGTGGACCCTCCAGCGGGAGGGCAAGGCCGACGTGCCCGACCCGCGACCGAAGCTGGGGTGAACCGGCTACCAGTCGGCGGGGACGGCCTCCCCGCCGGCGCGGGTGGCGAGCGCCGGCAGCACACTCGCGGCCGAGTAGCGGAGGAACTTGACGCTCCCGTCGGCAAAGGCGCAGTTCGCCCCGCCGGGGTGCAACGACCAGAAGTGATTGTGGTGACACGGGTCGTCGTACTTGCCGGCCTGGAAGACGGTACGGGGGGTGGGGCAAACCGTCCGTTCGACTGGCAGGTTTGCCCACGTTTCGTCTATCGGCATCAACTGGCCCTTGAAGTATCGGAGTGTGCCCCAGCCGGAGTACCACGAACTGCCGTACCCGTGCGGTCCCGTCGGCCGCTCGCCGATGAAGAGGGTGTTCGAGGTGCCGTCGGTCAAGCCGGCCGTGCTGACACGGCGGTTCGGGTGGAACGATCCGTCGTCGCGGTCGAACCCGCTACCGGACACGCCGAGGTAGTTGGTGAGGCCCCAGGGCGGGTCTTGCGAGGCGGCCGGTTCGTAATCGTACCGGCCAATCGAGCGGGCGTCGGAGGGGCAGCGGAAGGTTGTGATCGAGTGTGCAGCAACGGCGGCGTGGGGAGGGGATTCGCCGGACGCCTGAACGGTGTGCGCCGCCCACGCTTCCCGCCAGAGGGCATCCTGTTCGAGGTGCGGCAGCAGGGACGTGTGCCAGGACAGGCCGGCGTGCCGGGTGCGGGCATCTTCATCGGACTTGGAGAACGGGTACGCCACCCCCTCCGGGAAGTGGCGATGGGCGGCGTGATAGGTGTGGGCGGCGATGACCAGTTGCCGCAAGCGGTTCTGGCAATCGGCCCTGGCGGCCGCCGCCCGCACGGACTGTACGGCGGCCAAGGTGAGACCCACCAGCACACCGATGATCGCCACCACGACCAGCAGTTCCAGGAGCGACATCCCGCGGCGGTGAGGCATCGGAGCGTCCGTCCTGAGAGTGATTGGGGGCAGCCTCGCGGAGTGGCAACGCAGTCACGCGGCCAACTCGACTCGAGAATAACGCCACTCACAGCGGAGGAGGGACATCGACGTAACACCGCCACCAGTCGCGATCGATCCAGGTTCCGCCGAGTACCTCAACGGCTTGCACCTCGACTTGGGCCATGCCATTGCCGCAATTGCAGTTGAAGGGGCAGCCGGAGTACACCTTCCCCCGATTCGTGCCCGACACCTGGCACGTGCCCTCGAGGATCGGATTGGTCTTGTCACAGGCGCTGTTCGCCGCCGTGCACTTGCCGCAGTCCGCGCGTTCCAGGTAGACACAGGAGTCGAGGTAGCAGATGTAGAAATTCTGTCGCATGCGGCAGTCTCTGTCACAGTTGTCGGCCCCGCTCGGGCAGGTGACCAGGAGCAGCAAGCCGACCGCGCCTGCCCAGCCGTTTCGTCGCGTCCACATGGGCCACCTCCGAACGTGATGGGTTCCGAACTCAGGGCGATTTCCGCGACCCGCCGACCACCTTCCGCCAACTGAACAGGCCGATCAGGGTGACGACGCAGACGGCCGCCACGCACGTCATCCACACCCAGTTGCGGTCGATCCAGCCGACCGGCTTGCCGGACGGGTCCAGCGGGACGAGCGACTGGTCCGCAAGTACGCGGACCTGTGTGTTCGACCTCTGGTCGTCCACGTCGATCCCGGGGGGAAACTCCAGGTCGAACGTGTCCGCCCCGTACTCCCGGTTCACGTACACCGCGTCCACCGTCACCGCCACCGTCTTCCGCAGTTTGCCCGCGGTGGAGTAGTGCGACTCGGTCCACGATTTTGGGAGGACCAACCCGCTCGACGGCTCGACGGCGGACTCGACTTCCGTTTGCGTGTCCGTCACCCCCTTCGCGGTCAGTTGCATTCGCCTCAGGCTGTGCCCCTCGGCCTCGTCCACCCACACCGTCAAGTTCTGCGACGGCTGCTTGTACGCCACACACCTCCGCCCCCGCACCTGGAGCGTCTCCCCGGTCGGGCGGAGTCCCCCGGTGTAAGTGATGAGCGACAAGTCGCCGTCGTATCCTCGGGCGGCGAGCATCATCGGCAGTTGGAGCGTATCCCGCGCGATCCTCCCTCGGGTCGGTGAGGCCAGGATGCCGTAGCTGTTCTTCCGGTTCGCCCCGGACACCGGGCCGTAATACTTTTTCTGGCGGGTGCCGTCCGACACCGACAGGTCGATGTTCTCAGACCACCCGTTCGTTTGCAGCGACAAGATGGGGTGATTGTTCTCGTACCGGATGCGGTCGCCGGAGATGACGAGTCGGTTCTTCGACTCGCGGATCGTCCGCTGGGCGGGCATCGGTCCACCCCCAGGAGCAGTCGCCCCGTAGATGTTCCACGCGCCCGGTTCAACGGTCTCCTCAACGGTGAACTGGAACTCGATGGACTTGATCGCCTCTTGCCGCGCCTTGGCAGCCAGAGCGGCCGGGGAATCGGCACCAGGCTGCGCGAATACGACCGGGGTTACAACAACGATTGCGACGAAGATGGCGTACCCCTTCATCGGTGTCACTCCCCGAAGTAGCGAACCGGCACGCGAACTTCGCAGGTCTGGCCGTGGTCTTGTTTCACCGTCACCGTCACCCACCGCACCTGATCCCCGCCGGCGGTCGTCCGCGACCGCAGATGGAATTGGTTCGGGTCGGTTGGCTCGACGGTCACGGTGTCCTCGGCCGCGTCGATTGTCGCTCGCAGCACCTCGAACCGGCGGCTCGTGAGGGAAGACAGCCGGAACGACTCCTCGACGGTTGTGCCCACCTTCACCCGCCCGAGCGGGATGTCGGCCGGGGTACTCGTGATGTCCAGTTTCACTTCCCCACGAATGAGCAGCGGGCGGGCAGGGCGTTCGACGCCATCACTGCCGACCGGCACCACCTGGAGCGGGTCGTTCACGAACCGAGGCACACCCGGGCGTGCTGGAGTGGCTACCAGTTCCCGCTGGTCCCTCCCCATTGGGGTGACGGTGACGTCCCAGTCCGAATGCGGGAGGACGCGGACTTCCTGGATCGGGTCCCGGAGGGTGAGGGTCGCCGTCACCCGGATCGGCTCGCGGTGAGACACCACCCCGAGTTGCACCACCGGCGGGTCAAAGCGGACCGTTTGTTGGACCGTGAACCGGATGGTCGCCGAGAAGCGGACCGGCTTCACGCCGGCGGCGACCGCGTCCACGCTCACCGTTTCGCTGAACAGGCCGTCCGCCGTGAGTTTGGCCCCGAGCGGGATGGCCGACTTCAATTTGATCCGCAGGACGGTCGTCTCGCCGGGTTGGATCGTGAACCGGCCGGCCGGTTCGATGCCCAGGCAGGAGCAACTCTTCTCGAACCGCTCGATCGTGATCGTGTCGGCGGAGGTGTTCGTCAGCCGGAGTTCGCGTTCGATCTGCTCGCTCTCCGGGATCGGCCCGAAGGTGAGGTCAGCCTCGGCGAACACGAGGGCGGGTTGAGGAGCGGCTTTTTCGACAGGCGGAATGAAGGCGGAACTGACCCACACGCCGAGTGCCCAAGCCGGCACGACGGCCGTGGCCGCGATTGCCAGGAACAGGAGCCACTTGCGGGCACGCATCGGGAGCGTCTCTTGGCGAGTGCTCACGAACCGTCGCACGGGTTGGAAGGAAGGGTAGCCGGGTTGCGAGCACTGGTCAACGCCTGTCAGCGTGTTGTATTTTTGCTACGTCTATAAGTGCTTGCGGGCACGTCACTTGGAGACGGATGAAATCGGTCTCGTCGGAGAGCCGGGTACCGCACACCGCGTGCGATCGAGATGATTCCGGGGAGTCGAGGTCGGCCGCGAATTCGCCGTAAGTGCATGGTGGGTATGCGATGTTGTAACTGTGCGCGGTGGTTGTTTTTGGTTCTCTGAAGGGGTGGGGGTCTCGGGAAAATCATCCGCCGGTGCGGGCTCCCGGCGTCGATGCGGCCGGCCGCTCCCGGTACCCGAAGAAGGCGTGGAAGCCGAAGAAGCCGAACAGCCCGAACAGGCCCGGCTGGTCGAACAACAACCCGAGCAGGCCGAGCAGGCCCAGCGTGCCGAGGTACCCGAGGTGCCGGATGCTCATGACTCTCCTCCGTCGGGGTGAGGGGGTCCGGTCGCGGATCGTGCCGGCCGGTCAGCCGCCGGCCGGGGCGGTCTCGGCCTTCAGGATGACGAGCGTGGTCTTCAGCACCGTGTCCGGATTGAGTGAGATGCTGTCGATCCCGCACCCGACCAGGAACTGGGCGAACTCCGGGTAGTCGCTCGGCGCCTGCCCGCAGATGCCGATCTTCCGCCCCTTCGCCCGGCAGGCGGCGATCACCTGGGCGATCATCTTCGTCACCGCCGGGTTCCGCTCGTCGAACAGCGGGGCGACGATCTCGCTGTCCCGGTCCACCCCCAGCACCAGTTGCGTCAGGTCGTTCGACCCGATGCTGAACCCGTCGAAGATGTCGGCGAACTCGTCGGCCAATAGCACGTTGCTCGGAATCTCGCACATGACGTACACCTCCAGCCCGTTCTCCCCCCGCCGCAGGCCGTGCTTGGCCATCTCCGCCTGCACCCGCCGCCCCTCCTCGACGGTGCGGCAGAAGGGCACCATCACCTTCAGGTTGGTCAGCCCCATCCCGTCTCGCACCTTCTTCACCGCCCGGCACTCGAGGGCGAACCCCGCCTGGTAGCTCGGGTGGTAGTACCGGCTGGCCCCGCGGAAGCCGAGCATCGGGTTCTCCTCGGCCGGTTCGAACGCCTTCCCGCCGATCAGGTTGGCGTACTCGTTCGTCTTGAAGTCGCTCAGCCGCAGGATGACGTCCTTCGGGTGGAAGGCGGCGGCGATCATTCCCACCCCCTCGGCCAGCTTGTCCACGAAGAACTGCGGCTTGTCGCGGTAGCCGGCCGTCAGCTTCTCGATCTCGGCTTTGGCCGAGGGGTCGGTGAGGGTGTCGAACCCGGTGAGGGCGAGGGGGTGGATGCGGATGTGGGTGGAGACGATGAACTCCATCCGGGCGAGGCCGACGCCGTCGTTCGGCAGGGCGGCCAGGGCGAACGCCTCCTCCGGGTTGGCCACGTTCATCATCACCTTCGTCCGCGGCCGGCCGAGGGTCTTGAGGCTGACCCGCTCCACCTCGAACGGCAGCTCGCCGGCGTACACGAACCCGGTGTCCCCTTCCGCGCAACTGACCGTCACCACCTGCCCGTCCTTCAGGGCGTCCGTCCCGTGCCCGGTGCCGACGACGGCCGGCACGCCCAGCTCGCGGCTGACGATGGCCGCGTGACACGTCCGCCCGCCGCGGTTGGTGACGATGGCCGCCGCCTTCTTCATGATCGGCTGCCAGTCCGGGTCGGTCTTGTCGGTCACCAGCACCTCGCCGGCCCGGAACTGGTCGAGGAACTGCGGGCTGCTCACCACCCGCACCCGCCCGGTGGCCACCTTCTCGCCCACGCTCCGCCCGGTCGTCAGCACCGCGGTCCGCCGCCCCAGGCGGTACGTCTCGATCACGTCCGGGTCCTTCCGCGACTGCACCGTCTCCGGCCGGGCCTGCACGATGAACAGCTCGCCGGTGCGGCCGTCCTTCGCCCACTCCAGGTCCATCGGCGTCGGCCGCCCGTTCCGGGCGGAGTAGTGGTCCTCGACCACGCACCCCCAGCGGGCGAGCTGGAGCACCTCGTCTTCGGTCAGGGCCAGCCGCTCCCGCTCGGCCTGCGGCACCGGCACGTTCTTCACCATCTTGCCGCCGCCCACGTCGTACACCAGCTTGAACTCCTTGCTGCCGACCGTCTGCCGCAGGACCGGCCGGTGCCCGGTCTTCAGCGTCGGCTTGAACACCACGTACTCGTCGGGGGTGACCGACCCCTGCACCACGTTCTCGCCGAGGCCGTATGCGGCGCTAATCAGCACCACGTCGGGGAAGCCGGTGTCGGTGTCCAGGGTGAACATCACCCCCGAGCAGGCCAGGTCCGACCGCACCATCCGCTGCACGCCGACGCTGAGCGCCACCTTGGTGTGGTCGAAGCCGCGGTCCGCCCGGTAGCTGATGGCCCGGTCGGTGAACAGGGAGGCGAAGCACCGCTTGCACGTGTCCAGCAGGGCCGGCAGCCCCTGCACGTTCAGGTACGTCTCCTGCTGGCCGGCGAAACTGGCGTCGGGCAGGTCTTCGGCGGTGGCCGACGAGCGGACGGCCACGTCCGGCGGCGGGCCGTCGCCCTGCAGCCGGCGGTAGGCGTCGGCGATCGCTTCGCGGAGGGCGGGCGACAGGGTGGCGGACAGGATGGCGTGCCGCACGGCGTGCCCGCGGCGACTCAACTCGGCCACGTCGTGCGTGTCCAGGCCGGCGAGGGTGGTGCGGATGAAATCGTCCAACCGGGCGTCGCGGAGGAAGTGTCGGAAGGCGTCGGCGGTGGTGGCGAACCCGCCCGGCACTTTCACCCCGCGGCCGCCCAGCTCGCGGACCATCTCGCCGAGCGAGGCGTTCTTGCCGCCGACGAGCGGGATGTCGTCGATGCCGATCTGGTCGAACCACAGGACGAGCCGGGATGCGGCCGCCGCGTCGCCGGCGGGTCGTCGGGTGGCGGTCTGGGTCCCGTCGTTCATGGGCGAACTACTCTGGGCGGAAAAGGAGGCACCGGGGTGGAAAGGGGTGATCCACCCCGGCGGGTCGAAAGGGCCGTGCCGGTCGCGGCGTCCGGGTCAGACGTCCACGACGCCGTTGGTGTCGCCGAACGGGGTGGGGACGGTCTCCCCGCAGGCCGGGTCGGTCACCCAGGTGCCGTCCACCACGAACCGGTACTCGTGCCGGCCGTGGGCGAGCGGGAGGCGGGTTTCCCAGTGCCCGTCGCGGTGCCGGGTCATCACGTGCCGGTCCGGGTCCCAGGCGCAGAAGCTGCCGGTGACGACCACCCGGGAGGCGTCCGGGGCGTCATACCGGAACACGTGTTCGGCCGGTTTCTTCGCGTGCGGTTTGTGGTGGCTCACGGCGGGCACCTCAGGGGGGGTAGCCGGCCCCGACGCAACTCGGGTGCCGCCGGCCCCGCACTGTGTTCGACACCCGCGCCCGCCGGGGCGGTCGGGTCTGGCATCCGGGTTGCGTTGGGGCCGTGTAACCGCCGCCGTCCCCTCGTCCGGACGGCCATCACCTCCACCGCCCCCGAGGAGTGCCGACCGTGTCCCAGTTCAGCGATTCGCAAACCATCACCATCCTCGTCATCGTTTCCGCCGCGATCGTGTACCCCATGATTCTCTGCGGTGTCGCCATGCTCGGGTACCTGCAGAGCAAGGCCGAAACGAAGGCGTAGGACCCACACCGAACGCGGACTCACCGGGCCACCCCCTCACGGGTGGCCCGGCGTCGTTACCGGACCGGGGGTGAGCCGAGCGGATGGGGGGCGAGCCGGGGTGGAAAAGGGTTATCCGGTGCGGCCGGCCGGCCGGCAAACGGCTTGGCAGGGCGACGGGGTCAGTTGGCCTGATGGGTGACGGTGGATTTGTTCTCGATGGTCAGCCCGAGGTGGGCCATCTTGGCCCGGAGGGTGGGGCGGGTGATGCCCAGCAGGTTCGCCGCCTGGGTGATGTTCCCGTGGGTGTGCGCGAGCACCTCGGTGAGCAGTTCCCGCTCGACCCGCTCGACCGCCTCGGCGTACAGGGCGGACGTGCCCTCCCGCAGCCGTCGGCGGATGAACCGCAGGGAGTCGGACTCCTCCCCCGCCGCCCGCCCCGCAACGGCCACGCCCGGCGACCGCACCGCCGGCGGGATGGCGTCGGGGGTGAGGACCGGCCCGGCGGTGGCCAGCAGGGCCTGCTTGATGACGCTCTGCAACTGCCGCACGTTGCCCGGCCACGGGTACGCCCGCAAGGCGGCCATCGCCCCGTCCGCCACCCCTACCACCCGCTTGTCGAACTCGGCGGCGAACCGGCGGACGAAGTGTTCGACCAGCAGGGGCAGGTCGTCCCCGCGGTCGCGGAGCGGGGGGATGCGGACGGCGCACACGTTCAGCCGGTAGTACAGGTCCTCGCGGAACCGCCCGTCGGCGATCATCTCGTCCAGGTCGCGGTGGGTGGCGGCGATCAGCCGCACGTCCGTCCGCACCACCTCGTTCCCGCCCACCCGCTCGAACTGCTGGTTCTGCAGCACCCGCAGCACCTTCGCCTGGGTGAGCGGGGTCATGTCCCCGATCTCGTCCAGGAAGATGGTGCCGCCGTCCGCCTGCTCGAACCGCCCGATCCGCTTGCGGTCGGCCCCGGTGAACGCCCCCTTCTCGTGCCCGAACAGTTCGCTCTCCAGCAGTTGCTCCGGGATGGCCGCGCAGTTGAGCGCCAGGAACGGCTTCCCCTCCCGCCGGGAGTGCTGGTAGACGGCCCGCGCCACCAGTTCCTTGCCGGTGCCGCTCTCCCCGAGGATGAGCACGGTGGCGTCGGTCGGGGCCACCCGCCCGATCTGCTTGAACACCTCCTGCATGGCCGGGCAGCGGCCGATGAACCGGTCGCCCTCCCCGTCCTCCGCCAGGTCGTCGGCCGCCATCCGGGTGGGCACCCGCATCAGCCGGCCGAGGGCGAACGCCTTCTCCAGCAGGTCGAACAGCGGGATCGGGTCGATCGGCTTGAGCACGTAGTCGAACGCCCCCCGCCGCATGGCCTCGATGGCCGTCTCGGCGGTGCCGTGCCCGGTCATCATCACCACCGGCACGTTCGGGTCGATCGCCTTCAGGCGGGCGAGCAGGTCCAGGCCGGAGGTGCCGGGCAGGCGGACGTCGCACAGGACGGCGTCGGGCCGGGCGGCGGTGAACGCCGCCACCCCGGCCTCGGCCGACGCGGCCGGGACCACCGTCACCCCGTCACCCGACAGGGCCAGGGTGAGGGCCTGGAGCACGTGCGGGTCGTCGTCGATGAGGAGCAACGAGTCCATCAACCGGTTCCGCGGGTGGGGAGCGGGTGCGGTGCGAGGGTGGCGTCAGTTTACCCGCCCGGGTGTCCGTCCGCGGAGAATTCGGACAACTACCTGCGGTGGTCGCCAGGGTGGGTGGGAAGGGCGATCACAAGGCGGCGGGGCGAACCACCGCGGCGACGGCGGTCAGCAGGTCGTCGTCCGAGTACGGCTTGGGGAGAAAAGCGACCCGCTCGGCGGTCAGGGCGTCGGCGTCGCGGCCGGTCGGCCGCAGACCGCTGACGGCGAGGACGGGGACGGCCGGGTCGGCGGCCCGCAGGCGGGCGATCACCGCCGGCCCGTCCAACCCCGGCATCATCATGTCGAGCACCACCGCCGCCACCACCCCGTGGTGTCGGGCGAACCACTCCACCGCCGCCGCCCCGCCGTCGGCCGTCGCCACCCGGTACCCCGCCCCCTCCAGCGCCGCGCGGGCCACCACCCGCACCGCCGCCTCGTCGTCCACCACCAGCACCAGCCGCCCGCCCCCGCGGTGGTCGGCCGGCGGGGCGGGCGTGGGGGGCCTGCCGGCCGCCTGCTCGGCCGCCGGCAGGCAGACCGAGAACCGCGTCCCCTTGCCCGGTCGGGAGTACACGCCGAAGAACCCCTCGTGCGACTTCACGATCCCCTGCGCGGTCGCCAGCCCCAGCCCGGTCCCCTGGCCGAACGGCTTGGTGGTGAAGAACGGGTCGAAGATGCGGGCCTGCACCTCGGGCGTCATGCCGGTGCCGGTGTCGGTGACGGACACGTGGACGTACCGGCCGGGGCGGGCGCCGGGGTAGAGGGCGGCCGCCTGCGGGTCGAGGGTGTGGTTCTCCGCCCGGACGGACAGCGTGCCGCCGGCCGGCATGGCGTCCCGCCCGTTCACGCACAGGTTGACCAGCACCTGGGTGAGCTGGGTGGGGTCGCCGACCACCGGCCACAGGTCGTCGGCCGCGCTCACGGTGAAGGTGATGGCCTTGGGGAGGGTGTGTTCGAGCAGCCCGCGGACCTCCCGCACCAGTTCGCCCACCGCCACCGGCACCCGCTCGCCGGCCACCCCCCCGCCGAAGGTGAGCAGTTGTCGGATCATCCCCGCCCCCCGCTCGATGCTCGCCTGGGCCGTCTCCAGCAGGGCCTTGCGGTCGGTGCCGGGGCGGTCCCGTAGGAGCAGTTTGACCGCCACCAGCACCGGGGTGAGCACGTTGTTCAGGTCGTGGGCGATGCCGCTGGCCAGCGTGCCGATGCTCTCCAGCCGCTGGGCGCGGAGGAACCGGGCCTCCAGTTCCCGGCGGTCGGTCAGGTCGCGGACGAACCCGACGAACCGCCGCGGCGGGCCGGCCGCCTCCCGCACCGACAACTCGATGGGGAAGGTGGTGCCGTCCTTCCGCCGGGCGACCACCTCGCGGCCGACGCCGATGATCCGCCGCTCCCCGGTCCGCAGGTAGCGGGCGATGTACCCGTCGTGTTCGTCCCGGTACGGGGGCGGCATGAGGGCCGACACGTTCCGCCCGATCAACTCGTCGGCCGGGTAGCCGAACAGCCGGGCGGTGGCGGCGTTCACCTCGCGGATCCGCCCGGCGGCGTCGATGGAGATGACCGCGTCGGTGGCCGCGTCGAGGATCGCCCGCAGGGCGTCCTCCCGCTCCCGCAGGGTGGCCTCGGTCCGCTTTTCGGCCGTGACGTCTTCGGCGTGGGCCACCACCCCGCCGACCCGCCCGCCCGCGTCGTGCCACGGGCGGAGGTGCCACCGCACCCACCGGGTCGGCCCGCCTTGGCGGTCGGACCGCTCCTCGTCGGCCTGCACAGCCTCGCCGGCGAGTGCCCGCCGGTGGGCGTCCGCCCAGAAGGCGGGCGGGTGCGGGAACACCTCGGCGGGCGAGCGGCCGGTCAGGTCTTGACCGCCGCGGTCGAACTCGGACCGCCACCGCCCGGAGGTGGCCAGGCACCGCATGTCCGGGTCGAGCAGGGCGACCGCCACCGGCGCGTGCTCGACGAGCAGGCGGTACGGCGTGTCTCCCGGGGCGGGCGGGGCGGGCGAGTCCGGCACGGGCACACCATTCGGCTGGCAGGGCGAACCCCCGCGGTTCGGGGGGCAACGCCCGGGGCGATTCTATTCCCCGCCGTTGGCACGAAGTGTGCCAAGCGTGTCCGTCGTACACACACATGCCGCCGCCCCGCCGGAACCAACACCCATGCTCGGCACCGTCGCCCCGCCGACACGCCCGGACGAGGAACTCCTCCGCCGACACGGGCGGCACATCCGCGACCTCCGGGTGGTTGTCCGCGAGGGCGGGGTGACGGTCGTCGGGGTGGCCGACAGCTACTACCGCAAGCTGCTCGTCCACCGCGACGTGGTGGCCCTGTGGGATGGGCCGACACCACTCGTGCGGATCACCGTCTGCCGCCTGCGGGGTGCGGGCGACGCGACCGCGGGGGGCGGCGGACCGCCCGCGTGAACCACCGGGGGAAGGGCAACCGTGCGATCCGGTCAACCAGAGTCGCCGAAATCGGGTACAACGTTCCGCAGTCGGGTGGACGCCGGATTGCGGCTGGCCGCCGACCTCGGGGGCGAGCGGGCGGCCCGTCTGCTGGTGCTGGCGGTGCCCCTCGGCGGGGTGCTCACTGGGGCGGCGCTCGCCTCGGATTTGGGGGCGGAACTGGACGCGGTGTTCGTCCGCAAGCTGCGGCACCCGCTCCGGCCCGAGCACACCGTGGGGGCGATCGCCGAAGACGGGCGAGTGGAATTGAACCCCCCGGCCGACGACCGGACGGGGGTGTCGGCCGACCACCTGCGGGACGAGCACCACCGCCGGTGGGAGGAGTTGGATCGCATCCGGTCGGCGGTCCGGCGGGTCCGCCCGCCGGCCGAGCCGGGCGGCCGACCGGTAATCGTGGTGGACGACGGGGTGGACACCGGGGCCACCCTGCGGGCCGCCCTGAGGGTGGTCCGGTCGCGGCGGCCGGGCCGGCTGGTGGTGGCCGTCCCGGTGGCCACCGCCGAGCGGCTGAGCGAGCTGGAAGGGTTGTGTGACCGGGTCGTCTGCACCCACCGGCCGATCACCCGCACCCCGTTCTCCGCGCACTACGACGACTTCGGCCGGGTGAGCGTCGAGCAGGTGGTGCGGTACCTGCGGGCGGCCACCCACCGGTACGCCGCCGTGACGACCCGACCGGAAAGGGTGTGACCAGATCGGACAGCCCGTAGCCGGCCGGCCGGCCGGCGGCCGCCGCCCCCGACGGCGAAGGAGTAGCCCGATGCCGCTCCGCGGCGAGGTGGTGTACCTGTTCGCGTTCGACGTCGGCCGGGAGGTGCTGGGCGAGGCCGCCGGCCCGCCGTTCGCCCGCCGCGGCGGGCCGGCCGACCCGCGGCGGCGGAAGACGGTGCCGGCCGACGACCTGCTGTACCGCCCCTTCCACGTCGGCCTGCCGTTCGAGCCGGCGAGCGTCGGTGACAGCCCGGTGTCACTCGACGCCCGCGTGTACGACGCCGGGGTGATCGCCGTCGCCGCCCGCCTGCCGTTCACCGCCGACCGCCCGGACGACCTGCGACGCTTGCACGCCCCGCGGACGACCGGCGGGGAGCCGCTCGCCGCCGTCGCCGGGCGGGTGTGCGAGCGGGTGCGGGCGGCGCTGGGCGACGCCCTCCGCGGGCCGACCGAGACGCGGGGGCCGGAGGCGTACACCTTGTTCGCCTTCGCCCACCTGGGCGGGGAGGGCGACGCCGGGCGGTGGGTGGACGACCACCGGGCGGAGGTGGGCGGGCTGCTCGCCGACCTGGACCCGGCTAGCCTGAGCGAGTCGCACCTGGCCGACACCCTCCGCCTGCGGTGCTCGCTGGAGCGGACGGACGCGGTGGTGATCGACTGGGACGCGGCGGTAGCGGTCGACCTGGCCGGCGGGGTGGGCGAGGTGATCGACGTGCTGGAGGTGGCCAACCTGCAACTGCTGGAGTGGAAGGTGCACGACGCCGTGCTGGACCGCCACCTGAACCGCGCCTACGACCACTTCGCCCGTCGCCCCGGCGTGTTCTCGTTCGGCTGGGGCCGGGTGTTGCGGGAGCTGCGACAACTGCGGACCGACACCGCCCGGCTGACCGACGAGGTGTCGAACATCAGCAAGTTCGTCGGCGACTGGTACCTGGCGCGGGTGTACCAGGCGGCGCGGGAGCGGTTCCACCTGGACGGCTGGCGGGCCAGCCTGGACCACCGCCTGTCGCAACTGGACCGCGTGTACGGGGCGATGCAGGCGGACGCCAACGACCGCCGCATGCTCTGGCTGGAAGTCCTCATCGTGCTGCTGATCGCCGTCGAACTGCTCCTCAACCTGTTCGTCCGCCGCGGATGAACCCGCCCGCACCCGTCGGAGGTGGTCATGGCCCGCCCGTTCATGCTCGGCTGCCTGTCGGCCGCCGCGTTCGCCGCCCTCGCCATGGCCCAGCCCGGCCCGACGAAGGCCGACCTGGAGCAGCAATGCAAGACCGCCGAGAAGGCGCTCGCCGACCGGACGAAGGAGTACGAGCAGGTGCGGAAGGATGCCCGCGGCGTGCTGGGCAACGACTTCGACACGTACGAGGCGAAGCGGAAGGACCTCCAGACCCTCCGCCAGTTCCAGCGGCAACTGCTGGATGAGGTGCCGTGGGTGTTCACGCGGTTCACGGACGGGAAGGCGGACAAGCCCGAGATGCTCACCTTCCGCCAGATTCAGGCGTGGCTGGAGGCCGCCACAAAAGACCGAGAGGCCGCGGTGAACGACGACGTGAAGGCCAAGACCAAGGCGACCGAGGAGCAGTACAAGAAGGCGCTGTCCAATTTCACCACGCTGATCATCGACCCGCTGGTGAAGGGCGGGCCGGCGGCCGGCGGCGACTCCTTCTTCCGCACCTACGACGAACTGGCGGCGGGGGTCAAGCAGTTGGAACAAGACGTGGCCGGGTACGAAAAGAAGCTGGGGGACACCGCCAAACGGCTGGCCGACACCCAGTCGGCGATGGACGCCGCCGCGACCGCACTGGCCGAGGCCGAGGGGCGGTTGACCGGCAGGTGGAAGCTCGACAAGGTGATCCTGTACGCCGAGAAGAAGGAGCAGGCCGGCGGGTCCGTGAGCGTCTGGAACAAGAAGACGGACATCTACTGGAAGACCGACATCCTCACCCCGACCGGCTTCACCAACCTGGGGCGGAAGTACCTGGTGGTCGGCACGTTCACCCCACCCCCGCCCCTGCTCGAACCGGGCAAACCGTTCGACGTCACCTTCCAGGGGCGGTTCAGCAAGAGCGAAGAGGACGTCGGCTGGCCGGGGGTGACGCTCGACGTGATGGGCGGCGAGTCGGCGGCGGACCCGAAGGTGAAAGAACGGCTGGGGTTCCTCAAGGCCGCCATCGACGGGAAGCAGGTCGACCGGGCGGTGTTCGAGGTGAACCCGAAGCGGCAGAACCCGTCCGACCGGTTCACCTTCACCGCCCCGACGAAGGAGGATGCGGACCGCCCCTACTGGCGGTTCGTCATCCGCGGGTGGAACACCCCCGAGTTCTCCGTCGTGTACCAGTACAAGCTGCTGAGGTGAGCCGTCACTCCCGCGACACCACCCTCACACCGTCCTTCACCCGGTCGCTCGGGTGGAGGACGACCGTGTCCCCTTCTGCCAGCCCGCTCGACACCTCCGTCTCCAGCCCGTTGGTGCGGCCAACAGTCACCTCGGTCAGCTTCACCCGCCCGTCCCGCACGGCGAAGCACGCCCACCCGGTGCCCTTGCGGAACAGCGCCCCGGCCGGCACCTTCACCGCCTCGCCCTCCGAGATGACGATGCGGGCCTCGACGCGGTAGGCGTCGCCGAGCGGCTTCCGCTTGTCCAGCGGGTCGGTGAAGTCGGCGATCACGTTCACCCGCTGCTCCTCCACCCCGAGCGCCGACACCTTCAGGAAGCCGGCCGGTTCGACCACCCGCACCCGCCCGGCGAGCGGCTCCGGCCCGCCCCAGTGGTCGACGATCACCCGCGCCCCCGGCCGCATCTTCACCGCGTCGGTGGACAGCACGTCGATCTCCATCTCCAGGTCCCGCGGGTCGCCCAGTTCGAGCAACTTCGTCCCCCCTGCCACCACCGCCTCGCTCTCCTGGAACACCCGCAGCACCAGCCCCCCGATCGGCGCGCGGATGTCCAGCCGGTCGGCCTCGGCGTCGGCGCTCAGCCGCGGCTGGGTGCGGACGCGGGCCGCCTTCGCCTGCTCGTGCTCGAACTCGGCCACCCGCACGGCGAACTCGGCCGCCCGCACCTCGTCCGCCGCCACCCGCTCCTTCCCCTCGGCCACATCCCGTTCGTCGGTCGAGACCGCCGTCCCCAACCCCTTCACCCGCTCCCACTGCCTGCGGGCCAGGTCGTGGGCCGTCTTCGCCCGCTTCAGCCCGGCGTCGGCCTGCTGCCGGGCTGCGTCGGTCGCCTTCACCCGGGCGTCGATCTCGGCCTTCGCGCGGGCGTCCAGCAGGCTGGGGTCGCTCGGCTCGATGGTGGCGACGATTGACTGGCCGGCGGTCACCTCGTCGCCGGGGCGGTGGCGGATGCGGAGGAGTTGGCCGGCGAGCGGGGTGGAGACGACGTACCGCTCGCGGATGCGGGTCTTCCCTTCGGCGGCCACCGTCACCACCAGCGGGTCGCGGGAGACGGCAGCCGTGTCCACCTCCGCCGCCACCGGGCGGAAGGCGTACACGAGCAGGCCGACCACGACCACAGCGGCCACGATCCAGCCCCAGTTGCGGACGATCGCACGCATGGGTCACTCCCGGCTCTTGAGGACGGCCACCATGTCCAGTTCACCCAGCCGCCGGCCGACCACCAGCCCGGACACCACCCCGGCCGCCAGGGTGATGCTGGCGGCGAACCCGTAGGTCCAGTCGGAGATGACCAGCGGCAGGCGGAACAGCTCCGTATCGTACACCGCTTTGATCAGACCGAACGCCAGCCCGTACCCGCACAGCAGGCCGAGCGGGATGGCGGTGAGGGTGAGCAGGGCCAGTTCGCCGAGCAGGATGCGGGCGATCTCCCCGCGGGTGAACCCGAGCACGCGGAGGGTGGCCAGCTCGCGGCCGCGCTCGGCCAGGGCGATGCGGGCCGAGTTGTACACCACCCCGAACGCGATCACCCCGGCGAACAGGACGTTGAACAGCCGCATCTTCAGGATGTTCTCGCCGATCGTCTTCTGGTAGCTGTCCACCACGTCCCGCTTGATGATGACGCCGCTGACGCGGGGGGTGTTCTTCACGGCGGTGTACAGCTCGGTGCGGCGGGCGTGGTCGGCCAGCAGGTGCGCCCCGGTCACCACGTCCCCCTCCCGCATCAGCCGGTTGACGGCGGCGAGGTCCATGTACGCGGTGGTGCCGGCGAAGTCGTCCACCAGCCCGGCGACGACGGCAGTTCGCACCGGGCGGTCTCCCTCAAGTACCTCCACGTCGAGGCGGTCGCCCGGCCGCACCTCGAGCAGTTCGGCCAGTTTCTTCGACAGCACCAGACCGTCCGGCGGCACCGGCACCGGGTTGGTGTGAACGTCCATCACCCGCACCAGTTCGGCGTTCGTCGGCACGCCGGTGAGGCCCACCCGCCGGGAGCGGTGGGCCGACCGCAACCGCACGGCCACGGAACGGATCGGCTCGACGCGGGTGACGCCGGGCAGGTGTTCGAGTTCGTACAGGGCGGCGTGCGAGGACGGCTCGGCGAACCCGACGCTCACGTCCTGCCGCTGGGCGACGCTGAACTGGGCGACCATCACGTGGTCGATGGCGTCCTTGCCGAACGAGCCGAGGATGACCACCGCCACGGCGAGGGCGATGCCGACGGCGGTGAGCGCCGTCTTCACCTTCCGCCGCTCGATGTGCCGCACCATCATCCGCATGGCCGGCGACAGGACGCGGTGCAGGCCGAGCCGCTCGACGAGCGTGCGGGAGTAGGTGGCCGGCGGTTCCGGCTTCATCGCCTCGGCCGGGGGCAGCGCCGCCGCCCGTCGCACCGCCGCGAACGTGCCGAGCACCCCCGCGCCTGCCGAGATGCCCACCGCCAGCAGCACCACCGCCCCGTCCAGGGTGAACTCGAACACCGGAAAGCGGAAAAAGGCGGTGTACATGGCGGTGATCTCGCGGCCGAGCCACGCCCCGACGACCACCCCGATCGCCGCCCCCGCCAGCACGACCACCCCCACGAACTTCAGGTAGTGCAGCGTCACCTCCCACCGCGTGTACCCGAACGCCTTGAGCGCCGCGATCTGCTCCCGCTGGGTGCCGACGGTGCGGCTGATGACCACGTTCAGCAGGAACGCCGCCACCCCGAGGAAGATGCTCGGCACCACCAGGGCCATACCCCGCAGCTCGTTCAGCTCGTTGTCCAGAAACTCGTGGGACTGCTGGTCCGAGCGACCGTAGGCCCCCAGCCCGCCGTACCGCTCGGTGATGGCGTCCAGCCGGCGGATGACTTCGGCCTCCGACGCCTCCGGGGTGAGGGTGAGCGTCAGGTCGTTGAACGCCCCCTTCAGATCGAACACCCCGGCCAGGTCGGTGTGCCCCATCCAGAACACGCCGAACCGCCGGTCGTCGGGGAGGATCTGCCCCGGCCCGAGCTGGTACACGTACTCCGGCGACAGGGCCACGCCGACGACGCGGAGCTTCTGCTTGCGGCCGTTCAGGATGGCGGTGACGGTGTCGCCGGGTTCGAGGTGGTGGGCCTGGGCGAACCCCTCACTCACCAGCACCTCGCCCGCGTTCCCCGCTTCGATGTACCGCCCCTTCCGCAAGAACAGCCCGTTGAGCATCGGGGCGGGGCGGTCGGGAATCGAGATCAGCCGGGCGGACGCCGGTTCGACCATCCCCGGCACATCGAGGGTGGCCGGCATGACGATTCGCGTCTGCACCTGGGCCACGCCGGGGACGTCTTCCACCTGTGCGGCGAGCGAGTCGGGTGCCCGCTTCAGGTGGGCGAACACGTGGGCGAAGCGGTACCGCTCGTAATACGCCTGCTGGGTGCGGCGGAGGGAGCCGAGGGTGTTCACCGCCATGACGAACGCGGCCACCCCGCACGCCAGCACCAGGGCGATGGCCGCCGCCTGCCCCCACTGGCCGCGGAGGTCGCGGAGCAACTTCCGGTTGAGGGCGGAGAGGATCACCATTTCAACTCACGGGCCGGCACCTTCGTGGCGTTCGCCTTCACCCCGGCGATGCGGCCGTCACGCAACGAGATCACGCGATCGGCCATGTCGGCGATGACCGCGTTGTGGGTGATGACGGCCGTCGTCGTCCCCAACTCGCGGTTCACCTTCTCGATCACCTCCAGCACCAGCACCCCGGTGTGGACGTCCAACGCCCCGGTCGGCTCGTCGCACAGCAGCACCTCCGGCCGCTTGGCCACCGCCCGGGCGATGGCCACCCGCTGCTGTTCGCCGCCGGACAGTTGCGACGGGAAGTGGTCCATGCGGTCGCCTAACCCGACCAGTTTCAGCGCCTCCTCGGGCGTCATCGGGGAAGTGGCGATCTCGGTGACGAGGGCCACGTTCTCGCGGGCGGTGAGGCTGGGGATCAGGTTGTAGAACTGGAACACGAACCCGACGTGCTTGCGGCGGTAGCGGGTGAGCCGCCCCTCGTCCCCGCTGGTCAGGTCGTGCTCGCGGTACCGCACCGTGCCGGCGGTCGGCGCGTCCAGCCCGCCGAGGATGTTCAGCAGGGTGGACTTGCCGCTGCCGGACGGCCCGAGCAGCACCACGAACTCGCCGGCGAACAGGTCCAGGTCGACCCCCCGCAGGGCGTGGACCGTCACCTCCCCCATCTGGTAGGTCTTGGTCAGCCCGCGGGCGTGGAACACCGCCTCGGTCATGTCACCGCCTCGGGGGCCGGGTCGGGCGGGCCGCCGGGGTCGAACCCGACCGCCACCCCGAGCGGGCGGAGCATCGCCCGCTTCTTGCTCTGGTGCGACTGCATCCGCCGCAGGATGTCGTCCAGCACCCGCACCGCCTCGCGGACGTGCGGACCCTTGTTCAGCATGACGCACTCGGCCCGCTCGCCCATGGCCGCGTCGGTGATCTCCGCCCGCGACGGCTGGCCGAGCCGGGCCAGGCTCTCCAGCACCTGGGTGGCCCACACCACCGGCACGTGGGCCGCCTCGCACAGCCACAGGATCTCCTCCTGCACCTCGGCCAGCCGCTCGAACCCGCACTCCACCGCCAGGTCGCCGCGGGCGATCATCACCCCCACCGCCGGCGCCCGCATGGCCGCCAGCAGCAGTTCCGGCAGGTTCTCGAACGCCCGCTTCGTCTCGATCTTGAGCACGATGCCGGGCGGCCGGTCGGTCAACTCCGCCAGCCGGGTTTGCAGCTCCCGCACGTCCGCCTCGGTGCGGACGAACGAGTACCCGACCAGGTCGGCGTTGGCCGCCACGAACCGCAGGTCGTCCAGGTCCTTCTCCGTCAGGGCCGGTACCGGCAGGTCGGTGTCGGGCAGGTTGATCCCCTTGTCGGCGGCCAGCTTCCCGCCGCCCGGCGGGGTGCGGGTGATCTCGACGGCGAACCGGTCGGCCGACGTGCCGCGGACCACCCCGCCGATCTTGCCGTCGTCGAACCACACCGGGTGGCCGACCCGGACCGCCCCGAACACCTCGCCCAGGGTGCAGCCGACCTCGGCCGGGGTCACCCGCCCCGGCCCGGTGCCGCGGAAGACGATGAGCGTGTCGCCGGCCCGCAGGGGGATTCGGGTCTCCTTCGGCGGCAACTCGCCCACCGCCGTCGTCCGCTCCCCTTTCGGCCCGACCCCGCGGATGCGGAGCGCGGTGCCGGTGGCGACGTAGCAAGTGCGGCGGGTGGTCACCCGGCACCCGCCCGGCGTGGTCGCCTCGACCGCCCACACCCGGCGTGCCCCGCGGGTGTCGCGGAGCAGGATCTCGGTGCCGGGGGTCAGCCGGGCCAGCCAGTCGGCGGCCACCGACAGCACGGCCGCCACCGGCCCGGCCGGCGGGGCGGGTGTGTCCGCCGGGGTGAGCCACACCGCCGCCGGGGCGGTCACCCGGCCCAGCTCGTCGCGGGTGGGGCGGACCTTCACCACCGGCGGCCCCGGCGGGAGCGGGCCGGTGCGGAGCTTCGGCCCGCACAGGTCCATGAGCACCCGGCAGCCGCGGCCGGTCTCCCCCTCGGCCCGCCGCAGGTGGGCGATCATCGCCCGCCACGCCGGCGGGTCGTCGTGAGCACAATTCACCCGCATGCAGTCCATGCCGGCCCGCAGCAGGTCGCGGATGAGCAGGTAGTCGTCGGCCGCCTCGCCCGGCATGGTGACCATGATGCGAACGTGCCGGCCAGGCGGGGGCGGGCCGAGCAGGGCGGCGGCGTGGTCGGCCAGTAGGCGGCGGGCGTCGGCCAGCGGGACGGGCGAGGCGGCGGGCGGCGGCGGGCGGTCGCACAGGCGGTGCAACAGGCCGATCACCACCTCGACGGTGGCCAGGGCGGCGGACTCGGAGCGGCCGAGGGAGGACAGCCCGAGTTCGGCCAGCGAGTGCTGGAGCGGGCGGAGGTCGTGCCGGCGGAGGGCCAGGTAGTGGAGCAGGTTCCGCCCGCTCGCCTCCCACCCGGCGGACAGCTCGCCGAGCTGGTCGGCGGACGCCCCCTCCAGGGCGAGCATCTCCCGGTGCAGCCCCTCCAGCGCGGCCAGCAGTTGAGCGGGGGTCGGCGCGGGCGACAGCCCGCTGGCCGGCGGCGCGTGGTGTACGGCGTTCATCCGTCTCCGGCTGCAAGCGGGCGGGGTCAGGCGGTCGCCGCGACCGCGGGTGCCGACCGGCGGAGCAGTTCCACCACCCCGGCGTCGTCCACCGGGGCGAAGTCATCGTAGTAACGGCCGACGGCGAAGAGGTCGGCGGGGGTTTCGAGACACACCACCTCGTCGCACCACTCCCGCACCTCGCCCAGCCGCTCGGGCGAACCGACCGGCACGGCGGCGATCAGCTCGTGCGGGTGCTGCCCCCGCGCCACCTTCAGGGCGGCGATCATGGTCGACCCGGTGGCGATGCCGTCGTCGGTGACGATCACCGACCGCCCGGTCACTTCCGCCGCCGGGCGGCCGCCGCGGTACGCCTCCCGCCGTAGGGCGATCTCGTTCAGTTGGAACTCCCGCTCGACCGACACCTGCGGGGCCACCAGCGTGCGGGCCCCGCAGGTGTGGTGGGTCAGGTACACCTCGCCCGTCTCGGACACCGCCCCGAGGGCGAGTTCGGGCTGCCCCGGCGCGCGGAGCTTGCGGGCGAGCACCACGTCCAACTCCGCCCCCAGTTCGCGGGCGAGTATCGCCCCGACGACCACCCCGCCCCGCGGGATGGCCAACACGAGCGGGTCCCGGAACGAGCGACCCCGCAGCCGGTCGGCCAATTGGCGGGCGGCGTCCTCGCGGTCCTGGAACATGACAGTCCCTCCGTCGAGCGGGCGGGGGCGGCTGTCGCAAACCCCGCGCCCGGATCGGCGGGATCGGCACGCGGGCTGCCTTGTCGGGCCGGCGGCCCCGGTGGACGGCACGAACACCAGCGGTGTGGGCGTCCCGAACGCCCCCGGTCCGGTAAAACATCGACCGCGCTGGAAACAACCGATTCACCCGAGGGCACGGCATGTGGACCGCGAACGAGCTGGCACAAGTCCGGGCGAGACTGGAATCCGAACTGAACGAGATCGAACGGTCCCGCACCGCGCTGGCCGACGGCGAACCGCGTGACCCCGACGAGGCCGAGGAGCCGGAGCGGCCGGTTCAGACCGAGGACCTGGCCGCCCGGCAGGCCGGCGAGGAGGTCGCGCTGGGGGTGCTCTCGGTGGAGGACCAACTGCGGGCCGAGATCCTGGACGCGCTCGCCCGGCTCGACCGGAACGGCTACGGGGTGTGCGAGCGGTGCGGCAAAGGGGTGACGAAGGAGCGGCTGCGGGCACACCCGTCCGCCCGCTTCTGTCTGTCGTGCGCCCGCGAGGGGGAATCCGCCGGGTAACGGCCGGGCGGGGTGGTAGACTGCACACCGGTCTCCCTTCCCGCGAGGACCCCGGCATGACCGCCCCGCCCACCATCACCTTCCTCGGGGCGGTCGGCACCACCACCGGCTCCAAGCACCTGCTGCGGCACGGCAACCGGAAGGTGCTGCTCGACTGCGGGCTGTTCGCCGGGCTGAAGGTGTTGCGGGCGCGGAACTGGGACCCGCCGGCGTTCGCCCCCGGCGACCTGGACGCGGTGGTGCTCAGTCACGCCCACGTCGATCACTCGGCGTACCTGCCCGCCCTCGCCCGCCTCGGCTTCCGCGGGAAGGTGCACTGCACGTCCGGAACGGCCGACCTCCTCGACGTGGTGCTGCCCGACTCCGCCCGCTTGCAGGAAGAGGACGCCGAGCAGGCGAACAGGCACGGGTACTCGAGGCACAAGCCGGCCCGCCCGCTGTACACCGCCGACGACGCCCGCAAGGCGATCAAGCTGGTGAAGGCCCACCCGTACGACACCCCCGTGCCGGTGTGCGACGGGGTGACCGCCACCTTCCGCCGCGCCGGGCACATCCTCGGGTCGGCGTCGGTCGACCTGGAACTGGCCGGCCCGACCCCGCTGCGGGTGGTGTTCTCCGGCGACCTGGGGCGGTGGAACAAGCCGATCCTCCGCGACCCGGAGTTCGTCCCCGAGGCGGACGTGCTGCTGGTCGAATCCACCTACGGGGACCGCGTCCACCCGCCCGACCCGTCGGAGGCGGTCGCCAAACTGATCGCCGACGGGGTGGCCCGCGGCGGCGCGATCGTCGTGCCGGCGTTCGCCGTCGACCGCACCCAGGAGTTGCTCTACGTCCTGAGGCGGTTGGAAGACGCGAACCGCATCCCGCGGCTGCCGGTGTACGTGGACAGCCCGATGGCGACGGCGGTGACGGAACTGTACTGCCGCCACCCCGAGGACCACGACCTGGAGATGCAGGCCCTGACCGACCGCGACGCCTGCCCGCTGGAGAGCCACGCCGTGCGGTTCGTCCGCACCCCGGACGAGTCGAAGGCGGTCAACAAGGTGGACGGGCCGTGTGTCATCATCGCGTCCAGCGGGATGGCCACCGGCGGGCGGGTGCTGCACCACCTGAAGCACCGGCTGGGCGACCCGAAGACGACGGTCTTACTGGTGGGTTATCAGGCCGCCGGCACCCGCGGGCGGGCGCTGGAGGAAGGGTCGAAGGAGGTCCGCATCCACGGCCAGCGGGTGTTCGTGCGGGCGACGGTGGCGAAGGCGGACGGCCTTTCCGCGCACGCCGACCGGGAGGAGATTCTGAAGTGGCTGGGCGGGTTCCGCCGCCCGCCGCGGGTGACGTACCTGGTGCACGGCGAGCCGGCGGCGGCGGCGGCCCTGCAAGAACTCATCCGCCAGCGGCTCGGGTGGGACGTGCGGACGCCCGCCGACGGGGAGACGGTGCCGCTCGCCCCGGCGTAGCGGGCACCCCACCTCGAACGGCAACTCAGGCCGGCCGCTTCGAGGTGGCGGCCGGCGGCGGGGCCGAGTGGGCGAGCTGACCGAGGAACCAGGCGTGGGCGTCGGTCAGGGCGGCCACGTCCGGTTCGGGGGAGACGCGGGCGGCCGGGGCGGCGCGCGGCGGGAGGGCGGGCGTGGCCTTCACCGGGATGGCCGTCCCGCCGGCGTTCCCGCGGAGGTGGCGCAGCTCGCGGGTCAACTCCCGGATTTGGGCCAGGTGTTCGCCCACCACCGCGACGTGCTCCTCCTGCAGGGCGGCGAACGACTCGGCCATCGCCAGCACGCACTTCCGCACCTCCGCCATCATCGCCCCGACCGCCGCCGCCGACACCCCAGCCCCGTCGGGCGACGGCACCATCGCCGTGGTGGCAGTCAGATGCACCAGTCCGCCGTCCGCCCGTGCGGCCGGGTCGGCCGTCCGCGGCACCAGCGTCACCCGCCCGATCTCGAGCAGGTCGGTGTCCCGCAGGCGGGCCAGCCGGGTCCGCTGCCCGTTCACCAGGCTGGTGCGGCGGGCGGTGAAGTCCACCCACCAGACGCCGTCGGCGGTGTTCACCACACACCCCTGGAAGTACTCGACGGTGCTGTCTACGAACCGCAGGCGGCACGACGGGTGCCGCCCGACCAGCGTGACCGGCCAGTCGAGCGGGCACGAGCCGACGGGCGTGTCGGCCCCGCGGTACACGTCCAGATAGGCTGCCGGCGGGCCGCCGGCAGGCCGGCCGGCCGGCGAGTCGGGGTTGGTCACCCGCACGTCGAACACCCCCACGCGGGCGGCCCGGTCGCCGCCCAACCAGCCGTGACCGCTCCGCCCGTCACCCCACACCACCCCGGTGCGGCTGCCCAGGTCGGCGCAGTAGGCCCGCCCCTCGACCACCTGCAAGAAGGCGTGCGACCGGCTGACGCTCGGGTCGTCGAGCCGCACGTCGCAGGCGGCCCCCCGCCCGACGGTGGCGTACGGCCGGCGGACGACGACCGTCTGTTCTTTCCCCGTCCGGCGGTGGACGGCCGACACCTCCAGCGGGCCGGTCAGCCGGCAGGCCGCGGCGAACGCATGGCGCGGGGTGTGGCGGATGCCGGCCGGGGTGCGGATGTTGAGCATGCGGGTTCCGGGTGGGGGGACTCGGGAGTCAGTCGGCAACCGGCACCCGCCACTCGGCGAAGTACGGCTGGAGTGCCTCCCGCAGGAGCAGGCGGGCGCGGTGCAGGCGGCTCTTCACCGCCGGCAGGCTCAGCCCGAGCATGCGGCCGACCTCGGCGTTCGCCAGTTGTTCGACGTCGGCCAGGACGAACACGTCGCGGTACAGTTCGGGCAGGCGGCGGACGGCCCGGTCCAGGCGGTCGCGGAGTTCGCCCCCGAGCAACTCGGCCTCCGGGGACGGGGCGGGGCGGGAGTGGCCGGCCGTCGGCCGAGCGTCCTCGGCGGCGGCCAGCCGCTCGCGGCTGGTCGCCCGCTTGCGGCGGAGGGCGAACACCGCGTTCACCGTCACCCGGTACAGCCAGGTGTGCAGGGACGACTCGCCGCGGAAGGTGTCCAGCCGCCGCACCACCTGGAGGAGCACCTCCTGGGTGACGTCCTCGGCGTCGGCCGTCGAGCCGAGCATGCGGAAGGCGACGGCGTAGATGCGGGTGGCGTACTGGCGGTACACCAGTTCGACCGCCAGGTCGGACGTCATCGGGCCGGGGTGCGGGGTGGCCGTACTCGTCTGGTCCACCCTGAGGGCCTGGGGAGGTCGATCGGGCTGGTCAATCAGTTCGGTCATAGTGACGGACCTCTCCTTCGCCGCGGGGTCGATGAGGTTCGATGAATGTCGTTCCGGTGCCGGACGGCCGAGGCGGAGCCACGGGGGAGAGGGGCCGGCGTGGTGGGAAGTCGCCCGCTCAGGGGGGTTTCTGGGCTATCGAATGCCATGCCGCCGGGCGCCATTCGGGGCATTTTCGCCCAACTCACTCGCAGTTCGCCCGCCCGAGGTGCGGGGGAGGCGCCTCACCGGAAGATCGCAGGGTGGGGTCAGAGTCCGCCTGACAAATCGCCCTTCGTCGCTGTTTTCTCTCATTTCGCCGAATCCCTTCCGCCGGCCGGCCACCTAACACGGGCGTGGCGCGGCCACCTCCCTCATCGTCCCGAGGCGCGATGCCCCCCCCGAGCCGACTCCCCCTGATCGCACTCCTCGCCGCCGCTGGCGTCACCGGGTGGGCGTACTGGACCACGCTCGCCGACATCGCCGACCGGTGGGTGAGCGACCCGCAATACTCGCACGGCTTTCTGGTGCCGCTGTTCGCCGCGTATCTGCTCTGGCGGCGGCGGGCGGTGCTGAAGTGGGACGACATTCGACCGCGGTGGTGGGGCGTTCCGGTCGTGCTCGCCGGCGTCGGCCTGCGGGTCGTCGCACACGTCGCGTACCAGCCGTGGCTCGACGCCGGCTCGCTGCTCGTCGTCCTCGCCGGCCTGTGTGCCGCCGCCGGCGGCCGGCGACTGTTGGCGTGGGCGGCCCCGGCGGTGCTGTTCCTCGGGTTCATGATCCCCCTCCCGTACCGGGCGCAGACGCTCCTCGGCGGCACCCTCCAGTCGGTGGCGACGACGGCCAGCACCTACGCACTGCAAACGCTCGGCGTGCCGGCGGTGGCCGAGGGGAACGTCATCCTCCTGACCGACACCCGGCTGGGGGTGGTGGAGGCGTGTAGCGGGCTGAGCATGCTGGTCACCTTCTTCGCCCTCGCCGCCGGGGTGGCCGTCCTGGTGCAACGGCACTGGGCGGTGAAGGGGCTGCTGGTGCTGAGCGCCGTGCCCATCGCGGTGGCGGCCAACGTGGCCCGCATCACCGCCACCGGGGTGCTGGCCGAGGCCAGCCGGGGCGAGCTGTCGCGGGCGGTGTTCCACGACCTGGCCGGCTGGCTGATGATGCCGTTCGGCCTCGCCCTTCTGCTGGCCGAGCTGTTCGTCCTCGCCCGCGTCGTGCGGCCGGCCGGAGCCGCCGGCCGGCCGGCCCGCCCCGCCCTGGCGGTGAGGTCACAACCGTTGTCGGCCGCCGTCTGACCCGCCCACCCGGTTCGCGAGCACACCCATGGCCGACGTGCCGACCAGTGGAACCCAGCCGACCGCAGGACCGAAGCGGGGCGGCCTGTCCCCGCGGGTGGTGCTGCACGCCGTCCGCCGTCGGCCGCTCGCCCTCGTCGGGGTGGCGGCCGCGGCCGGGCTGGCGGCCGCCGGCGTGTGGTTCTTCCTGCCACTGCCGAAGGTGACGGCCGAGGTGGTGTTCCACGTCGCCTCGCAGGCGCCGGCGGTGCTCACCCCGACGGCCGAGGGGCGGGTGGACTTCGCCTCGTACAAGCAGTCGCAGGCGGCGCTGGTGAAGCGGCGGCTCACCCTCAGCTCGGCCCTCAAGCAGCCGGGGGTGAGCGGGCTGGAGGTGGTGCGGAAGGCCGAGCCGGACGCCCTCACCTGGCTCGACCAGAAGCTGAAGGTGGACGCCCGCCCCGGCACCGAGTTCATGCGGGTGACCCTGGAGGGGGACAACGGGGACGAACTGCGGACACTGCTGGACGGTGTCGCGAAGGCGTACCTGGCGGACGTGGACGAGCGGGACAACGGCGCCCGCCGCCGCCGGATGACCCGGTTGGAGGACACCCACCGCGCCTACCGCACCGAACTGGACGGCTACCAGAAGCGGGTCGAAACCATCGCCAAGGTGCTCGGCTCGAAGGACGGCCCCACCCTGGCGGTGATGGACTCGGTCCTGCAGGACGAACTGCGGCTGGCCGCCCGCGAGTCCGCCGCCGCCCGCGAGCAGGTGCAACTGGCCGAACTGGAGGTGCCCGCCGCCCCCGGCCCCGGCGCGGCCGTCACGCCGCCCCTGCCCGAGGGGCTGGTCGACGAGGAGTTGCGGAAGGACGCCGGGTTGCAGCGGCTGGAGGCCGACGTCACCCAGGCGAAGCAGGTGCTGAGCGACACCGAGGCGCTGTTCGAGAAGGGTAAGGTGGCCCCGCAGGTGACGCGGGCGAAGGAGGCGGTGAAGGCGGCCGAGGAGAAGCGGGACAAGTACCGCGGCGACCGCCGCCCGCAGATCGAGGCGGCCGTGCGGGAGGCGGTGAAGAAGGCCGACGAGGGGCGGCTGGGCGAGGCCCGCCGGGCGGTGGACCGGCTGAAGAACAAGGTCGAGCTGGCGAAGGAACGGCAGGCCGAGGTGGAGCGGAAGATCGGCAAGATGAGCGAGTACCGGCTGGAGTTGGAGGGGATCAAGCGGAACGTCGAGCAGACCGAGAAACAGGCCGCCCGACTGGCCGACGAGATCGAGCAGGTGAAGGTGGAGGTGGGCGCCCCGCCGCGGGTGACCCTGGCCGAGGAGCCGTACGTGGTGCCCGGCATCGAGGGCAACCGCCGGCTGAAGTTCACCCTGATCGTCGCCGGGGTGGTGCTCGCCCTCGGGTTCGCCGGGGTGGTCGGGTGGGAGTACCGCTCGCGACGGGTGGTCCACGCCGGCGAGGTGACGAGCGAGCTCGGCCTGACCCTGCTCGGCACCTTGCCGCCGGCCGGGGCGGGCGCGGGCAACACCAGCCTCGCCCTGGTGGAAGCGATCGACACCACCCGCACCATGCTCCTGCACGCCGGCGGCATGCGGAGCGTGCTCGTCACCAGTGCGGTGTCCGGGGAGGGCAAGACGTCGCTCGCCGGGCACCTGGCGATCAGCCTCGCCCGCGGCGGGTTCCGCACCCTGCTAGTCGACGGCGACTTCCATTCGCCGAAGGCCCATCGCCTGTTCGCCCTGCCAGAGGGGGGGCCCGGCCTGTCCGAGGCCCTCCGCGGCGAGTCGTCGCTTGAGTCGGCGATCCACCCGTCGCCGCTGCCGGGGCTGGCCATCCTGCCGGCCGGGCGGTGGGACATGGCCGCCCGCCAGGCGCTCGTCGGCGACCGCTGGCGGCAGGCGAAGGCCGAACTGGAGGCGCGGTACGACTACGTGGTCATCGATACCGCCCCGTTACTGCTGGTGTCCGACACCCTGCTGTTGGCCCGCGAGGCGGACGGGGTGGTGCTGTCGGTACTGCACGGGGTCAGCCAGGTGGCGCACGTGACCGAGATGGCCGGCCGGCTCATGGCGGTCGGGGCGAAGCTGAAGGGGGCGGTGGTGAGCGGGGTGTGGGAGCACGCCCACCGGGCGCACTACCGCAACGGCGGGGCGGGCGACGACCGCTCGGCCGACCCGCGGACGGCGGCCTAACACCGGGAGACCGACATGAGTTGGGCGAAGGCGACAGGACCGCTCCTGGCCTGCACCGCGGCGGTGGTCGCGGTCGGGGCCGTCCACGGCTGGTGGACCGACCGGTGGGGGCCGTCCCAGCGGCTCCAGCAGTCCGTCGCCGCGATGGGCCGCACGCCGCTGGCGTTCGGCGACTGGGCGGGAGAAGACGTGCCTTACCCGGCCGAAGAGGTGGCCCGCGCCGGCATCCAGGGGTGCGTGTTCCGCAAGTACCAGAACCGGCACACGGGCGAAGTGGTGTCGGCCCTGCTGGTGTGCGGGCGGGGCGGACCGATCAGCGTCCACACCCCGGACGTGTGCTACGCGGGGGCCGGGTACCGCGCGGCGTCCGACGAGTCGCCTCGGGCGTTCACCGCCGGCGACGTCGAACACTCGTTCCGGGTGACGCGGTTCGCCAAGCCGGACGGCACTACCCAGGGGCAACTGGAGGTGTGCTGGGCGTGGTCGGCGGACGGACGGCGGTGGGAGGGGCTGGACGCCGGTCGGGCGCGGCTCACCCTCGGCCGCAGCCCGGCGGTGTACAAGCTGTACGTCGTCCGCGAGTTCACCCCCGGCAGCCGGGCCGAGGCCGCCGACCCGTGCGGCGACTTCCTCCGCCGGGCACTGCCCGACCTGGCCGTCCTCGCCTCCGACGGCTGATTGTCGCCGCCCCGCTCAGCGGGCGGTCCGTGTTGGAGTTCACGCTTCAGCGTGATGCCGGGCGACGGTCACGCTGAAGCGTGAACTCCAATCCTGCGACCCGTCGGCGTCTGGGATTCGATCCGACTTGCCACACCCACCGTTTGACCCCTGATGTCGCTCTGGCTCTTCCTGCTGCTGAACGCCGTCCTCCTCCTCCGCCCGGAAGAGCTGTACCCGGAGCTGGCCGGGGTGCGGCTGTACCTGCTGGTGATGGCCGCCAACCTGCTGGCCGCCGGCCCGCGGCTGATCGCCGCCCTGCAGCCGTCCCGCCTGGCCGAACGGCCGATCACCCTGTGCGTGCTCGGGGTGTGGGCGGCGAGCGTGCTGTCTCAGGTGGCCCGCGGGCGGGTGGACGCGGCGATGGAGTTCGGGGCCGAGTACGGCAAAGCCGTCGTCTACTTCCTCCTGCTCGTCGGCGTGCTCGACACCCCGTCCCGGATCCGCACCTTCCTCGCGGCGGTGGTGGCGCTGGTGGTGGCGTCAGCCGGGGTCGGGCTGTTGCAGTTCCACGGCGTGATCGACGTGCCCGCCATCATCCCTCTGGAACGGATCGAGCGGGGCGAGGACGGCGAGGTGACGGTGCTGCAACAACTTCAGAGCACCGGCATTTACAACGACCCGAACGACCTGTGCCTGATCCTGGTGACCGGCACCATCGCCGCCCTCGCGGTGGCGGTGACGAGCCGCGGGCTGCTCGCCCGACTGTTCTGGCTGATGCCCATCGGCCTGTTCGGGTACGCGGTGGTGCTCACCCGCTCGCGGGGCGGGCTGCTCGGGCTGGTGGTGGCGGTGGCGGTGTGGGCGTGGGGGCGGTTCGGGTGGAAGCGGGCGCTGCCGCTGGTGCTGGTGCTCGCCCCGGCGATGGTGTTCCTGGCCGGCGGGCGGCAATCCAACATCAGCCTGGGCCGCGAGGACACCGCCCACACCCGCGTGTCCCTCTGGTCGGACGGGCTGGTGAGCATGATGCGGAACCCGGTCACCGGCATCGGGGCCGGCGAGTACGCCGACGAAGTCGGGCAGGTGGCCCACAACTCGTTCGTCCACGCCTACGTCGAACTCGGGCTGGTCGGTGGGAGTTTGTACCTGGCCGCGTTCGTGGCGGCGGGGGTGGCCCTGTACCGCGTCCGCCCCACCGACCCGCTCCTCGCCGCCCTCCGCCCGTTCGTGTTGGCCATCCTCGTCGGGTACGCCGGCGGCACGTTCTCCCTCTCCCGCAACTACGTCGTGCCGACGTACCTGGTGCTCGGGCTGGCCGACGCCTACCTGCGAACGGCCGTGCCGTTCCCGCCGCCCGCCGCCGGTCTGTCGTGGCGGATGGTCGTCCGCCTACTCGTCGTCGGCGGGGTCGGGTTCCTGGCCCTACGACTGCTGACCCAACTGCTGATGGCGGCCGCCGGCTGACCACCGAAGTCCTGTGCTTATTGGAAGCCCATATGAGTGTCGACCTCGAACCGCCGCCCACCCTGCGTTCGGACCCCATGCACGCCCGCCCGGCCGACCCGCCGCCGGTGGTCGCCCGCACGGTGCTCGAACCCCCGCGGCGGTGGGAGTGGGTGAACTGGGCCGAACTGTGGCGGTTCCGCGAGCTGCTCTTCTTCCTCGCCTGGCGGGACGTGAAGGTGCGGTACAAACAGACCGCCCTCGGGGCCGCCTGGGCCGTCCTCCAGCCTGCGATGATGATGGTGGTGTTTACCGTTTTCTTCGGCCGGCTGGCCGGGGTGTCCACCGACGGGCTGCCGCAGCCGGTGTTCTTCCTCACCGGCGTGCTGCCGTGGTTCTTCTTCTCCACCGCGGTGACGAACGCCGCGAACAGCGTGGTCGGCTCCGAGCGGCTGATCACGAAGGTGTACTTCCCGCGGCTGGCCGTGCCGTTCGCGACCGTCGGGGCGGCCGGGGTCGATTTCCTCGTCGCCAGTTCGCTGCTGGTGATCGTGCTCACCGGGTACGCCGCGTTCGGCGCCCCGATCGCCCCCGGCTGGGGGCTACTGGCGGTGCCGCTGGCGGTGGGCGTGCTCGCCCTGCTCGCCGCCGGCCTGGGCACCCTCCTGTCCGCCCTGAACGTGGCCTACCGCGACTTCCGCTACGTCGTCCCATTCTTCATTCAACTCGGAATGTTTGCATCCCCCCGCATCTACATGCATCCAACGGAGGCCGACGGGCGGCTGGTCAACGGGCTGGTGGCGGTGAACCCGCTGAACGCCCTGATCGAAACGTTCCGGGCCGGGCTGGTCGGCGGGCCGATCCCGTGGGCCGGGCTGGGCGTGGCGGCGGCGGTGGCGGCGGGTGTGTTCCTCGCCGGGTGCTACGTCTTCCGCCGCATCGAAGACCGGTTCGCGGACGTGATCTGAGTTCAACACGAGGCACGCGGGATGGCAGCGGCGATCCGCATCGAGGGGTTGGGCAAGCGATACCGGCTGGCCCGCGGCGGCCAGCGGGCCGAGTACCGCACCCTCCGCGAGAGCCTGGTCGGGGCGGTGACGGCGCCGTTCCGTCGGCGGGCGGTCGCCGAGCGGTCGGAAGAGTTCTGGGCGCTGCGGGACGTGAGCATCGAAGTTCCGGCGGGCGAGGTGGTTGGCGTCATCGGGCGGAACGGGGCGGGCAAGAGCACACTCCTCAAAATCCTCAGCCGCATTACCAAGCCGACCACCGGCCGGGTGGAGATCAACGGCCGCGTGGGCAGCCTGTTGGAAGTCGGGACCGGCTTCCATCCGGAGTTGACCGGCCGCGAGAACGTGTTCCTGAACGGCTCCATCCTGGGCATGAGCCGGGCCGAGATCGCGCGGAAGTTCGACGCCATCGTGGCGTTCAGCGAGGTGGAGCAGTTCCTGGACACGCCGGTGAAGCGGTACAGCTCGGGCATGTACGTGCGGCTGGCGTTCGCGGTAGCGGCACACCTGGAGCCGGAAATCCTGATCGTGGACGAGGTGCTGGCCGTCGGCGACGCCGGGTTCCAGGCGAAGTGCTTCGCCAAGATGGGCGAGCTGCGGCGGTCCGGCCGCACGGTGCTGGTGGTGAGTCACAACCTGGGCGCGATCCTGAACATCTGCACGACCGCCGTGAACATGGAGCAGGGGCGGGTGATGGGTCAAGGGGCCGCCGGCCCGCAAGTCACCTGGTACCTGAACCGGCTGGCCGAACACTCCCGCAAGGACCTGTCCGCCCGCACCGACCGCGAGGGCGACCAGACGGTGAAGGTGGTGGGCGTGTCGTTCCTGGACGACCACGGCCGCCCACTCGCCCAGGCGGTGAGCGGCGAGCCGTTCACCGTCCGCCTCGCCTGCCGGGCCGAGCCGGCCGACGCGGGGGTGGACTACGCCGCCCTCAGCTGCTGGACGGGCGACGGGGTGAAGGTGCTGCACGTGGACAACCTGATGACCGCGACGGCGGTCGGCGGCGGCGGGGCGTTGCGGGAGTACCGCTGCCGGTTCCCGCGGCCGCCGCTGCCGCCGGGGCTGTACCACTGGAACGTCGCCCTCACCGGCGGCGGCACCACCCGCGATCACGTCTACTCGGCCGCCACCCTGGAGGTACTGGCCGGGGACTACTTCGGCGTCGGCCGGAACGCCCCCGTCGAAGGGGGGATGGTGTACGTCGATCACGCCTGGGCGGCCGCCGAAGGGGTGAGCGCATGACCGCCCCCGGCCTGTACACGGTGGAATCCGCGACTCGCTTCGGGTGGGGGTCGGCCGCCGCCGAACTGCCGCCCGAGCGGGTCGAGTTGCTCGCCCGGCACGTGGTCGGCACGCGGGTGCTGGACGCCGGGTGCGGCGGCGGCGGGTACGTGGATCTGCTCGCCCGCAAGGGACTCGACGCCGTCGGGGTGGACAAGTTCGATTTCTACCTCGGCCTCGCGGCGGAGCGGAACCTGCGCGGGTCGTTCCTCCAGGCCGACCTAACCGAAGGCCTGCCGTTCCCGGACAAGCACTTCGACACCGCATTCTCGTTCGACGTGTTCGAGCACGTGGACGACGAGGCGGCGGTCCGCGAACTGGCCCGCGTCACCCGCCGCCGGCTGCTCGTCATCGTCCCGCAGGAAGACACCGCCCTCCGCCACTTCGGGATGACCCTCGGGCCGTACCGCGACCCGACTCACCTACGGTACTACACGGCCGACCGCCTGCACGCCCTGGCCGCGGCCGTCGGGGGTACGGCGGTCGTGTTCCCGGAGTCGCGGGTGCCGCTCCCGCAGTTGGCCAGCACCCACCTGCGGGTGCGGAGCCGCTGGCCCGGCGTGGGGCGGGGGTACACCACGGCGCTCCGGTTCCTGCTCCGCCGGGCGGTGGCCGACCGCCTGTTCCAGAACCTCGCCGCCGTCATCGACCTGCCCGCATGACACCGACCCGCCCCACCGCCGTCGCCTACGCCGAATGCCTGCCCACCCTGGGCGGGGCGGAGAAGTACGGGCTGGCCGCCCTGTGCCCGCTCGCCGGGCCGTTCGACGTGACCGTGCTGTACCGCGCCGGCAAGGCGTTCGACCCGGCGGCCGTCTCCGCCCGGTTCGGGTTCGCGCCGACCGGGGTGCGGTACGAGCCGGTGCGGTCGGCGCGGGAAGTGGTCCGACGGGCGAAGCGGGCCGACCTGTTCGTGAACATGAGTTACGCCTCGGTGCTCCCCAACCCGGCCCGCACCGGCCTGCTGTTCGTCTACTTCCCGGTGCCGCTGGCCGACCACCCACTGCCGGCGGGCGTGACGCAGCGGGCCGGGCAGGCGGTCGAGCGATTCCGGCAGCGGATCTTGAATCGGGTGGACGATGACGCCCCGGACCTGGGAACGCTGTCGTTCGGGCAGTACCACCGTGCCCGCGGGCTGGGGCGGGCGGTCGCCCGCATCCCCCACTTCCTCGCCCGCAAGTTGGCCTGGGTCGGGTACCGCGACCTGCGGCTGGGTGCCCGCGAGGTGGCGTCGTACACCCGGCTGGTCACCATCTCCGAGTTCACCGCCGAGTGGACCCAGCGGAACTACGGCCGGACGTCGGACATCCTGTACCCGCCGGTGCACACGCGGGCGTTCAACCCGGCGAAGAAGGTGACGGAGATCGTCGCCGTCGGCCGGTTCGACGACGGGGAGAACTCGAAGCGGTTCGACGTGCTGGTGGACGCCTTCCGCCGCGGGCACGACGCCGGCCTGCTCCGCGGGTGGACGCTGCGGGTGTGCGGGGCGACCGACGGAGCGGAGTCGTTCCGCTACCTGGCCCGCCTGCGGGACATCGCCGCCGGCCGGCCGGTGACCTTCGAGCCGGACCTGCCGCTCCCGCAACTGGCCGAGCGGTACGCCCGCGCCACCCTGTACTGGCACGCGATGGGGTACGGGGCCGACCCGGTCGGCGCGCCGTGGCGGTTTGAGCACTTCGGCATGAGTGTGGTCGAGGCGATGGCGGCCGGGTGCGTGCCGATGGTGTTCGGGGCGGCCGGGCCGGCGGAGATCGTGCGGGGGGCCGGGTGCGGCTACCTGTGGTCGTCGCCGGACGGCCTGCTCGAAGCCGTCCGCGAGTTCCAGGCCCTGGCCCCGCTGGGCGTCGAACGCCTCTCGACCGCCTCCCGCCGGCGGGCGGAGGAGTTCGGTCTGCGAGCCTTCTTCACCCGCGCCACCCAACTGTACCGCGACCTCGGCCTGCCCCACCGCCCGGCCGACGAACTCATCCCCCACGAACCGCCCCAGGTGTCGGCGTGACCGCCAATCGCATCAGGCTCGGCATCTACTGCCCCGGTACGGGCACCGGCGGCCCGTGGCGGTACGCCCACTCCGTCCTCGCCGCCCTCGACCCGGCCGAGTTCGACGTGACGGTGTTCAGCGATCTGACCGAGTACCTGCCGCAACCCTGGGTGAAGGCGGTGTCGCTGACCGCCGCGACTGGTGGCACAGGCGTTCCTGCCTGTGCGATGGCCACACAGGCAGGAACACCTGTGCCACCGCAGAACCGCCGATCCGCCCTCAGTCGTCTCGCCCCACAATTGGTGCGGCGGTGGGCCGGGTTCGGCCGCGAGGCCCGCCGGCTCGCGCGGGTGATCCGCCGCCACCCGGTGGACGTGTTCCACACCCAGAACACCGGCTGCGAGGAGTCGCCGGTGGCCGCGCGACTGGCCGGCGTGCCGCGGGTGATCGGCACGTTCCATGTGGACAGCAGCTACGACCTGCACCGAGAGCGGTGTGGGCCGTCGTACCGGCTGATGGAAGTGGTGAGCAACCAGTGCCTGGACGTGGGCATCGCCGTCAGCCACGAGACCGGCCGCGACTGGGTCCGTCGCACCCGGCTGCCCGCCTCCCGGCTGACGACCATTCACAACGGCATCGACCCCGACCACTTCCGTCGGCGACAGTCGCGGGCTGAGGCACGCTCGCAACTCGGCTTGCCGACCGATGCCCTGATCGTGGGCGGACTGGGCCGACTGGACCAGGCGAAGGGGTTCGAGTTCCTCGTCACCGCGGCGGCCGAGCTGCGGGCCGAGTTCCCCCGGCTGGTGGTCGCCATCGCCGGCAGCGGCCCCCAGCGGGAGTACCTGGAGGCCGAAGCCGAGCGGCGTGGCGTGGCCGACCGCGTGCGGTTCCTCGGCTTCCAGACGGACGTGCAGCCGGTGCTCGACGCACTCGACGTGTTCGCCATGCCGTCGCGGTGCGAGGCGCTCCCCTACGCCCTGCTCGAAGCGATGGCCACGGAGCTGCCGGCGGTGGCGGCCGCGGTCGGCGGCATCCCCGAGGTGATCGTGCCCGGCGAAACCGGGTTCGTCGTTCCGCCGCGGGATGCGTCCGCGCTGGCGGCGGCGTTGCGAAAGCTCCTGACCGACGAGGCGCTCCGCACCCGCACGGGCGTGGCCGGCCGCGAGCGGGTGGTCCGCCACTTCCACGAGCGGGACATGGTGCGGAAGACGATCGAACTCTACCGGGGGGGCCGCTGATGCGTCTGCCGTGGACCGTTCAGGCGTTCCTGAAGTACCGCCGCATCCTGCCGACGCGGTCGTTCCTGCGGCTGCGGTCGGCCCTCGTGGCCGAGCGGGCCGGGGCGGTCGGGTTCCGCGACGCCATCGACCTGCGGCTCCGCCGCCCGCTGTCCGCCGACATCCGCGTGCGGCCGCGGAGCAACGACATCTACACCATCGACGAGGTGCTGCTCGACCAGGTGTACGCGGCGGCCGTCGCCCGCGCCGGCGACGCCCGCACGGTCCTCGACCTGGGGGCGAACATCGGGCTGGCCAGCCTGTACCTCGCGGCCGCCCTGCCGAAGGCCAGGGTGTTCGCCGTCGAGCCGGACGCGGACAACGCCCGCTTGCTCCGGCACAACCTGGCCAGGCTGGTGGCGGCCGGGCGTGCCACCGTCCGGCGGGCGGCCGTGTGGGACCGTGACACGCCGGTCGCCTTCCTGCCGCCGGACTCGATCGGCCACGTGAACCAGGGCACCGTGTGTGCGGTGGACCAACTCGCCACCCCGCCCGACCCGGCGAACGTCTGCCCCGGTTACACCCTGCCGACCCTGTTCGCCGAGGCCGGGTTCGACACCGTGGACCTGTTGAAGATTGATGTCGAAGGGGCCGAGGTCGGGCTGTTCGCCGGCTGCGGCGGGTGGCTGCCGCGGGTGAAGGTGCTGGCGGTCGAGTTCCACGGGTCGAGCCGGCAGGAGAGCGGGTTCGACGCCGCCGTGCGGGAGCACGGGTTCCGCGTGACGGACGAGTCGCCGCACACCGTCGTCGCGTGCCGGGGGGCGGCATGAACCTGCTCGCCGTGTCCAACCTGTACCCCCCGTTCCACGCCGGCGGGTACGGCCTGCAAACGAACTGGTTTTGCGCCGGCCTGGCCCGCCGCGGGCACCGGGTGACGGTGCTCACCGGGTACGTGCCGGGGGCGACCGACACCGCCGGTTCGACCGCCGAAGTGCCGGTCCGGCGGGAGCTGGCGGCTCTCTCTCCTGACGCCGCCCCTCGGGCGGTGGTCACGGCCGCCGCCGGCAATCGGGCGGCTGTCCGTCGTGTCATCGCCGAGACACGCCCGGACGCGATCTTCTGCACCGGCATGGACGGGGTGGGGTTCAACACCTACCACGCGGCCGTCACCGCCGGGGTGCCGTCGCTCACCTGGGCCGGGGACACCTGGCTCGGGCAGGCGTGGCGGAACCTGCCGGGGTTCGACCCGTACATCGACCTCGCCCGCGGCGGGCGGCGGGCCGGACCGGTGCGGTGGGCGAAGCGGGCGGTCGGGCTGCTCGGCCGGGCGGCCGGGCTGTACGCCGGCCCGCGGCCGGCCGGCTACACCCCGGCGGCGTGCATCTCCACGTTCGTGTCGGCCGACCTCGGACGGGCGGCGAACATCCCCCCGCCGCCGGTGGTGCCGATCATCCTCGACCCGGCGTTCTTCAACCCGGACGGGACTGCCGTCGGGCGTGACGGGTCCACCGCCCCGCACCTGCGGGCGCTGTTCGTCAGCCGCACCGAGCGGCTGAAGGGGCCGGACGTGGCCATCGACGCCGTCGCCGCGGCGGTCAAGGCCGGGGCGGACGTGCGGCTGACGCTGGCCGGGCTGCACCAAGAGCCGATGCGGCCTGAGCTGGAGGGGCGGGCGCGGGCGGCCGGTATCCTCGACCGCCTCACCTGGGCCGGCGCCCCGCCGCACGACGAACTCATCCGCCTGTACCGCGCTCACGACGTGTTCCTGTTCCCGTCGCGGATCGTCGAGGGGCTGGGGGTGGTGAACTGCGAGGCGATGGCGTGCGGGCTGCCGGTCATCGGCACCGCCGACAGCGGGGCGGCGGACGTCATCATCGACGGCCGGACTGGCTACCGCGTGCCGATCGACGATCCGGCCGCGATGGGCCGCCACCTGGCCGACCTGCACGCCGACCGCGACCGGTTGGCCACACTATCCGAATCAGCGATGGCGTTCGCCGTCCGCTCCCACCCGGACAGGGTGCTCGACCGGCTCGAAGAAGAACTCGGCTGGGCTACCGCGGGGGGGCACGCATGAACCGGCTGAAGATCGCCGTCGCGTCGAGCGGCCTCGGGCACGTCGCCCGCGGGATCGAGGCGTGGGCCGACGACCTGGCAGCCGCGCTCGCCGCTCGTGGGGAAGACGTGACGTTGTGTAAAGGAGCCGGCACCGCCACCCGCCCGTATGAACGGGTGGTGCCGTGCCTCCGCCGCGAGTCGGACGGCACCCGCCGGCTGCTCAAGCTGCTCCCGCGGCGGGCGTCGTGGCGGCTCGGCCTCGGCTCCCCGTACGACGTCGAACAGACCACCTTCGCCCTCAGGCTGCTGCCGTTCCTACGTCGGCACCGCATCGACGTGCTGCACGTACAAGACCCGCAGGTGGCACTGATCGCCCAGCGGGCGCGGCGGCTCGGGCTGGTCCGCACCCGCACCGTGCTCGCCCACGGCACCGAGGAGCCGGTCGCCTTCCTCCGCCGCATCGAGTTCCTCCAGCACCTCGCCCCGTGGCACCTGGAGCAGGCTCGCGAAGCCGGGGCGTGGAAACCGACCTGGACCGCCGTCCCGAACTTCATCGACACGCATCGCTTCGCCCCCAGTCGGGCGGACGAACTGCGGGCCGAACTCGGCATCCCGGCGGACGGGCTGGTGGTGCTGACGGCCGCGGCCGTCAAGCGGCACCACAAACGGATCGACCACCTGCTCGTCGAGTTCGCCCGGCTGCGGCAGGTCGCCCCGTGGCTGCCGGTATGGCTGGTCGTCGCCGGCGGGTGGGAAACCGAGACGGACGAGCTGATCGAACAGGGGACACGACTGCTCGGCGACCGGGTGCGGTTCCTGATACGGTTCCCCCGCGGGCGGATGCCGGACCTGTACCGCACGGCCGACCTGTTCGCCCTCGCCAGCCTGTTCGAGATGATGCCGATCGCGCTGATCGAGGCGACCGCCTCCGGGCTGCCGTGCGTCGTTCACAATCACCCGATCCCGGAGTGGATGACCGGCCCCGGCGGGGTGCGGGTGGACATGGCCGCACCGGGTGAACTGGCCGCGGCGCTCGGATCGCTGCTGACCGATTCGGTCCGCCGTGCGGCGACGGGTCAGGCCGCCCGCGGGCACTGCCTGGCGAACTTCTCCCGCGACCGGGTGGTGGACGCCATCCTGGCATACTACCGCCGGGTCGCCGCCCCCCGTCCCCAACTGGCCACACGGTGACACCCGCCATGCGCGTGAGCGTCGTCATCCCGACCTACAACAGCGGCCCGCTGGTGGCAGGGGCGGTCGAGAGCGCGCTCGCGCAGACCGCCCCGCCGCACGAGGTGATCGTGGTGGACGACGGGTCCACCGACGACACCGCCGACCGGCTCGCCCGGTTCGGCGACAGCCTCCGATACGTCCGCAAGCCGAACGGCGGGGTGTCGTCGGCCCGCAACCTGGGGGTCGCCGAGGCCACCGGCGACGCGGTCGCGTTCCTCGACGCCGACGACGTGTGGCACCCCCGCAAGCTGGAACTGCAAACACGAACACTCGCCGCCCGCCCCCAACTCGGGTTGCTCGGCACGCGGGTGTACGACTGGCCGGCCGCCGCGCACCCCGAGCTGTCGCTCGTCGCCGAGCCGCTGCCGGTCACGCTCGACGAACTGATCGAGCGGAACAGCCTCGTCACCTCCACCGTCCTGGCTCGCACCGACGTCCTCCGGGCGGCCGGCCCGTTCGACCCCTCGCTCCAGGGGCCGGAGGACTACGACCTGTGGCTGCGGGTCGCCCGCGTGTCGGCCGTCGGCGTCCTCCCGGCACGGCTCGTCGGCTATCGGGTGGGCACGCCGAACAGCCTGAGCAAGAACGCCGTGCGAATGGAGACCGGCCTCCGCCGGATCCTGGCGAAGCTGGAGGCCGACGGGGTGTTCCACCGCCGGCCGGCCCTGCGGCGGAAGGCGTGGGCGTACTTCCGGTACAACTGCGGCCTCATGTACCGGGACGCGGGACATCGGCTGACCGCCGCCGGCCGGTTCGTCCGCTCGCTGGCCGCGTGGCCGCTCGGCATGGCCGACGGGAACGGCGGCCGGGTGAACCGCCCGCGGATGCTGGCGGCCACCGTCGTCCAACTGCTCGGCCGGCGGGTGCTCGCTCACCCCGACGGAGGGGCGCGGTGACCGAACGGCTTCACATCGCCCACGGCGTTCACTCCCTCGACGTGGGCGGGCTGGAGCGGCTCGCGCTCGGGCTGGTGCGATCCGGGATAGCAGCCGGGCACCGGGTGAGCGTGGTGTGCGTGGAGAAGCCCGGCCGACTGGCCGACGAGGCGGTGAACGCGGGGGCGACGGTCGTCAGCCTGGGTAAGCCCGCCGGCCGACACCCGGCGTTCATCGACCACGCCGCCGAAACCCTCGTCGCCCTCCGGCCGGACGCGGTCCACACCCACCAGATCGGGGCGGCGTGGTATCTCGGTCAGGCCGCCCGGCGGCTCGGCATCCCCGTGGTGCACACCGAACACGGCAACCACTTCGCCCGCGAACACGGGTTCACACGGGTGCTGAAGGCGCGGCTGTTCTTCCACGCCGCCGCCCGGAGCGTCGGCCGCTTCTGCTGCGTGTCCGACGAGATCGCCGCCGCCGTCACCCGCTGGGGCACCGTCCCCCGGTCGAAGGTGGAAGTCGTCCCGAACGGCATCCCGCCGGAGGTGCCGGCCGACCTGCCCACCCCGGCCGCCGTGAGGGCCTCGCTCGGCATTCTGGAGGGCGTGCCGGTGGTCGGCACCGTCGGGCGGCTGGCCGAGGTGAAGCGGCAGGACGTGCTGCTGCGAGCCGCCGCCCGGCTGTCGCGGGAGTTCCCGGACGTGCGGGTGCTGGTCGTCGGCGACGGCCCCGAGCGGGCGACCCTGGAAACGCTGGCCGCCGACCTGGGGCTGTCACCCCGCGTCCACTTCGCCGGCTACCGGCCGCGGCCGGAGGAACTGTTGCAGGTGATGGACGTGTTCGCCCTGACCAGCCGGTCGGAGGGGTTCCCGGTGTCGCTGCTGGAGGCGTGGCGGGCGGGGGTGCCGGTGGCGTGTTCGGCCGTCGGGGGCATCCCGGCGGTGGTCCGCAGCGGGGTGAACGGCCTGCTCTTCCCCGCCGGTGACGACGCGGCGGCGGCCATCGCCATCGCCACCGTCCTCCGCGACCCCGTCCTCGCCACCCTCCTGGGGTCCGCCGGTCGCGACGAGTTCCAGCGGAGGTATTCGCTCGACCGGATGGCCGCCGAGTACGACCGCCTGTACCGCACCACCCCGGCCGTCGGGCGGACCGCCGCCATGTTGTAGCCGGCCTCTGTGAGGCCGGTCCGGACCGGCCTCACAGAGGCCGGCTACAGGAGTTCTGAGGTTCGCCATGCCCGCCACGCTTGAAGCGTCACCCCGTGAACACATCGCCCGCACCGGCCGCGTGCTGACCGGCCGCGACATGCTCTGCTTCAGCCACGACTGGACCGGCGACCCACTTTCCAAGACGCACCTGATGCGGCTGCTGGCGAAGGAGAACCGGGTGCTGTGGGTGAACAGCATCGGCTACCGCTCGCCGTCGCTGACGAACAAGCGAGACCTGGGGCGGATCGTCGCCAAGCTGAAGGCGGCGGCCGAGCCGGTCCGCGAGGTGGAACCGAACCTGTTCGTGTTCAGCCCGCTGGTCATCCCCGCGTGGGGGAACACGGCCTTACGGCGGCTGAACGCCCGGCTGTTGCGGTGGCAGGTGCGGCGGGCGATGCGGCAGTTGAAGTTCCGCCGGCCGATCAACTGGGTGTTCAACCCGGCCGCCGGGGTGCTGGCCGGCCAACTCAACGAGGAGCGGGTGATCTACTACTGCGTGGACGAGTACACGGCGTTCAAGGGTGTGGACACCGCAGCCCTCGCCGCCGTCGAGAATGATCTGATTCACAAGGCCGATCTGGTGGTCGTGTCGGCGGAGAAACTGTTGGCGTCGAAGCGGTCGCCCCACGCCCCGACGGTGCTGGTGCGGCACGGGGTGGACTTCGACCACTTCGCCAAAGCCCTGAAGGGGGACACGCTGGTGCCACCCGAGATCGCGAACCTTCCCCGACCAATCATCGGCTACTTCGGGCTGATCGCCGACGACTGGGTGGACGTGCCGCTACTGGTTCACACCGCCCGCCGCTTCCCCACCGGCTCGCTGGTGCTGCTCGGCAAATCGACGATGGACGTGTCGGCCCTGGCCGGCGAGCCGAACGTTCACCTGCTCGGCCGCAAGCCGTACGCCGACCTGCCGGCCTACTGCAAGGGGTTCGACGCCGCCGTCATCCCCTTCCCCGTCACCGAGGTGACGCTCAACGCCAACCCGCTCAAGGCCCGCGAGTACCTGGCCGCCGGCCTGCCGGTCGTGTCCACCGACATCCCCGAGGTGCGGGTGCTGCCGCACTGCCGCATCGCCCGCTCGCCGGACGAGTTCGTGGGCGAACTGCGGGCGGCGCTGGAGCGACCCGGCCCGCAGGCCGACATCAGCGAGTCGGTGCGGGACGAGAGTTGGGCCGCCCGGCTGGCCGAGGTGGAGCGGCACCTGGCACCCCTGTTGGCCACCGGGTGAGCGCCGCCCATGCGAATCCTCTACCTGAGTTCCCTGTTCCCACGGCCGGGCCACGAGTTGGCCTCACCGTTCAACCGCCTGCAACTGGCGGCACTCGCCCGCCGTCACGAGGTGGCGGCGGTCGTACCCGTCGGCTGGCTCGAGCGCTTCCGCCAGCGGGCGAGCTATCGGCACCTGCCCGCACCCGTCGAACGCGACGGGGTGCGGGTGTGGCACCCGACTTACTTCTACCCCCCGCGGGTGCTGCGGCACCTGTACGGGGAGTGCTATCTGGCCAGCGTGCGGGAGGCGGTGCGGCGGGTGATCGCCACCTTCCGCCCGGACGTCCTGCTCTCGTGTTGGGCGCACCCGGACGGGTGGGCGGCCGTGCGGCTCGGCCGGGAAGCCGGCCTGCCGGTGGTCATCAAGGTGATCGGGTCGGACGTGCTGGTGACGACCGAGGACGACCGCCGGCGGGTGCGGGTGGCCGAGGCGTTGCGGGAGGCCGACGGGGTGGTGGCGGTCAGCCGCGACTTGGCCGAGCACTCGGTGAGGCTTGGGGCCGAACCAGGGCGGGTGAACGTCGTCCCCGAAGGGACCGACCTGGAGCTGTTCACCCCCGGCGACCGGACGGCGGCACGGCGGCGACTCGGGTTGGCTGACACCGGGCGGGTGATCCTGTTCGTCGGGAACGTGCTGTTGAGCAAGGGGGCCGGCGTACTAGCGGAAGCGTGCGGGCGGCTGGCCGGGGGCGGGACGGAGTTTACCTGCTACGTGGTGGGTCGCGGGCCGGACGCCGACCGGGTGAAAGCGATCGCCGAGCGGTACGGGGTCGGCGGACGGGTGCTGCTGGTCGGGCCGAAGCCGCAAGCCGAGTTGCCAGACTGGTACCGGGCGGCCGACGTGGTTACGCTGCCGAGCTACTCCGAAGGCATCCCGAACGTGCTGCGGGAGGCCATCGCGTGCGGGGTGCCGTTCGTGGCGACGACCGTCGGCGGCATCCCGGAACTGGTCCGCGGGCCGGCCGGCCGTCTGGTCCCACCGGGCGATGCGGTCGCGCTGGCGGAGGCGTTGCGGGCCACGCTGACCGACCCGCCGGCCGTCACCGCCGCCGACCGGGCGGTCAACATTTCGTGGGCCGAGTCGGCCGAGAGGCTGGCCGTCCGGCTCGGGGTGGTCCGGCCGGCGAGTGCGCCGGTGGCAATCTGAGGGGCGACCCGGAATCCGGGTCCGAATTCGGACGGCCGGACTCACCGCCCGGCCGCCGGCCGTCGCGAGAGCGACAACTCGGCAATGGCGGCGGCGTCGGCCGGGTACAGCCGTGCGAGCTGCCCACAGGCGTGAATCGCGGTACGGGCATCCCGTCCGGCAAGTTGGAGGTAGAGCTTAAACGCAACAATCTCCCGGCGCTTCACAAGCGCGTCAGCGACCTTTGAGAAGTGTTCGTGGACATCGACAAGGATTTTGTTTGCCGTGACCAGTGCTTCCGTGGCAAATCCTACCTGAACCTGAGAGACCGCGATTTGCGTGTATCCTGAGGCTTTATCGTCTTCTGTTGAAAGCCCTTCTACAGACCGAATGGCCGCGCGAAAGTTGCCTTCGGCTTCGGGGCGTTGGTGTACTCGCATCTGAGATACGGCGATTACCCGCAACGCTTCGGCTCGGTCCTTCGCGTTCCTGCTGGTGTACGCGGTGCGGAGGGCCCCGGTCACGTCCCCGGCCGACGCCTGCACCGACGCGATTGCCCGCAACGCCTCAGCTTGAATGTCGACGTCGTGCTTGATGCTGTCCGCGGTGCGGAGGGCCCCGGTCACGTCCCCGGCCGA